>JACPUD010000102.1 GCA_016192435.1 Rhodocyclales bacterium | reverse complement strand
TACACGCCCAACCATGTCCCGCTCAGCGCGCGCCTGCTGCGCGGCTTCGGCGCGCTGGCGCTGATCGCCTGGGGCGCGATCGGGGTCATGGTCGACGATCTGGTGCTGCCGACCAAGACCGGAGCACTGCATCTGCACGGCGTGGCGGCCTGGGTCATGGCCGCGGCGATGCTGTGCGGCGCGGCGGTGCTGGTTTCGGTCGTCGTCGATCACTACGACAGGCGGCGCAACGAGGCCGCCTATCGCCGCTGCGGCCTCTGGGGCGCGCGCCTGGGCTGGATTCTGGCGGGGCTGTCGTTCGGCCTGCTGCTGGCCGGCATCCGCTACCCGCAGGCGTCGGATTTCGGGCCGTGGCGGGCGGTGGCCGGGGTGCTGGGCTGGATCTTCGTCGCCGCGATCGGCTTCGCCAACGAAAACGCGATCGAAAGGGCGAGCCTCGGCCCGGCCGCGGCGGGCGCCGCGCCGGCCCGTCCGCATGGGGGCCTCGCGCTGCTGGGCGGATTCTTCGTGCTCGGCGGCACGCTGGCGGCCCTGGCCGCGTTGCCTGCGGTCTGGTGGCCGACGTTGTTCTCCGCGGCGGTGACGGCCAGCGCCGGCATCGTCATTGCCGTGATCGGCGCGCTGATGTATGCCGCACGCGACAAGGCTGCGGCGGCGCCGCAAGAGTTGGCGCTGGCGCTACGGCGCGAGCCTCCCCTGGTGCGCAACTGGCTGCCGGCGCGCATCGGCATCCTGCTGCTGATCGGCCTGTGGGCGGTCTGGTGGGCCCGGGGCCACCAGTCGGACCGCTGGCTGGCCGAGGACGAGGCGGAGCGCCAGGCGGCGCCGGCCTGGAAATACCGCTTCGACGATTTCGCCGGCGGCATGGCCATGGCGGAGATCCGCCAGCGTCTGTCCGCGGCTGGCTTCCGCATGCGCTGCTATGGCGAGCTCGGCCGCAACGAGCAGGTCGAGGCCAGCGACACGCAAGTGTGCTGGACGCTGGCCAACAACATCGACGGCATACCCTCGCAGGCGATCACCTTCTTTTTCGGCGCCGAGGGCCTGCGCCATATCCGCATCGCCTTCGCGCACGAGCATTGGCCGGCGGTCAAGGTCTGGTTCGAGGCTTTCGACGGCGTGGCGGCGGGCAAGTTCGGCAAGGACGCCGGCGGCTCCGACATCCTCGGCCGGCGCGGCGCAACGGGTTTGCTGCTGATTTCGGAATCGCGGCGCACGCCCGCGATCATGGCGCTGTGGCAGGCGCGCGGGCGCATCGCCGAGACGGCCTGCAAGAGCGGCGAATACGCTACCGAGCGCTGGCGGCTGCTGTGCCGCGACTGGCCGGCGCCGGCGGCCGCGTCACGCTAGCCAGCGGCGGCGCCAGAAGATTATCGAGAGCGTGGTCGCCACTGTCGCCATCATGCCGATGGCGACAAAAAATCCGGTTGGCCAATCAAGCAGCGGCATGGTCTTGAAGTTCATGCCGAAGATGCCCGAGATCAGCGTCGCCGGCATGAAGATGATGGCGACCACGGTCAGCGCGCGGACTTCCTGGTTGACCCGGTTGCTGATCGCCGACAGGTAGATGTCGAGCATGCCGGCGATCATGTCGCGATTGGCTTCGAGGGATTCGATGGCGTGCACCGTGTGGTCGTACACGTCGCGCAGGTAGGGTCGGGTTTCGGCGCGGAAGAAGCGCTCGTCGGCGCGGGTCAGGCTGTTGATCACTTCGCGCAGCGGCCAGATCGAGCGGCGCAGGTTCAGCGTCTCGCGCTTCAATTGATGCACGAGCTGCAGCGCACCCGGCCGCGGCCGGTCGAGCATCATGTCTTCGAGTACTTCGGTGCGTTCGCCGATGTTTTCGAGAATCGTGAAATAGCGGTCGACCACGGCGTCGAGCAGCGAATAGGCGAGGTAGTCGGCGCCCAGCTTGCGGATCTGGCCGCGATCCTGGCGCAGGCGCTCGCGCACCGGATCGAAGCGGCCGCTGGGCCGCTCCTGGAAAGTCAGGACGAAATTCGGCCCGAGGATCAGGCTGACCTGGTCCGAACCGATCTGCTGGCTCCCGGCGTCGATCTCGAAGAAGCGGGCGACGATGAACAGGTAGTCGCCATAGTCGTCGACCTTGGGTCGCTGGTTGGTGTTGAGGATGTCTTCCAGCACCAGCGGATGCAGCTTGAAGCGGCGACCGATCTCGGCCATCACCTCGGGTTCGTGCAGGCCATGCACGTTGAGCCAGAGCACCGGCAGTTTCGGCTGGTAGCTGTGGGCTTCGGCCAGCGAGTTGAATTGGTGCTCGGTCAACTCGGCATCGCCGTACTCGATCAGCGCGATCGCGGCCTGCTCGGTCTTGCGCTCGCCGAGGTGGATCAGCGCGCCCGGTGCGAGGCCCACCTTGGCGGCCGGGGAGAGGCGTTTGGCGCCGTGGGCGCGATGACGGCCGGGCTTTGGACTGGTCATGTCGGGCGATCGAAAGACGATTGATATCGATCAAATAGACTGATAAGGAAGGCGTATCATACCGGCGGCGCGCCCTCTGGGTTGGCAAACGCGCACAAGGCTGGGACGAAAACGACAAAAACAGGCGTTCGTCGAGCGGGCTATCAATGGACATGCAAATGGGAGAATCATGGCGCTAACAATTGGAGTTCCCCGGGAAACGCTGGCTGGCGAAAAACGCGTGGCCACGGTACCCGAAGTCGTCGAAAAACTCATCAAGCTGGGCTTCAATGTCGCCGTCGAATCCGGCGCCGGTGATGGTGCGAATTGCAGCGACGATACCTATCGCGCCGCCGGCGCCCAGGTTATCGAGGGCGCCGCCAATTTGTGGGCCGCGTCCGACATCGTGTTCAAGGTAGGCGTGCCGACGACCGAGGAAGTCGGCCTGCTGCGCGAAGGTGGCACCCTGATCGGTTTCGTCTGGCCGGCGCAGAACCCGGAACTGATGCAGCAACTCGCTGCCAAAAAGGCCACCGTGCTGGCCATCGACGCGCTGCCGCGCACGCTCTCGCGCGCCCAGAAAATGGACGCGCTGACCTCCCAGGCCGGCGTCGCCGGCTACCGCGCGGTGATCGAGGCCGCCAACGCCTTCGGCCGCTTCTTCAACGGCCAGATCACCGCCGCGGGCAAGGTGCCGCCGGCCAAGGTGTTCATTGCCGGTGCCGGCGTCGCCGGCCTCGCGGCGATCGGCACCGCAGCCGGCCTCGGCGCCATCGTGCGCGCCAACGACACGCGTGCCGAAGTGGCCGACCAGGTCGTGTCGCTGGGCGGCGAATTCGTCAAGGTCGAATACGAGGAAGAAGGTTCCGGCGGCGGCGGTTACGCCAAGGTCATGAGCGAAGGCTTCCAGCAGGCCCAGCGCGAGATGTACGCCAAGCAGGCGCGCGAGGTAGACATCATCATCACCACCGCGCTGATTCCGGGCAAGCCCGCGCCACGGCTGATCACCGCCGAGATGGTGCAGAGCATGAAGCCGGGCAGCGTGATCGTCGACATGGCGGCCGAGCGCGGCGGCAACTGCGAACTGACCGAGGCCGGGAAAACGGTGGTGAAGCACGGCGTGACCATCGTCGGCTACACCGACCTGACCTCGCGCCTGGCCAAGCAGTCGTCGACGCTGTATGCCACCAACCTGTTCCGGCTCGCCGAGGAGCTGTGCAAGACGCAAAGCGTCAAAGACGACGGCAGCCTCGACGTCAATATGGAAGACGAGGCCATCCGCGGCCTGACCGTGATCAAGAACGGCGAAGTCACCTGGCCGCCTCCGGCGCCCAAGCCGGTCGCCGCCGCCCCGGCGAAGCCGGCGGCAGCCGTGGTGCAGGCGAAGAAGGGCCACGGTCACGGGGCTGCCTCCGAACCGATGGCGGGCAACAAGCTGGCCATCATGTTCGGCGTTGCCGCCGCGCTGTTCTGGTTCGTCGGCGCCAATGCGCCGCAGGCTTTCCTCGCCCACTTCACGGTTTTCGTGCTGGCCTGCTTTGTCGGCTACATGGTGGTGTGGAACGTGACGCCGGCCCTGCACACGCCGCTGATGAGCGTGACCAACGCGATCTCCAGCATCATCGCCATCGGCGCCCTGGTGCAGATCGCGCCGCCGCTCGCCGGCGGCCTGCCGCCCGACCAGTGGATACGCTGGCTGGCCGTGGTGGGCATCGTGCTCACCTCGGTCAACATGTTCGGCGGCTTCGCCGTGACCCAGCGCATGCTGGCCATGTTCAGGAAATGAGCATGCCCCCCGCCCCCCTTGCCAGGCAAGGGGGTTACCACTGTTCGCTGCGCTCAAACTTTATGGGCCGTTGCTCCTCGGGACGGCCCTTCGGAGAAACACATGTCAGGTAATTTAGCAACCGTCTCCTACATCGGAGCAACCATCCTTTTCATCCTCAGCCTGGGCGGACTTTCGAATCCCGAGAGCTCGCGTCGCGGCAATCTGTTCGGCATGATCGGCATGGCCATCGCCGTGCTGGCCACGGTGTTCGGCCCGCGCGTGACGGCGGCAGGCTACCCATGGATCATCGGCGCCATGGTGGTCGGCGGCGCGGTCGGCCTGTATGCGGCCAAGGTCGTCAAGATGACGCAGATGCCCGAACTGGTGGCGCTGATGCACAGCCTGGTCGGCCTCGCGGCCTGCCTGGTCGGCTATGCGAGCTACATCGACACCTCGAATCCGCTTGTCGGCGCCGAAAAGTCGATCCACGAGATGGAAATCTACATCGGCATCCTGATCGGCGCGGTGACCTTCTCCGGTTCGCTGATCGCCTTCGGCAAGCTGTCGGGCAAGATCGGTGGTTCGCCGATGCTGCTGCCGGGGCGCCACTGGATGAACCTCGCCGGTCTGCTGGTGGTGATCTGGTTCGGCCGCGAGTTCATCAACGCCCACAGCATCGCCGACGGCATGACGCCGCTGGTCGTGATGACCGTGATCGCGCTCTTGTTCGGCATCCACATGGTGATGGCGATCGGCGGCGCCGACATGCCGGTGGTGGTCTCGATGCTCAACAGCTACTCGGGCTGGGCCGCGGCGGCGACCGGCTTCATGCTCTCCAACGACTTGCTGATCGTGGTCGGCGCGCTGGTGGGTTCCTCCGGCGCGATCCTGTCCTACATCATGTGCCGTGCGATGAACCGCAACTTCATCAGCGTCATTGCCGGCGGCTTCGGTACCGGCGGCGGCACGCCGGCGGCCAAGGGCGACGCCGCGGCGCCGGCCGGCGAGGTGGCGCCGATCAGCGCCGCCGAGACGGCGGAACTGCTCAAGGAAGCCAAGAGCGTGATCATCGTTCCCGGCTACGGCATGGCGGTGGCGCAGGCGCAGCACACGGTGTATGAAATCACCAAGCATCTGCGCGAGAAGGGCGTCAATATCCGCTTCGGCATCCATCCGGTGGCGGGGCGCATGCCCGGCCACATGAACGTGCTGCTGGCCGAAGCCAAGGTGCCCTACGACATCGTGATGGAAATGGACGAGCTCAACGACGACTTCCCCGATACCGACGTGGCCATGGTGATCGGCGCCAACGACATCGTGAACCCGGCGGCGCAGGACGACCCGACCAGCCCGATCGCAGGCATGCCGGTGCTCGAAGTCTGGAAGGCCAAGACCTCGATCGTCATGAAGCGCTCGATGGCCTCGGGCTACGCCGGGGTCGACAATCCGCTGTTCTACAAGGAGAACAATCGCATGCTGTTCGGCGATGCGAAGAAGATGCTGGACGAGGTGCTGGTCGCGCTGAAGTCCTGAAGCCTGTCGCTTGCGCAAAACGCCACGGCTCGCCGTGGCGTTTTTTATGGGGGCCGGCTCGCGCGGTGCAAGAGTTGGTGCTGGCGCCACGGCGAAGAGGTAAGCTGTCGCGTCCGTGCCGCGAGCCACACATGACACTCGATCCCGACACCCTGCAGCAGATCGTCGCCCGCACTTTGCGGCACTACCACTCGCGTGCCCAGGCCTTCTGGGAAGGCACGCGCGATCACGACGTGGAGCAGAACATCGCGGCGCTGCTGCGCCATATACAGGGCACGCCGCCATTCACGATTCTGGATTTCGGCTGCGGTCCGGGCCGCGACCTGCTGGCCTTCGCCCGCCGCGGGCATTGCGTGGTCGGTCTCGAAGGCGCGCCGGCGCTGGCCGACATGGCGCGTGCCCACGCCGTCGGCGAAGTCTGGCAGCAGGATTTTCTGGCCCTCGAGCTGCCGCCGGCCCGCTTCGACGGCGTGTTCGCCAATGCCTCGCTGTTCCATGTGCCGATGCAGGAACTGCCGCGGGTGCTGCGCCAATTGCATGCGACGCTGAAGCCGGACGGCGTGCTGTTCAGCTCGAATCCGCGCGGCGAAAACCAGGAGAGTATCGGCGGCGAGCGCTACGGCGCCTATTACGATCTTGCGGCATGGCGCGGCTATCTGGCCGCAGCGGGCTTCGCCGAACTCGAGCATTACTACCGCCCGCCGGGCCTGCCCCGCGAGCAGCAGCCCTGGCTGGCGAGCGTCTGGCGCCGCACGGAGCGGACGTGAGCGGGCGGGACGCTTGAGGCACGGCGTGCTTCAGGCCACCGCATGGTGGTTTGTGGCGCTGGCATTCCTGGCGGTGGCTGCGTTCTGGATCGGCGCCGACGGGGCCGGCCTTGCCCCGTTCGATCGTCAGGGCCTGGAACTCGCCGCCGCCTGGCGCCGACCGGTGCTCGACGCGGGATTCCGCAGCCTGACCTGGCTCGGTTCGCTGATTTTGCTGCTGCCATCGCTGGCGGCCGCCGCGATCCTGTTGTGGCGCCGCGGATCGCCGGCCGAGGCGGGTTTCCTCGCGCTGGCCCTGGGCGGCGCGGCGGCCCTGGCACATCTGGCCAAGGAGCTGATTGCCCGCCCGCGGCCCGAGGCGATCCCGGGCCTGAGCCCGGAAGTTTCCAGCCTTTCATTCCCCAGTGCGCATGCGCTGCAAATCACCGCCGTGGCGCTCGCCGTCTGGGTCCTGCTGGCGCGTCGCGGCTGGCGCCTGAGTGCGGCGACCGGCTGGCTGCTGGCGCTGCTGGTGGCCGCGGTGGGCCTGTCGCGGGTTTACCTGCGGGTGCATTACCCCAGCGATGTCCTGGCGGGAATGCTGGTCGCCGCCTGCTGGGTGCTCGGCCTGCGCGCGGCGATGTTCGCCGCCGGCCCCGCCCGCCACGGCTGAGCGGGCAAAGAAAAAGCGGGCCGCAGCCCGCTTTTTCCTGAGAAGCTGCGGTTTACTTCTTCGCGTCTTTCTTCTCGGCCTTCTTCTCTTCCTTCTTCTCGACCTTTTCAGCCTTTTCGGCCTTCTTCTCTTCCTTCTTCTCGACCTTTTCGGCCTTCTTCTCTTCCTTCTTCGGCGCGTCGGCGGCGAAGGAAGCGGCGGAAACGGTGGCGAACAGGGCGGCGACGAGGATGGAAAGCAGCTTGCTCATGTAAGACTCCTTGAATGTTTTAGGCGTGACGCCGGATGGCGCACCCGCTGCATAACGCCATGGCGTGCTGCCGGGTTGACGCCTTCTGCACAAATTCTCTGCTCCGGCTCATGGTTATTCCCTCTGTGCCCCGCATGGCAAATCAAGCCCATGTTTTTACGCAATAAAAAAGCGGGCCGAAGCCCGCTTCTGGTCATGCGGACGGTCCGGATTACTTCTTCTCGGCCTTCTTTTCTTCCTTCTTCTCGGCCTTGGCGTCTTTCTTTTCTTCCTTCTTCTCGGCCTTGGCGTCTTTCTTCTCTTCCTTCTTCTCCATCTTCTTGTCGTCCTTCATGGCGCCGCCATGCGAGGCAGCGAAGGAACCGGCGGAAACGGTGGCAAAGGCGGCAGCGATCAGGATGGAAAGTAGCTTGCTCATGTAGACTCCTTCGATATGTTGTTGAGGTTCGCAACGGCCGGTATGGCACGCACGAACAACTTATAACGCCCATGACATTCAGCGAGTTGACCTGTTTCCGCCGTCTCCGACGGATCGCGCTGTTGCTTGCCGTGGCGGCGCTGACCGTGCCCGCCCTTGCTGCGCCGCGCAAACCGCTGGCGGACAGCGAACTGCTCGAACGCCTGCCCCTGCGCGCCGGTGACGGCAGTGCGCGCGAACTGGCGGCACTGCGCGCCGGCATGCTGGTTGCGCCCGGCGCTCCGGAGCCCGCGGCCGCACTCGCGCAGGCCTATTTCGATCTCGCCATGGCACGTGGAGACCCGCGCTATGTGGGTTATGCCGAGGCAGTGATCGCTGGCTTTGGCGAGCCGCCGACGGCTTCCTTGCGCGTCGTTCGCGGCCTGTTGCGGCAATATCGCCATGACTTTGGCGGCGCCCTCGATGATTTTGCCGCGGCCCTCGCGCTCGATCCCGGGTTCGCCGCGGCCCATGCCTGGCGCGCCGCGATCTTCCTGGTCCAGGCCGCTTATGCGGCGGCGCAACAGGAGTGCGCCGCCCTGCAGAGCCTCGGCCGCGCGACGCTGTTCGGCGGCTGCCGCGGTCTGGTGCAGGCCTATAGCGGCCAGCTCGATGTCGCCTACCGGACCCTGCAACTGGCCCTGGCGACGACCGCCGACGCCGGCAACCGGCTCTGGCTGCTGACCCGGCTCGGCGAAGTTGCCGCCTGGCGCGGCCAGCCGGCGCTGGCGGAAAGCCATTATCGCGCCGCCCTGGCGCTGGGCCGCGACGACGGCTACCTGCTTGCGGCCTGGGGCGACTTCCTGCTCGACCAGAACCGTCCGGCCGAAGTGCTCGCCGCGCTGGCCGGCTGGGAGGCCGCCGACAATCTGCTGCTGCGCCTGGCCGAGGCCGCGGCGGCGCTGCAGCGGCCGGAGGCGGCGCGGCTGGCGCAGGCGCTCGGCGAACGCTTCGCCGCCGCCGGCTTGCGCGGCGACACCACGCATCGCGCCGAGGAGGCGCGCTACCGCCTGCGCCTGCGCGGCGATGCCGGCGCAGCGTTGCGCCTGGCGGCCGAGAACTACCGCGTCCAGCGCGAACCGCGCGATGCCCGCATCCTGCTCGAAGCCGCGCTCGCCGCCGGCGATGCCGCCGCGGCGCAGCCGGCGCGCGACTGGCTGGCCGCCAGCGGCTTCGAGGACGCGCGGCTGCGCCGCCTCGACCAAGAGTTGGCGCTGGCGACACGGCGATGAAGCTGCGCCATTGGCTGTGCGGCCTGCTGCTGCTGATCTCGCTGCCGGCGCTGGCGCACAAGGCCAGCGACAGTTATCTGGTGCTCGACGTCCAGGGCCGGGAGGTCACGGGGCAATGGGACATCGCGCTGCGCGACATCGATTTCGCCCTCGGCCTTGATGCCGACGGCGACGGCGGCATCACCTGGGGCGAAGTCCGCGCCCGCCACACCGAGATCGCCGCCTGGGCGCTGGGCCGCCTCACGCTGCGGCGCGGCGGCGAATGCGCGCTGGCGGTTGCCGACCACCTGATCGACAGCCACAGCGACGGCAGCTACGCCGTGCTGCGCCTGGCCGGCAGTTGCCCGTCCGGCGGCGGCGAACTGGCGCTCGACTACCGTCTGCTGTTCGAGCTCGACGCCCTGCATCGCGGCCTCCTGCGCCTGGGTCTGGACGGCAGCACGCAGACGGCGGTGCTTTCGCCGCAGCGCGCCGAGCAGCGCTTCGCCGCCGGCGAGGCCTCGCGCTTGGCCCAGTTCGGCCAATACCTGGTCGAAGGCATCTGGCATATCTGGATCGGCTTCGACCACATCCTGTTCCTGCTCTCCCTGCTGTTGCCGGCGGTACTGGTGCATGAGGCGCGGCGCTGGCGCGGCGTCGCCAATTTTCGCCTGGCCCTGGTCGAGGTGCTCTGGGTGGTGACCGCCTTCACCGTCGCGCATTCGATCACGCTGTCGCTCGCGGCCCTGGGCCTCGTCTCGCTGCCCTCGCGGCTGGTGGAAGCGGCGATTGCCGCCTCGGTGGTGCTGGCCGCGGCGAACAACCTGAAGCCGCTGGTCGAGCGGCGGCGCTGGATGGTGGCTTTCGGCTTCGGCCTGATCCACGGCTTCGGTTTTGCCAGCGTGCTGGCGGAACTCGGGCTGCCGCGGGAGACGCTGGTGCTGTCCCTGCTCGGTTTCAACCTCGGCGTCGAAACCGGTCAACTGGCGATCGTCGCCGCCTTCCTGCCGCTGGCCTACGCGCTGCGCGGCACCGGCTTCTATCGCCGCGTGGTGTTCATCGGCGGTTCGCTGGCGACGCTGGCGATCGCCCTGCTGTGGTTCGTCGAACGCGCCTTCGACCTCAAGCTGATCAGCGCCTGAGCGGGCTCCCAGCGATCACTTCAGTTTCCTGCAGGACCTGACCTGAATCACGTCGCTGACGGTCGGACCGTCGGGCGCGGTGCGCCGGCTTTCGATCGCGCAGCCCTCGCCCTGCAGCGTGATGCCGGTGACCATGAAACTGTCTGCAACCTTGTTGCCGTCGGCTTCGTACTCGATGTAGATGACCTCGCCCTTGTTGATCACGCCGGGGATGCGGATCGAGATGTTCGTCATGGTCGGCGTGATCATGGCTTCGGAGGCTCTCCTGAGTTCTCCGTAACCATCGGTGCCTACCGATTCGACGGGTGCCTGGGCGCCGGCGGCGCCCGTCAACGCAAGCAACACGGCAAGCATGGGCAGTGATCGGTTCCTCATGGGCATTCCCCTGAACGGTGAATAATTCGTCCACCCCAACTAGGGCGGCCTGTCAATTTCACCATGGCACGCTTGGCCACGGCAAGCAAGGCTTTTGGCCGGCAACTGGCTGGGCCGGGTCAGGCATGCCTGGCCTCGTGCTCCGCCCACAGCGCGGTGGCGAAGGCCTTCCACGCCGCGCCGCCGTGGGTCAGCATGTCGGCGCGGGCGCTTTCCTTCATGACCGTCAGCATCAGTTGCGCCAGACCGAAGAGTTCAAGGCGGGCGCGATCCGCCGGATCGTCGGGCTCGCAATTGTTCGCGCCGAGCTTGCAGTCGAGGGCCTCGCGCGCCAGGGCGCGCACCTGCGCCTGGTCGCTCCAGTCGATGCCCAGAATCACGCCTTTGCGTTCGATCTCGCGATCGAGCTGGCCCGCCTCGCGGGTATAGTTTTCAAAACCGCTCACTGGACTACCCTCCCTGCTCCCTCGCCAAGCGAGGGGTGACAATGGTTCGCCGCTGCGCGGCACCACGTGGTGACTGGCGCCCCTTCGGGCGGCCGTGCGGGGTGCTCACGCTGACTTCCTTTTCCGGTTTGCAGCCTTCGTGGCTGCCGGCGCCGCCCGCTGGGCGAGAAAGCGCTCCAGGTAGCGCCCGGTATGGCTGCCCTGGACCCGCGCCACGTCTTCCGGCGTACCCGTGGCGATGATGCGGCCGCCGCCGTCGCCGCCCTCGGGGCCGAGATCGACGATCCAGTCGGCGGTTTTGATCACATCCAGATTGTGCTCGATGACGACGACGGTGTTGCCGTGGTCGCGCAGCCGGTGCAGCACCGTGAGCAGCATTTCGATGTCCTGGAAATGCAGGCCGGTGGTGGGTTCGTCGAGGATGTAGAGCGTGCGGCCGGTATCGCGCTTGGACAGTTCCAGGGCCAGCTTGACGCGCTGCGCCTCGCCGCCGGAGAGCGTGGTGGCCGACTGGCCGAGCTGGATGTAGGAAAGGCCAACATCGACCAGGGTCTGCAGCTTGCGCGCGACGACCGGCACCGGGTCGAAGAATTCGCGCGCCTGCTCGACGGTCATCTGCAGCACTTCGTGGATGGTCTTGCCCTTGTAGCGGACTTCGAGCGTTTCGCGGTTGTAGCGCTTGCCGTGGCAGACATCGCAGGGCACGAAGATGTCGGGCAGGAAATGCATCTCGACCTTGATCATGCCGTCGCCCTGGCAGGCCTCGCAACGTCCGCCCTTGACGTTGAAGCTGAAGCGCCCGGGACTGTAGCCGCGCTCGCGCGAAGCCGGCACGCCGGCGAAGAGTTCGCGGATCGGCGTCAGCAGGCCCGTGTAGGTGGCCGGGTTGGAGCGCGGCGTGCGACCGATCGGCGACTGGTCGACGTTGATCACCTTGTCGAAGAATTCCAGGCCTTCGATTTCGCGATACGGCGCCGGCTCGACCGCCGAACCGTAGAGGTGGCGCGCCGCGGCGGCGTAGAGCGTGTCGTTGATCAGCGTGCTCTTGCCCGAGCCGGAAACGCCGGTGATGCAGGTGAACAGGCCGACCGGAATCTGCAGGTCGACCTGCTTCAGGTTGTTGCCGCTGGCATTGCGTATCTTCAGTTCGCGCAGCGCATTGGGCGGCGTGCGTCGGGCCGGAAGCGCGATCTCGCGCCGGCCCGAGAGGAAGGCGCCGGTCATCGAGGCGGAGTTGGCCGCGACCTGGGCCGGCGTGCCCTCGGCCACCACGTGGCCGCCATGCTCGCCGGCGCCGGGGCCCATGTCCACGACGTAGTCGGCCGATTCGATGGCTTCGAGGTCGTGCTCGACCACGATCACCGTGTTGCCCAGGTCGCGCAGCCGGGTCAGGGTTTCCAGCAGGCGCGCGTTGTCGCGCTGGTGCAGGCCGATGCTGGGTTCGTCGAGCACGTACATGACGCCGGTGAGACCGGATCCGATCTGCGAGGCCAGGCGGATGCGCTGCGCCTCGCCGCCCGAGAGCGTCTCGGCCGAGCGGTCGAGCGAGAGATAGTCGAGGCCGACGTTGATCAGGAAGGACAGCCGCGCGGTGATTTCCTTGAGGATTTTTTCGCCGACCTGCGCTTTCTGCCCGCTCAGTTCGAGCAAGTTGAAGAAGTCGCGACAGTTGATCAGCGACAGGCGGCTGATGTCGGAAATGTTCTGTCCGCCGACGAAGACATGGCGCGCCTCGCGCCGCAGGCGCATGCCGCCGCATTCGGGGCAGGGCTTGTTGTTGAGGTATTTCGCCAGTTCCTCGCGCACCGCCATCGAGTCGGTCTCGCGGTAGCGGCGTTCGAGGCTGGGAATGATGCCCTCGAAGGCATGGCTGCGCTCGAAGCGCGTGCCTTTTTCGTTCAGATACTTGAAGCGAATCTGCTCCTTGCCCGAGCCGTAGAGCACGATGTCGGTGGTCGCGGCCGGCAGCTTCTCGAAGGGTACATTGGTATCGATGCCGTAATGCGCGGCGAGCGATTCCAGCATCTGGAAGTAGAACTGGTTGCGCCGGTCCCAGCCCTTGATCGCGCCCGCGGCGAGCGAGAGATGCGGATAGGCGACGACGCGCGCCGGATCGAAGAACTGGATCTGGCCGAGGCCGTCGCAAGCCTGGCAGGCGCCCATCGGATTATTGAAGGAGAACAGGCGCGGTTCGAGTTCCTGCAGCGCGTAGCTGCACACCGGGCAGGCGAACTTGGACGAGAACAGGTGTTCCTTTCCACTGTCCATTTCGACCGCCAGCGCGCGCCCCTCGGCATGCATCAGCGCCGTCTCGAAGCTCTCCGCCAGGCGCTGGCGCGCGTCGGGTTTCACCTTGAGGCGGTCGACGACGATGTCGATGGTGTGCTTGTGCGTCTTGGCCAGCTTCGGCAGGCTGTCGATGTCATGCACCTTGCCATCCACGCGCAGGCGCACGAAGCCCTGGGCGCGCAGTTCGGCGAACAGGTCGAGCTGCTCGCCCTTGCGGTTGGCCACCACCGGGGCGAGGATCATCAGTTTCGTTTCTTCGGGCAGGGCCAGCACGTGATCGACCATCTGCGACACGCTGTTGGCTTCCAGCGGCAGGTCGTGGTCGGGGCAGTGCGGCGTGCCGGCGCGGGCGTAGAGCAGGCGCAGGTAATCGTGGATCTCGGTGACGGTGCCGACGGTCGAGCGCGGGTTGTGGCTGGTGGCCTTCTGCTCGATCGAAATCGCCGGGCTCAAACCCTCGATCAGGTCCACGTCGGGCTTTTCCATGAGTTGCAGGAACTGCCGCGCATAGGCCGAGAGCGATTCGACATAGCGGCGCTGGCCCTCGGCGTACAGGGTATCGAAGGCCAGCGAGGACTTGCCGGAGCCCGACAGGCCGGTGATCACCGTCAGGCGGTTCCTCGGCAGGTCGAGGTTGATGTTCTTGAGGTTGTGCGTTCGCGCGCCGCGAATCTTGATCTGTTCCATGGTGCCGGATGGAGGTTGGGGCAACCGAAGACTATACCCCGCCGCGGATTCGATAGCCACCGCGCCCCAGACCCTGCCGCGGCAAGGGTTGCCGTTGCCTACCCGCGCAACGGGACTCCGGGTGCGCAGAACGCACCAGCGCCAAAGTCAATGGAGTGCCGAACCGGCGAATCCCGCCGTCGCGTCCCTGGGCGGGCGCGCTACGCCGACCGGTCCCGCGGGAGCGGCCGGCCGTCAGACCGGGGTCTAGCTATCGCAGCTGATGCCGAGCAGTTCGCATTCTTCGAGCCCGCCGCCGTCACCGCCGCCGCCACCTTCGCCGCCATCGTCGCTGTCGCAATTCCAGTGATTGCGGTGGCCTGACGCGGCGTCGCCCGGGGCGACCAGGTGTCCCTGGCCCTTGCACCAGCCGGTGTGTTTGCCTGTGTCGCGGGCGCCGAAGTCGAAGCCGCCGTTGTCATAAACCGAGGAGGGATTGATGCCGCCCATGGCGGCGACCGACGACGGGCTTGCGGCATGGACTGCCGGGGCAAGGGCTAGCAGTCCTGCCAACAACACGCTGATTCGTTTCATTTGGGCGTCCTTTCGTGACTGTTTTCGCGACTGTGCCGGTCTGCTTCGACTGGGCGAAGTTTAGAGCAGGATATTAGATGTTTCAAGGTAAGTTTGTTGTGAAATAGTTGGCGTTGGCGGCACGGTGCCGGGGCGTCGCACTGGCCGGCACCGGGCCACGGCTATCGGTAGATGTCGACCTGGCAGGGCTGTCCGGCGAAGGTCGCTGCCTTGACGCCGTAGTTCGCGATCTTCTGATCGAAGCGGGCGTGGGCGACATAGGGGCAGTTGTTGCCGACGAAAATGGTCGCGGCCCCCTGCATGAGTTCCTGCGCCGTCTTCTTGTCGCAAATGTCGTTCTCGATGCAGACCTGCAGGGCGTCGAAGAAGTCGAACATGATGTCGGTATGGGCGACAAAATCTGCGTCGCCTTTGATTGCGGCCACCAGGATAGCCTGCCACTGTTTGCGCAGCGCGACGGCTTCTTCCTGCGTGGCGGGTGCGGGCAGTTGCGCCAATTTCGGCTCCAGAGACTCCCACTTTTTCAGAACTCCTGTGCGTGCGGCAAAGATCGGCTCGGTGGAGAACCGCTCATAAAACCCCAGCGTCTTTTCGACCCGCACTTCCTTCAAGTGCCCGAAGTACTGGATCAGCGTAAATGCGGCCGCGGCTGCGGCCGCCAGCATCTTGATGCCATGCTCGTTGCGGCGTAGCCAGTCTTCCATGCTTCCTCCTAGAGCGGGTCGTTGCACAGAAAAGGCTTTGTGGCGCAGACCGGAACGGCTTGCACCGGTTCGCCGTCCGGCTTCACGCGATCCGCCGCCGCGGCTTTTTCATACTGCTTGGCGGCTTCATAGCTTTCCTTTTTCGGCTTGGGTGCCGCTGCCGGCTTCGGTGCGTCCAGGGCCTTCTTTTCCTGGACCGCCGGCTTTGCCGGTGCCGAATACTGCGCGCCGACTTGAACGGGCAGCAGGACGCCTGCGCACAGGACAAGAGTGGAGAGGTGGAGTGGCAGTCCGAATCGCGTCTTCATCAGGGTTTCTCCTTGCTCGGTCGTTGGGGTTCGCCTTACGGCTAACCCGGCGCGATGCCCTTGATCAAGGCGATCACGCTGTTGCGCGTCGCCTCGTCATCGTCGAAGCCGCCGTGCGTCGCGCTCTGGCTCTCGGTCCCGGGCGCAGCCCAGGCGCGCGCGTTGGGCAGGTTCAGCGCCGCCATGGTCTGCTTCCAGTATTTCTCCATGCCCAGGAGCGGCGTGCGCTTGCCGCCTTCGAAGGATTCCGACACCAGGTAGAGCAGCGAGCGCGTGTAATAGAGGATGGGCTTGCAGCTCGGGTCGGCCTGCTCCTGGCGGTCGCCAAGATGGAACTGGTTGAGCTGCCTGACCCTGCCCATGCCGCTCTTTCTCTGCAGCCGCGGCAGCACGCAGCGATCGAATAGATCGACGGTGACCGCTGGTGCCAGCAGGTTCAGGGTCTCGAAGTTCCAGCCCAGTCCGCACAGCCGATCGACGATATGGCTATGCACGATGGAACCGGCGGAATGCCCGATCAGGTGCAGCCGCACCGGCGACTGCGAGAACACCGGCGAAGCCGTCGCCGCTTCGTAGAGCAGGCGCCCGCCGCTGTTGGGCGCGGCGGAGATGGCGTCGGCGTTCTGCTTCATCTCGCCCCAGACCACGCTGCCCGGCCCCGCCAGCAGGCGTTCGACGCGCTGGTTCCAGAAGTGCTTGAGCTGGTCGCCGAGGCCGGCGGTGAGGCGCGGCTGGCCCGTGATCAGGTCTTCGAGGCGGTTCTTCAAGGTGGACATCAGGTCGGTTGCCCACATCAGGAAGATCGGGAATATCTTCGCTTCGTAGAGCGCCGGAATCCAGGCGGCTGCGGTGGCGGCGGCATCATCCTCGCCGACCAGCCCGCCGTGGGCGTAGATCGCGATGTCTACCGCGGCGTCCGCCGGCAGGCCCCAGTTCTTGCGCGCCGCGGCGAGTTGCGGGCCGACCAGCGCCGCGACGTCGCCGGGCTGGGTGCGGAAGCGCCCGCTGGCCGAAAGCCGTCCATTGTTTTCCATGTCGATGATGAAGGGCGAGATCTCCCGGTCGCGCAGCACCCGGTCGGTGGCCAGGCGCACTCTGCCGTGGTCGACGCGCAGCGAGACGGCACCGGCGATTTCGAGGTGCTGCTCGGTGACCACGCCGAGCTGGGCCACCCAGCAGTCCATGGCATG
The DNA here is from genome assembly GCA_016192435.1 of Rhodocyclales bacterium. GTDB lineage: Bacteria > Pseudomonadota > Gammaproteobacteria > Burkholderiales > Rhodocyclaceae > Sulfuritalea. The sequence continues at coordinate 17,466 of JACPUD010000102.1, read as the reverse complement.
GGCTATCCAGTCCTCGTAGCTCAGCACGGCGAGGCCGCCGCTGCCCCAGGTTTCGCCCCAGGAGTTCTGGATGATGAAGCCCTCGCCCGTGTAGCCGACGATGACGAAGGCGTGGCCGCCGTCATCAGGTGCGACTTGGCGCGGCGGAACCTGCCACCAGCCGCTGCCGGTCCTGGCCGCGCCGAAGCCCTCGTTCCAGCCGGCATGGCAGACCGCGCTCGCATAGAGGATGCCGACTTCGTTGAGCGCGACGTGCATGTCGGTGATCGAGCGCGATTCGACGCGGTAGTAGGCGCCCAGCGGCCTCGTCGCGGCGTCGAGCCACCAGTCGTCCGCGGCGCGTTTGGCGGCGGGCGGCATGGCCATCGACTGCCACAGCGCAGCGCGGCAGACGCCGTGCCGGTACCAGCCTTTCATCGCCCCGCGCAGGCTGGACCCGGTGTCGGCGGCGGCGCCGGGAAATTCGTCGTAGCGGCGCGCCATCGAGTAGATCATCCAGGGCGAGACCGGCTTGGCTTTCGGCTCGCGCCGGCGCTGCAGGTGGTGCACCACGCTGGCCAGCGCAAAGCCGGTGCAGGCGCTGCTGTCCCCCTGATGGAGTACCGGCAGGGCGATCTGCGGCTTGAGAGTTGGCGCTGGCGCGACGGCGATCGAGGGCTGGTAGGGCCGGTCGCGCAGGTCGAGGGCGTCGGGCACGACGCTGCGGCGGGGGAGCGGCGGCCTGGCGGCGGTCTTTCTGGGCATGGCGAGGGTCTCCTGGTGATCGGCAGGGTGCTGCCGGTTAGGCGATTCGCATAAGCCGGGTATTGGACACCTAATGCCGACGGAATGCAAGCGGCTATTATTGCGCTGCAGCAACTGGACGCGACGGACCAGGCCCGGGCAGTGCGGCGAATGGCGATGCCCGCCTATTCGTGATCTAATGCGCGGTTTCGCGCTGCCGCCCCCTCATGGCTGCCCGCCGCCGCATTTGTTCATTGCCGACCATCCACGATCTTCTGCAACACCGACCGAGCCCCATGCTTTCCCCCACCCCAGACGCCATGAGCCGCGACGAAAAGCGCGCCGGCGTTTCCCTCGCTTCGATCTTTGCGCTGCGCATGCTCGGGTTGTTCCTGATCCTGCCGGTGTTCGCGATCCACGCCCAGACCATTCCCGGCGGCGACGACCTGACCCTGGTCGGCGTTGCGCTGGGGGCTTATGGCCTGACCCAGGCGATGTTCCAGATCCCCTTCGGCATGGCGGCCGACAGCTTCGGGCGCAAGCGGGTGATCGTCTTCGGTCTGCTGCTGTTTGCCATCGGATCGGCGGTCGCTGCGCTGGCCGGAGATATCTGGTGGACCATTTTCGGGCGGGTGCTGCAGGGCGCCGGGGCGATTTCGGCCGCCGTCACCGCGCTCGCCGCCGACCTGACGCGCGAGCAGCACCGCACCAAGGTAATGGCCATGATCGGCTCGTCGATCGGACTGGTGTTCGCCCTGTCACTGGTCGCGGCGCCGGCGCTGTATGCCGCGATCGGCATGAGCGGGATTTTCTGGCTGACCGCGATCCTGGCCGTAGCCGCCATCGGCCTGGTGACCCATGTCGTGCCGCCGGCGCCGCCGCTGCCGCCCGGCCCCAAGCCGGCCTTTCGCGATGTGTTGCTCGATACGCAGTTGTTGCGGCTCAACTTCGGGATTTTTACCCTGCACATGGTGCAGATGGCGATGTTCGTCGTGGTTCCCGGTCTGCTGATCCGCTATGGCGATCTGCCCCTGGCTTCGCACTGGAAGATTTACCTGCCGGCGGTGCTGGCCTCCTTCGTCCTGATGGTGCCGGCGATCATCGTCGCCGAGAAGCGCAACAAGGTGCAGGCGGTGTTCGTCACGGCGATCGGCCTGCTGCTCGCGACGCTGCTCGGGATGTGGCTGGGCAGCACGAGTTTCATGGTGGTGGCGGGCGGCCTGCTGAGTTTCTTCGTCGCCTTCAATATCCTCGAAGCCATGCTGCCCTCGCTGATTTCGCGCGTCGCGCCGCCCAACGCCAAGGGCGCCGCGCTGGGGGTTTACAACACCACCCAGGCGCTCGGCCTGTTCGTCGGCGGCGCCATGGGCGGCTGGCTGGTGAAGAATTTCGACGCGGGCGCCGTATTCGTCGGCGCCGCCGCAATGGTCGCGCTCTGGCTGCTGGCGGCCGCCACCATGCCGCCCGTACCATTGCGCCGGACGGCCGCGACAGCAGCATCCACGCATGGCATACTTGAAGCAAAAACCTGAGGAGGAATAGGCATGGCGTCAGTCAACAAGGTCATCATCGTAGGCAATCTGGGCCGCGATCCGGAAGTGCGCTACACGCCGAATGGCGACTCGATCACCAATGTCACCATCGCCACCACCGATACCTGGAAGGACAAGGCGACCGGCGAGAAGAAGGAAGCCACGGAATGGCATCGTGTGGTGTTCTTCGGCAAGCTGGCCGAGATCGCCGGGCAGTACCTGAAAAAGGGCCGCCAGGTGTATGTCGAAGGCGCCTTGCGTACGCGCAAGTGGCAGGACAAGGAAGGCCAGGAGCGCTATACCACCGAGATTGTAGCCAACGAAATGAAAATGCTCGGCTCGCGCGAGGGCATGAGTGATGCGCCGCCGCGCGACAGCGCCGGCGGAGCGGCGGCCGGCAGTGGCGGCGGCAGTCGTCCGGCAGCGGCGCCGCAGCCGGCCGGCGGCAGCTTCAACGATTTCGAGGACGACATCCCGTTCTGACCCGGGCTGCTGCGCGGCAGGGGTTCAGGGGCGCTTGTTCGGCGCCCGCGGCAAGGCTTTTGCCTCCCGCACCAACTCGCCGCAATCGCTGTCCTTGCCCGGACCGGCATCGATCAGGGGGATCAGCGCCAGCAGGGGATTGACCAGGCCGAGCCCGATCGCGCCTAGCGCACGCGCGGCGACGCGCCCCTGGTCGACGGCCAGCGTCGGCCGGGCGAAGCTGCCGCGCAGGAAGATCGGGCTGCGCAAGGCCACCGGGCTGGTGTATTTGGTTTTCTGGTTGAGCGTCAGGTCGAGCTTTTCCTCGCCCAGATCGATGCTGCCGGTGCCGACGATGGTGGTGACCTCGGTATCGAAGATCAGCGCGTTGGCCCGCATGTTGCCTTGCTTGACGTCGAAGTCGGCCACCGCGCAACGCAGGGTGACGAGTCGATCGCCGGTCAAGCTCAGCTCAAGTATTTCCCAGAGGTGAAGGCCGGCTTTTTCCATCATCAATTTGCTGATCTTGCCGCCGGCGACGACCAGATCGATCTTGCCCGCGGAACTCGCCAGCATCTGCCGCACCGAGCTGCCCTTGCCCCTCAGGTCGAAGTCGCCAGTGAGTTGGCCGATGCTGGCCTTGCCCAGTTCCGACGTCGGGAACAGTTTGGCCAGCTGAACTTTTCGCGCCTTGATCCTGGCCTCGGCCTGGATCGGATCGCTGCGTCCGTCCAGGGAAATCACGGCATTCAACTGGCCGCCGGCGACGCCGAAATCCAGGGGATCGAGCGTCAGCACGGAATCGCGCAGGCTCAGATGGGTCACCAGGTCTTCCAGCGGCAATTCCTTGACGTGGCGGAAGGTCTTGGCTTTCAGCGTCACCTCGGCGTCGACGCTGTCCCAGCGATCGGTCTTGAACGGCAGGTCGGGCAGCACGCGCGCCAGCACTGGCGTCGGTGCGGCAGTCGGCACGGGCGCGGGTGCCGCTTGCTTGGCGGCTTGCACGGCGCCGGGCCGCGCGCCGATCAGGGGGCCCAGGTCGGCGATATCGAGGACCTTGGACACCAGGTCGGCTTTCATCGCCGGGCGCTCGCCGCCGGTGTCGACCTGGAGCGACCCGGCGATGTCGCTGCCGCCGATGCGGCCCGAGAATTTCTCGTAGCGCCAGCTATTCGCCTGATGCAGCAGGTGTCCTGCGGTGGCGTAGGCGCGGGTCTCGGGAAAGGCGATGCCGAGCAGCGGGAACAGCTGCGCCAGGCTGTCGCCGCGCAGGGCGAGACGCATGTCCACCGCGGAAAACTTCAGCAGGCTGGTGATCGTGCCGGCGGCCTTGACGGCGGTATGGCCTACCGAGAACTCGGTTTGCAGCGGATAGGGCGTGTCCTCGTCGCGCAAGCCCAGCACCGGGCCGCCCTTGCCGCTGGCCTTGAGCGCCATGCCCTTGTATTGCCCTTGCGCACTGAAGCTGACTCCGGCGGCGGCCGGTTCGGCGCCGACAGTCGAGAGCTCGGCGCGGATGCTGGTCTTCTGCGCGACATCGTCGTAACCGAGCCGCCCTTGGTCGAGGGTCAGGCGGTCGATGCGGACCCGCGCTGCTTCGTCCTGCTGCTCAAGGTCGAGCAGCCAGTTGCGGCGGCCGTCGCTGGCCTGTTCGAGAAACACCACGGGGCGTTCGAGACGCACCTCCGGCAGGACGACGTTGCGCGCCAGCAACTGCGGCAGGTGCAGGGTGACATCAATCGCATCGGCCACGACCATGTGCTTTTCCCTGGCCCAGGACGGATTGGCGAAGCTCACCGCCGCGGCGCGAATGTGCGGCGAGGGCCAGCCCAATGTCACCGTCAGGTCGCCGTTGATTGCCAGCGCGCGACCGGTGCGCTCCGTCGTCATGCGTTCGATCGGACCGCGCAGCCAGTTCCAGCCGAAGATGGCGATCAGTACCGCCGCCAGCACGACAGGCGCGAGCAGGGCTCCGGCGATCCATTTGAGCGAACGAGGCAGTGTCATGGCGGTCTGGCGAGTCAAGCGGAATACCTGCCGCTGGCGCGCGGCGGGAACGTCCGTCGATTGTCCATGGCCGGGAATCGCGGTTCTGTGCGACAGCGTACATACGCGAGCCTGCGCGGCGATCGAGAGTGGAGCCGCATTGCGCAGCGGCAGCCAGGTCAATCCGGCTGTCTATAATGGTTCGACCCAGCCACATTGAGCGAACATGCCCGACCGACTGAAACAGCTTTCCTGGCGCGACCTGGTATTCGTCGCGCTGCCCTCCCTGCTGCTGGTGATCGGGGCGTTCTGGCTGGCGGCGCAGTTCATCAAGCCGGCGCCGCCCGCGCAATTCATCCTCAGCACCGGAGGCGAGGGCGGCGCCTACCAGCTGTTCGCCGCGCGCTACAAGGAGGTGCTGGCGCGCTATGGCATCGAGCTGGTGGCGAAGGCTTCCGCCGGGTCATCGGAGAACCTGCAGCGCCTGCGCGACCCGGCATTCTCGGTCGATGCCGCCTTCATTCAAGGCGGCACGGCGCGCCTGGGCGAACAGGACCACCTGGTTTCACTGGGCGACTTCTATCACGAGCCATTGTGGATTTTCTGCCGCGAGGCAGCCTTGCGCGGCGGCGACAGGATCCTCGATCTCAAGGGCAAGCGCGTCGCGGTTGGCGGCGCCGGCAGCGGCACCAGGCATCTCGCGCTGGAATTGCTGGCGGCCAACGGCATCGACGCGACCAATACGCGTCTCATCGAAGAGGGCGGCCTGGGTCTGGTCGAGCGCCTGCAGAAAAACGAAATCGATGCCGTGTTCGTGGTCGGGCCGACGCAGTCCTCGCTGGTCTGGTCGCTGCTCTATACGCCGGGCGTGCGCCTGATGAGCCTGGCCCATGCCGAGGCCTATGCGCGGCGCTTTCCCCACCTGGCGCGACTGGTGCTGCCGCGCGGCGCCATCGATCTGACGCAGGAAATTCCGCCGCGCGACATCGAACTGGTGTCGCCGATGACGACCCTGCTGGTGCGCGAGGATACGCATCCGGCCCTGATCGGCCTGCTGATGCAGGTGGCGAGCGAAGTCCATGGCGAACCGGGCGTGTTCCAGAAGCCCGGCGAATTTCCGCGCGCCGGGCACAGCGATTTTCCGCTGGCGAAGGAGGCAGAGCGCTATTACACCTCGGGCAAGCCCTTCCTGCAGCGCTACATGCCGTTCTGGGCGGCGACCCTGATCGACCGCATGATGGTGATGCTGGTGCCGCTGCTCGCGGTGCTGCTGCCGCTGTTCAAGTTCGCGCCGCAGCTCTATGGCTGGCGGGTGCGTTCGCGCATCTACCGGCGTTACGGCGAACTGAAGTTCCTCGAGAACGAGGTCAATGAAAATCCCGCCGCGCACAGCCGCGCCGAGTGGCTGGAGATGCTCGACCGCATCGAAACCGATGCCAGCCGGATTCGCACGCCGCTGACCTTCTCCGACATGCTGTACACCCTGCGCATGCATATCGATCTGGTGCGCGCCATCATCCTGCGCCGCACGACCGCCTGAGTCGCCGTTCCGCCAGCGCCAACTTCTGCAGGACCGGGGTGGATGGCTTTGTAGGGCGGACTTCAGTCCGCCAGCGGTGGATGGGGGACTGAAGTCCGCCCTACGTTCGCCCTACGTCCGCCCTACGTCCGCCCTACGTCCGTCCTCAGAGCCGGCGAATCTTCTGCATCAGCGCCGTGGTCGAGCGTTCGTGGATGAAGGGGATCGAATGCACGCTGCCGCCCCAGTCGTTGACCTCGCGATAGCCGACGATTTTTTCAACGGGCCAGTCGCCGCCCTTGACCAGTACGTCCGGCCGGCAATCGAGGATGCGGGCCAGCGGCGTGTCCTCGTCGAACCAGGTCACCAGGGATACGCACTCCAGCGCAGCCAGCAGCGCCATGCGGTCGGCCAGCGGATTGACCGGGCGGTCGTCGCCCTTGCCCAGGCGCCTGACCGAGGCGTCCGAGTTGGCGGCGACGATCAGGGCGGCGCCGAGACTGCGGGCCTGCGCCAGGTAGGTGACATGGCCGCGATGCAGGATGTCGAAGCAGCCGTTGGTAAACACCAGCGGACGCGGCAGCAGCGCGATGCGCTGCGCCAGGTCGGCCGGCTCGGCGATCTTGGCCTCGAAGGCCGGCGGCAAATAGCTCAAGCGCAGCGCCGCCTAATTCTTCGGCGCCGGGCGGGCATCCTGCCGGCCGGTCATCGCGCTGTCGATCGCCCGCGCCTGCTCGGGGCTGATGATCTCGAACACGCGTATGACTTTTTGCACGCCGCCCGTGGTGCGGGCGATCTCCACCGCCGCATCGGCTTCGGCCTGGGTCACCAGGCCAAGCAGGAACACCACGCCGGCTTCGGTCACCACCTTGACGTGGTTGGGCGAAAACCTGTTGGCATCGACGAAGCGCGCCTTGACCTTGGAGGTGATGTAGGAGTCGTTGCTGCGTCCGCCGAAGCTGGCCGGTCCGGCGATGGCCAGTTCGTTGGTGATGGCCTTGACGTTGGGCACGCCGGAGGCCAGCTTCTCCACGTCGGCCTTCATCACCTCGGTCGGCACTTCGCCGGTCAGCAGCAGCATGCGGTTGTAGCTCGTGACATTGACATGGACCTTGTCGCCGTGCGTTTCGCTGATGCGGTTGGCGGCGCGGATTTCCATGCCCTGGTCGGAAATGAAGGTTTCCGAATTGCGGCGGTCGGTGAGCATCAACACGCCGGTGCCGACGCCGACCGCGGCGGTGCCGAAACAGCCGGCGAGCAGCGGCACGGACAGGGTCAAGGCAGCGAGCTTGCGCAGTCTTGCGCCGATCTTGATTCCATAGTTCATGATGTTTCTCCCAGTATCAAGGCGTCTATGCCGTCGCACAGGCAGTGGATGGTGAGCAAGTGTACTTCCTGGATGCGCGCCGTGCGCTCGGCCGGCACGCAAAGGTGGATGTCGTCGGCACCGAGCAGGGCGGCGATTCTGCCGCCCTGTCGACCGGTGAGCGCCACCACCGCGACGCCGCGGGCGTGGGCGGCGCGGATGGCCTCGATGACGTTGGGCGAATTGCCCGAGGTCGAGATCGCCAGCAGCAGGTCGCCTGTCCGGCCCAGCGCCTGCACCTGTTTGGCGAAAACGTCCTCGTAGCGGTAATCGTTGGCGATCGAGGTCAGCGTCGAGGTGTCGGTGGTCAGCGCAATCGCCGCCAGCGGCGGGCGCTCCTTTTCGAAGCGGTTCAGCAGTTCGGCGGCGAAGTGCTGCGAATCGGCGGCCGAACCGCCGTTGCCGCAGGCCATCACCTTGCCGCCGGCCTGGAGGCAGGCGGCCATGCGGCGCGCGGCGGCTTCGATCGGTACGGCCATGGCGGCCAGCGCCGCGAGCTTGGTCTGGGCGCTGTCATTGAATTGCTGCTGTATGCGATCGGCAAGTGACATGGACGATTCTTTGCGTGCAGGAGGTAGGGGTGGTCGGGAATAGCCGCGTCCTGTGCCGGGTTGCGGCGCGACGAGGCTGCCAAAAGGCTGCCTAGAGTACAACAAATACTTCGATCAGCATCCGCTGCCAGGGGTTCCGGTGCTCGCGCAATTTTGCGATGCGCGCATCCACCGCCTCGCCGCGATCCATTGCCGCGGCCACGGCACGGTTTTCGGCGCGCGGCAGGTAGCCGAGCTTCTGTCCGCGCCACTCGATGCGCACCGCGTTGGCGTCATGCGGGTTGTCGGCTTCGCGTATCAGCGCCAGGCGGTCGCCTGCGCGCATTTCGTGCCACAGCGACTTCCCTGCATGGTATTGAAAGCCGGCCAGGGGCGAGCTTTGCACCAGGATATGCACCTCGCCGGCCAGCGCCGTGAGGCAAAGCGCCATGCCCAGGGCGAGGCGCAGCAGGAAGCTAGTCGGCGGCGAAGGCATTGCGCAGCCATTCGATGTTCTTTGCTTCGAGACCGTCGAGCAGCATGCAGTCGAAGCGGCAGGGCGTTTCGCCGTGGCGCAGCAGCCAGTGCCGCGCGGCGAGGATCAGGCGCGCCTGCTTGGCGGCGGTGATGCTGGCGGCGGCACCGCCGAAATCGCTGCGGCTGCGCAGCCGCACCTCGACAAACACCGTGGTCCGGCCGTCGCGGCAGATCAGGTCGATCTCGCCGCCCTTGACGCGGAAGTTGCGTGCGATGACGGCAAGGCCGCGCTGCGCAAGGTAATCGGCCGCCAGTTGCTCGGCCGCGGCGCCGCGGGCTTGCCGTGTGCTCTGCGGGCCGCTGGGGGCTCTAGGCTCTAGAATGCCGGACATGGAAAATGCATTGTATGTCGTCGCCACGCCGATCGGAAATCTGGGGGACATCAGCCTGCGCGCGCTGGAAACCCTGCGCGGCGTCGATCTGGTGGCCTGCGAGGACACGCGCCACGCACGCCAACTGCTCGATCACCATGGCATCAAGCTGCCGACGCTGGCCCTGCATCAGCACAACGAAAACGAGGCGGCGGCAAAGCTGGTGCACCTGCTGGGCGAAGGCCGGCGCGTGGCGCTGGTGTCCGACGCCGGCACGCCCGGCATCTCCGATCCGGGCGCGCGGGCGGTGGCGGCGGTGCGCGCCGCGGGTTTCCGGGTGATTCCGCTGCCGGGGCCGAACGCGGCGATTGCTGCGCTGTCGGCGGCGGGCCTGGCCGATTCGCGCTTTCTGTTCGTCGGCTTCCTGCCGGCAAGAGTTGGCGCTCGCAGGACGGCGATTCAGGAACTCGCCGCCATTGATGCGGCGCTGGTGTTCTACGAGGCGCCGCACCGGGTCATGGAAACGGTGGCCGAACTGGTCGAGTTGCTGGAGCCGCAGCGCACACTGGTCGTCGCCCGCGAACTGACCAAGCTGTTCGAGCAGATCGCCAGCATGCCACTGGCGCAGGCACCGGCCTGGCTCGCTGCGGATGCCAATCGCCAGCGCGGCGAATTCGTCCTGGTGGTTTCCGCGCCGCCGCCGCGCGAGGGCATGGACGCGGAAACCGAGCGCGTGCTGGCGGCCTTGCTGGCCGAGCTGCCGGTCAAACAGGCCGCCAAGCTCGCCGCCGAAATCACCGGCCAGCCGAAGAACGCGCTGTATGCCCGTGCGCTGGAGCTGAAGGGCGGCTGAGGCCGCCGCTATAATCGGGCCATGCAAACCCTCACCATCACCCGCCCCGACGACTGGCATTTGCACCTGCGCGACGGCGCCGCGCTGGCGGCCGTGCTGCCCGATACCGCGCGCCGCTTCACCCGTGCCATCGTCATGCCCAACCTGAAGCCGCCGGTGACCACGGTGGCGCTGGCCGCGGCCTATCGCGACAGAATCCTCGCGGCGCTACCGGCCGGGATGAATTTCACGCCCTTGATGACGCTGTACCTGACCGACAAGCTGCCTGCGGCCGAGATCGATGCCGTCAGGGCCAGCGGCTTCGTCCATGCCGTCAAGCTCTACCCGGCCGGCGCCACGACCAACTCGGATGCCGGCGTCACCGACTTGAAGAAATGCGCGGCGACGCTGGCACGCATGGAACGGCTCGGCGTGCCGCTGCTGGTGCATGGCGAAGTCACCGACCCGGCGGTGGATATCTTCGATCGCGAGGCGGTGTTCATCGATTCCATTTTGAAGCCGCTGCTGCGCGATTTCCCTGCCTTGAAGGTGGTGCTCGAGCACATCACCACGAAAGACGGCATCGACTTCGTGCTGGAGCACGGCGCCAACGTGGCGGGCACGCTGACCGCCCACCACCTGCTGCTCAACCGCAACGCGATCTTCGCCGGCGGCATACGGCCGCACCATTACTGCCTGCCGGTGCTGAAGCGCGAGAGCCATCGCCAGGCGCTCGTCGCCGCGGCAATTTCGGGCAACCCGAAGTTCTTCCTCGGCACCGATTCGGCGCCGCACGGGCAGAGCACCAAGGAGGCGGCCTGCGGCTGCGCCGGATGCTACACGGCTCATGCCGGCATCGAACTGTATGCCGAAGCCTTCGACGCCGCGGGCGCGCTGGACAGGCTCGAAGCCTTCGCCAGCTTCTTCGGCGCCGATTGGTACGGGCTGCCGCGCAATGCCGAAAAGATCACGCTGCGGCGCGAGGCGACGACGGTGCCGGCGAGTCTCGACTATCTGGCTGGCGACCGGCTGGTGCCCTTGCGCGCGGGTGAAACGGTAGCCTGGCAACTCGCCTGATCGCCGTGGCGTGAGCGCCAACTCTTTGGCATTGCATCCGCTGTCGGCGTATGTGCAGCCCTGGCTCACGAGCGGCACGCCGGACCTGCTCCGGCTCAATGCCCTGGCCCGCGAGAGCGGGCTGGTCACGGGCGGTGGCGCGCCACTCTGTTTTGTCGAACCGATTGGCGAGCCTCAAGGATATGAGGAGCGGGCTTACCTTGCCGGCGAGATCGCGACGCGGCCCGGCAACCGCCACGACTTGTTCAATGCATTGGTCTGGCTGGCTTTTCCGTCGACCAAGGCGGTGCTCAACCGGCGCCATTTTGCGGCGCTGACGGCCGCGCGCCGCGAGGGGCGCCCCGAGCGCGGTGCGCTGCGCGATGCGCTGACCCAGTTCGACGAATGCGGCGTCGTCGTCGCCGGATCCTCGCCCGATCTGTGGCAGGGCCTGAGCGCGCATCGCTGGCGCGAGGTCTTCGTCGAACGGCGCGGGGAACTGCTGCGCAGTACACGCTTCATCGTCTTCGGCCACGCCAGCCACGACGCGCTTGCCGCACCCTTTGTCGGTCTGTGCGGCAAGGCACTGTTTCTCGACGTCGACACGGCGTGGCTGGAGTTGTCGGAAACGGCGGCGCTGGCCTCGCTCGACAGGCGAATGGCAACGCTGTTCGATAGCGGCAATTTCTCGCCGCGCGACTGGCAACCGCTGCCCCTGCTCGGGATTCCCGGCGCCACGGTCGACAACGAGTCGCCCGATTATTACGACGATACGCGCCAGTTCCGTCCGGCGCGTACAATGCGCCCGGGAAGTTCGCCAGGCAATCGCTGAACATGAAAGTGTTTGGAGGAAAGTCCGGGCCCCGCAGGGCGGAATGCCGGCTAACGGCCGGGCGCTATAAGTCGGGTGGCGCAAGCTGCCTGACCCAAGGCGACAGACAGTGCAACAGAAAGATACCGCCTAAGTTCGCAAGAACCGGTAAGGGTGAAATGGTGGGGTAAGAGCCCACCGCGTTTCTGGTAACAGAAACGGCACGGCAAACCTCATTCGGGGCAAGGCCAAATAGGGGAGCATTGGCGTGGCCCGCGTCGCTCCCGGGTAGGCTGCTAGAGGCCGTCGGTAACGGCGGTCCCAGAGGAATGGTTGCCCACGACAGAACCCGGCTTATCGGCGGACTTCCCACCAATCGCTTTACGATTGGTGGGGCTTGATGCACCATCCCCCATCCCCCTTCCCGTGGAAGGGGGCTACTAAGTTAGGCCGCCTGCGGCGGCTCAGGAACAGCAGAAAGTCGGCGCTGGCCGGTCCGGTCGGGCGCCACGGGACGGAAGGCAGTGCATGTCGCTCGAGGTGATGGCAATCGTGTTGTTCGCGGCAGCGCTGCATGCGGCGTGGAACGCGCTGGTTCGCGCCTCTGCGGACAAGTTCCTGGATACCGTGATGATCGTCGTTGGCGCCGGGGTATGGGCTGCGCTCCTGCTGCCCCTGATGCCGTTTCCCGCCGTCGAAAGCTGGCCTTATCTCGCGGCCTCGGTGGTGATCCACGTCGCCTATTTCGCCCTGGTCGCGGTTTCCTATCGGGGCGGCGAACTGAGTTTCGTCTATCCGCTGATGCGCGGTTCCGCGCCGGCGTTCACCGCCGTAGCCGGGCTGCTGTTGCTCAACGAATCGCCTGCCGCAGGCGGCTGGGCCGGGGTCCTGCTGATCTCGTGCGGCGTGCTGGTGCTCGCCGGGGATTCCCTGCGGTCGGGGACGTTCCGCATCGCACCCGCCGCGTTTGCGCTGACCAATGCCGGCGTGATCGTGGTCTATACCCTGGTCGACGGCCAGGGCGCGCGACTGTCGGGGCATGCCTTCAGTTACACCGGCTGGATGTTCCTGCTGACGGGTCCGTTGCTGTTGGCGATCGCCGCCGCGGGCCAGGGGCGGGAAATTGTTCAACGCATCCGCCGCGGCTGGCACCGGGGTTTGCTCGGCGGCGCCTGCACGCTGGCCTCCTACGGACTGGCGCTGTGGGCCATGACGCGCGCGCCGATTGCGCTGGTCGCGGCGCTGCGCGAGACCTCGGTGGTGTTTGCCGTGATCTTTGCCGCCGCCATTCTGAAGGAACCCGTAACCCGGGTCAGGTATGTGTCGATCGTCGCCGTGTGCGCGGGCGCCATGGCGATGAAGCTGTTCTAGGCGCGCTGCGGGCTCAGCGGATCAGCAGCACCGGAATGTGCGCGTGATGGACCAACTTCATCGCCACTGAACCGAGCAGGGTGCCGGTGAGGCCGCTGTTGCCGTGGGTGCCGATCAGAATCTGGCTGCAGCCGTGGCTGTCGGCAAATTCCGTGATGGCCGATGCCGGGTCGCCCACCAGGACGTGCAGTTCGGGGGCGAGACCGGCTGCAGTCAGCCGGTCGCGCGCCGCGGCGAGCGCCGCCATGCCGGTTTCAAGGTGAAACTCGCGCAGCGTGTCGGCGTTGATGAAGCGGCCGATATCGTTGGACAGCGTCACCTGGACGTTGATCAGCAGAATCTGCGGCGACTCGCGACAATCCGCGGCGTGCTTGATGATCCAGTCGATCGAGTGCAATGCGGTCTCGGAGCCGTCGATCGGTACCAGCCATTTTTGGGTCATGATTTCTTATCCTCGGTGGTGAGTTCGACAGCGGCGCGCGGCGTGGCGCGCAGTGACAGCCACTTGCCGATGGCGACCACCAGCGCGGCGCCGAGCGTCGACGCAATCGTTTTGACATAAGGTATGCCGTCGAGCAGTCCGGCCGGCAGCGCCGGGTCGCTGACCATCATGCCGCCGCCGATCCAGCCGAGCAGGGCGCCGCCGGCCGTGATCACCACGGGATAGCGGTCCATCAGCTTCAGCACCAGCTGGCTGCCCCAGACCACGATCGGGATCGAGACCAGGATGCCGAACACCACCAACAGCATGCTGCCGTTGGCGGCGCCGGCCACGGCGATGACGTTGTCCAGGCTCATCACCGCGTCGGCGACGATGATGGTCTTGATCGCGCCGGCCAGCGAGGTCGATGCGGCGACCTCGCCATGCCCTTCGTCTTCGGGCAGCAACAGCTTGACGCCGATCCAGAACAGCAGCAGGGCGCCGACGATCTTGAGCCAGGGCACGGCCAAAAGTTGCAGGGCGAAGAAGATCAGCACGATGCGCAGGCCGATGGCGCCCGCGACGCCCCAGAAAATACCTTTCTTGCGCTGCTCGTCGGGCAGTTTGCGACAGGCCAGCGCGATGACTACGGCATTATCGCCGCCGAGCAGGATGTCGATCAGGATGATTTGCAGTACGGCGATCCAGAATGCGGCGGTCGAAATATCGAGCATGGAGGTGGGGAGGTGGCTATGCGGGGATGGATAGGACCGACAGTTTAGCGTTTGCGACGGGGTTTATCCGGCATTGGCGGGCTTCTGTCGAGATCGAGTGCCAGTCTGATGCCGAAGCGGCCGGCGGTGCCGCGCAGATGCTCCTGTGCGCAACGGCGCGCCGCTTCGGCGTCGCCCTGCGAAATGGCGTCGAACAGGGCGCGATGCTCGTTCTGGGCTTCGTGCGGGTGAGCCAGTTCGCGGCGCGTTCCCTGCCAGGAGAGCTTGCGCGAATCGGAAAAATGGCGCCCAAGGAATTCCACCAGCTGGCTGATGTAGGCGTTGTGCGTCGCCCTGGCCAGCGCGATGTGAAAATTGTCGTCCGCTTCCGTTCCGTCGCGGCCGGCGGCCATGGCTTCGTCCATCGCCTGCAGATGTTCGGCCATGGTCTTCAGGTCGCTTTCATCGCGGCGCTGCGCCGCCAATTCGGCCACGGCCCCTTCGACCATGGCCCGCAGTTCGAAGATGTCGCGCAACTCGTCGAGTTCCGGTCCAGCGCCCTGCCAGAAGCGCAGGTTGATGGTTTTGGGCGCCTCGACGACAAAGGCACCCGAGCCCTGACGGGTTTCGATCAGACCATCGGCCTTGAGCCGTGCAATCGCTTCGCGTACCACGGCGCGACTGACGCCAAAGGCGTCGCCCAGCGCCTTTTCGGTCGGTAGCCGGTCTCCCGGTTTCAGTTCGCCGCGCGCGATACGGCGCTGCAGATCACCGGAAACTTCTTCGGACAGGCGCAAGGGCCGAGCGATGCGGCTCAGTTCGGTGCTCAGTTCCGTGGCGGGTGGAGGGGTGACTGGCATGGATAAATATTAATAGTTGTCCTATTGTCAGACAAATTCTGTTTCTGGTAAAGTGCCTTCGTCAGTCGCAGCACCGATGGTTCAAAAACAGGATCGCAGATCGCCGCGGCAACAGCCCGGCGGCTGCCAAATCTCAAATTTTCCCAGGAGGAGACTATGTCCGACACCAAGCAGACCGAGCAAAAACCGTCCCGCCGCAAATTTCTCGCTGCTGCCGCCACCGGCACAGTGGGTGCCGTAGCAGCGGGTTTCCCGATGATCGCCGCGGCCCAGGCCGGGCCGATCAGCATGCGCTGGCAGAGCACCTGGCCGGCCAAGGATATATTCCACGAATACGCGCTGGACTTTGCCAAGAAGGTCAACGACATGACCGGCGGCGACCTCAAGATCGAAGTGCTGCCGGCCGGTGCGGTGGTTCCCGCCTTCGGTCTGCTCGAAGCCGTGTCGAAGGGCACGCTTGACGGCGGCCACGGCGTGCTGGGTTACCACTACGGCAAGCAGAACGCGCTGGCGCTGTGGAACTCCGGTCCGGCCTTCGGCATGGACGCCAACATGCTGCTGGCCTGGCACAAGTACGGCGGCGGCGCCGAGCTGCTGGCCAAGCTGTATGCCTCGATCGGCATCACCACGGTGCAGTCCTTCCTCTACGGCCCGATGGCGACGCAGCCTCTGGGCTGGTTCAAGAAGCCGGTCACCAAGCCGGAAGACTTCAAGGGCCTCAAGTTCCGTACCAACGGCCTGGCGATCGACCTGTTCACGGCCATGGGCGCCGCGGTGAATGCGCTGCCTGGCGGCGAAATCGTGCCGGCCATGGACCGCGGCCTGCTCGATGCGGCCGAGTTCAACAACGCCACCTCCGACCGCCTGCTCGGCTTCGCCGACGTGTCCAAGGTCTGCATGCTGCAGAGCTACCACCAGAGCGCCGAGACCTTCGAGATCATGTTCAACAAGCCGAAGTACGACGCGCTGCCGGCGAAGATGAGGGCGATTATTGCCGGTGCAGTGGAAGCGGCGTCGGCCGACATGTCATGGAAGGCGATCGACCGCTATTCCAAGGACTACATCGAGCTGCAGACCAAGGACAAGGTCAAGTTCTACAAGACTCCGGATGCGGTGCTGCAGAAGCAGCTCACGCTATGGTCGGACATCATGGCCAAGAAGTCGGCGGAAAATCCCCTGTTCAAGGAAATCGCCGCCTCGCAAAGGGCATTTGCCGAGCGCGCGGTGAAATGGGACCAGGATACCTACGTCAGCCGGCGCATGGCCGTCAGCCATTTCTTCGGAGCCAAGAAGGCGGCGCCCAAGAAGGGCTAAGGGTTTCGCATTATTCAATGATGTACATCAACCATCCGGGCCCGCACCGGATGGTTGATTTTTTTCAGCAGGTCTAGATATGCAAATGCAGAAAATGCTGCTGACCATCGACCGGATCAGCACCTTTATCGGCCAGGCGTTTTCGTGGCTGATCGTGTCGCTTACTTTCATGATCACCTGGGAGGTTGTCTCGCGTTATGCCTTCGACAACCCGCACCCCTGGGCCTTCGACGTCATGATCATGATGTACGGCACCGTGTTCATGATGGCCGGCGCCTATACGCTGTCCAAGAACGGCCACGTACGCGGCGACGTGCTTTACGGTTTCTTTTCGCCGCGGGTCCAGGCCAGCCTGGATCTGCTGCTGTACTTCCTGTTTTTCATTCCCGGCGTGTTTGCCCTCGCCTGGGCCGGCTACAACTACGCCGCAGAGGCCTGGGCCATCAACGAGCATTCGAACGTCACCGCCGACGGCCCGCCGGTCTACCCGTTCAAGACCGTGCTGCCCGTGGCCGGCGCCTTCCTGCTGCTGCAGGGAGTGGTCGAGATCATCCGCTGCATCATCTGCATCCGCGACGGCGAGTGGCCATCGCGCGAGCAGGACGTCGAGGAAGTCGACGTTGCGAAACTCAAGGAAATGGTGCAGGTCAAGGATGAGGACATCGCCGCCCTCGACAAGTTCGTGCTTGCCCAGGAACAGGAGCAACAGGGGCACGCGGGAGCGGCCAAATGAAGATCAGGAAGGAACTCTGGTTCGGCTTCTCGCTGATGGCGGCGATCCTGACCGTCACGGTGATCTTCATGCCCTGGAGCAACATGCAGAACGGCCATATCGGCCTGCTGATGCTTTCTCTGGTCGTGGTGGCGATCATGCTCGGCTTCCCCACCGCGTTCACGCTGATGGGCATGGGCGTGTTCTTCGCCTGGCTGGCCTATCGCAGCGGTAATCCGGATCTGGCCCAACGCCAGACGCTCGATCTAATGGTGCAGCGCGCCTACTCGGTGATGTCCAACGACGTGCTGATTTCGGTTCCCCTGTTTGTATTCATGGGCTATCTGGTCGAGCGCGCCAATCTGATCGCCAAGTTGTTCCGCGCGCTGGAACTGACACTGGCGCGTCTT
>JACPUD010000103.1 GCA_016192435.1 Rhodocyclales bacterium | reverse complement strand
ACGCCGGTGGCCTTCGTCGTCACAAGAGTTGGCGCTGGCGATGCGGCGATCCCGATCAGGGATTGGGCCAACCAGCGCCTGGGCAAGACCCAGCGCCTGGCCGCCGTCGTCATCGTCGACAGCCTGCCGCGCAGCGCCATCGGCAAGATACTCAAGCGCGAACTGCGCGACATCTTCGTAGCACCCGCCGAACTCTGAAAGGACGCTCCATGGAATTCAGCACTCTCGAAGTCAGCCTCGACGCCAATGTGGCCACCATCGCGCTGAACCGGCCGGACAAGGCCAATGCCATGAGCGAACCGATGTGGTACGAGATCGAGCAGGCCATGCAATGGCTGGATGAAACGCCCGAGGCCCGGGTCGGTGTGCTCACCGGGCGCGGCAAGTATTTCACGTCAGGGATAGACCTCTCGCTCCTGATGAGTCTCGGCGCCAAGATCGAGGACGACGACGAGGGCCGCAAGCGCGAAAAGCTGCGCCGCCTGATCCTGCGCCTGCAGGACACGCTGACGTCCATCGAGCGCTGCCGCAAACCCGTGCTGGCCGCCATTCACGGCGCCTGCATCGGCGGCGGCATCGACCTCGTGACCGCCTGCGACATGCGCTACTGCTCGGCCAACGCGTGGTTTTCGGTCAAGGAAATCGACGTCGGCATGACCGCCGACGTCGGCACCCTGCAGCGCCTGCCGCGCCTGATCGGCGAAGGCATGGAGCGCGAACTGGCCTATACCGGGCGCCGCGTCGAAGGCGCCGAAGCGCAGCAGATGCATCTGGTCAACCGCTGCTATGAAACGCCCGAGGCGCTTCAGACCGGCGTCATGGAAATCGCGCGGACCATCGCCGCCAAGTCGCCGCTGGCAATCCGCGGCTGCAAGGAAATGATCACCTACGGCCGCGACCATAGCGTGGCCGACGGCCTCAACTACATCGCCACCTGGAACGCCGCGATGCTGATGTCGAAGGACCTGTTCGAAGCCGGCGCGGCCGCCATGCAAAAGCGCGACCCGCTGTTCAAGGACTGATGGAACACTTTTTCGCGCCGGTCAATGGCATTCGCCTGCACTGCGTAGCCGAGGGCGCCGCCGACGCCCCGCTGATGCTCTTCATCCACGGCTTTCCCGAGTTCTGGTATGCGTGGAAAAGCCAGCTCGAAGAATTCGGCAGGGACCACCGCGCCGTCGCATTCGACCTGCGCGGCCACAATCTTTCCGACAAGCCCGAAGGCGTCACCGCTTACCGCCACAAGCCGCTGCTGGAAGACCTGAAGCAATTGATTGAGCACCTGCAGGCCGGCAGGGAAGACAAGTCCTGCATCCTGGTCGCCCACGACTGGGGCGGCGCGATCGCCTGGACCTGCGCCGCCGCCTACCCGCAGTACGTGAAAAAACTGGTGATCATCAACGCGCCGCACACCGTGCCCTTCGCCCGCGCCCTGGCGCACGACCCGGTGCAGCAGCAAGCCAGCCACTACATGCTGCTGCTGCGCCACGCCAAGGCCGAGCGCGTGCTGATGGAAAACAACTACGAGCGCCTGCTGAAGATGTTCAACCGCACCGCCGACGGCCGTTGCGCGCTGACGGACGAGGAAATTCCGCTGTACCGCGAGGCCTGGTCGCAGCCCGGCGCGCTGACGTGCGCGCTGAACCTCTACCGCGCCTCGCCGCTCTATCCGCCGACGCCCGAAGATCCCGGTGCCGCGGCGCTCACGCTCGATGCCGCGGCGCTCACGGTGCGGGTGCCGACGCTGGTGATCTGGGGCGAAGCCGATACGGCGCTGGGCACCGTGCTGCTCGACGGCCTCGAAGAAGTCGTGCCCGACCTGCGCATCAAACGCATCCCGGAAGGCAGCCACTGGGTGATCCACGAGCAGCCGCGGCAGGTCAGCGCCGCGATCCGCGAGTTTCTTCAGGAAGGCGGCCCTGCCGAAAAAGCCTAGCCGCCCGCGACCTGCTGCGCGCTGAGTCGCGCGACCTGCGCCTTCAGCTCGCGCAGTTCCGCCTCCAACTGGCGGTTCTTCTCGCTCAAGGCCCGCGTGCGTT
The DNA here is from genome assembly GCA_016192435.1 of Rhodocyclales bacterium. GTDB lineage: Bacteria > Pseudomonadota > Gammaproteobacteria > Burkholderiales > Rhodocyclaceae > Sulfuritalea. The sequence continues at coordinate 12,403 of JACPUD010000103.1, read as the reverse complement.
CCTGCACCTGCTGTTCGACCTGGTCATTGGCGCGGCGCAGTTCGGCGAGCAGGTGCCGCTCCGATTCGGTCAGGTCGTCGGTGACATCCTGCATCAGCGCCGCCGCCACGCGAGCGCCGAATTCGGGTTCCGTGGCATTGAGCTGGTGCGCCATCGCCCGGTCGACCACCGCGATGTGATGCAGCAGCCAATGCACCAGGTATTCGATCAGGGGCACGGTGATGCTGCGCCGCCCGCTTTCGAAGTCAGCGGTCAGGTCGCGCAGCACGCTGCGGAAATAGGCGTGCTCGCCGCAATGCCGCGCGACGAACTCCTGGGTGCAGCCACCGCCGGCCATCAGGCGTTCCTCGAAGCCGAAATGGTCGCGCACGTAGTCGCTGAGTTCAGCCAGCAGCTTGCGCATTTTTTCCGGACTGTATTTCTCGTGTGTGCTCGAATCGAGTGCATTGATCATGCCCACCAGGGCGCGATGCTGTTCGTCGATCTCGTCGATACCAAGCGCGAAGTCGCTGGTCCACTCGATGATATGCAATTTCAATCTCCTCTTGCCCGGCTGGCATCTTGCCCGCTGCCGCCGGCCGGTTTTATTGTAGGCCCCGTTTCCCGCCCCTCCGCACCGCGGGTGAGCGACTGCAGGCAAGCCTACTACGCGATCGCCGGCGGGTCAAAGCCGGCGGCCCTGCGGCTTGCCGGGTCCGCGACGCGGGCGACGCAGCAGCACCCAGGCGTACACGGCCAGATTGACGACGATCGCCGCGACGCCGATTGCATACTGGGACCGGGCGTCGAGCCCGGCGGGATAGATCAGCGGCAGCAGATAGTGCTGAATGAAGCTGCCCGAGTAGCCAGCGTCTCCCGCCGCAAGCCGCAGCCGCTGCTCAAGCGGCGTCAGCGGACAGATGCCGTGGGTGAACTCGATCGTCACGCCCCAGGCGAGCGCGGGCAGGTGCAGCCACGCGGCCGCCTTCCAGCGCAGCGACAGCAGGGCGCCAAGGCCGACAAACAGGATGAAGGCCAGATGCAGGAGAACGATGAGGTCGGCCGCGACGCGTTCGCTCATGCGCAGGCTGGCTCCGGCTTCGCGGCGACCCGCCCCGGCCGATCAGTCCGCGACCAGCACGGTCGGCTCGACGCGCACCGGAAAATTCACCGAATTGGCGATGAAGCACTGGCGATGCGCCTCTTCGTGCAGCGCCGTCGCCCGCGCCGCGTCGGCGCCCGCCGCCAGCGTCGCCACCGGCCTCAGCACCGCCTCGGTAAAGCGCCCGCCGCCGGCATCCTCGACCATCGTGCCCTGCGCATCGTCGTGGTAGGCCAGCACCAGGATCTGCGCCTCGGCGCACAGATGCAGGTACCACAGCATGTGGCAGGACGACAGCGAGGCGAGCAGCAGATCCTCGGGATTCCAGCGCGACGCGTCGCCGCGGAAGGCCGCGTCGGACGAACCGGGCAGTTCCGGCTTGCCCGGCGCCGAAATCACGTGCTGGCGGGAATAGGCGCGGTAGCCGGCGGTACCCTGACCCAGGTTGCCGGTCCATTCGGTGCGGGTGGCGTAGCTGTGGTCGTGGGGCATGGGGACTCCGTTGGTTACGATCGTGCCTGCGGCTCGCCGCCGCTAAGCACCATGTCAGCGTGCGGCTTCGGCCTGGTAGCGCTTGATCCACTCGGCAATGTCCTTGGTGACGGCCGCTTCGACCCCGAGGAACTGATGGTAGCCGGTGTGGCAGGGATTGCCGGTCGCCGAGCCGCCTTCCTCGGAAATCAGCTCAACTTTTTTCGCCGACTTGAGCGCGGCCATGAGTGCCGGCATCGCATCGTAGGGCGTGACCCTGCAGCCATCCTGCTTGTGGTGAACCAGCAGTACCGGCACTTTGACTTCGTGCAGGGGCGCCAGCAGGACGGAATGCGCTGCCACCACCGGGGCACTGGTAACCGAGGAGGTGAGCACCAGTCCGTCCGGCCCCTTCTCCTTCAGGTGGGTCGCCGCCGCTGCAGCCGACAGCGAACCGTTGCTGATGCCGACCGCCCAGACGGGAATCTTCGATTGCTCTCGGAGAAATACGATCAATGCGGCATTGTCCTGCGCATGCTCGGGCGTATCTCGAAACTCGTCGAGGGTGCGCCGGTCCGATGGAACATCGGGGATCACGACGCTGATGCCGTTCTGGGTGAACCTGTGAGCGCCGCCCGAAAGGAAGCCTTCGACACGCATCGAGCCATTGGGGAAGATTCCGATGGCACCGGGACCGCCCTGGAACAGCACGGCGCTGGCGACCGGATTGTCCGCCTTTGCGTAGACAAAGCGCAAGGTAACGCCCGGGCGCGTGGCGATCTCCTTGACTTCGACCTGCCCATGACTCGCCATCGGCATCAGTGACAAAGACAAGGCAACAATCGCAATTTTCTTCATGGCGCGGGACCTTTCTGCTGTGGAAGAAATGTTCGGAATGCATTAGGCCGCCCAAGGTGGACGCCGACTCAGAACTTCGGGAAGCGGATGCGACTGACCATCAGCGAACCGGAAACCGCGAAAACCAGGACCAGCGGATGCAGGCTGAAGCCGGCCAGCTTCAACTCGCCGAACCAGAGGGACTCACGCAATGCACCCTGCGTCGCTGCGACGAACATCAACAGCACCAGCAGCAGCGAGGTCGGAATCGGCGTGCCTTCGAAGTACTTCACCTTGCTGCCGCCTTCCGACAACGCTTCGGCCGTGATGTTGTAGCGCGCCAGGCGCGATACGCCGCAGGCGACAAAATAGACCAGGATGATCCGGTCGTACAGACCCTGCATGCCGCAACCGTAGGCAATCGCGGCAGGCGCCACGCCGAAGGAAATTACGTCAGCCAGGGAATCGAGTTCGCGCCCCATGGCGGACGTCTGCTGCCGCCAGCGCGCGATCCGCCCATCGAGGACATCGAAGACAACGGCAGCGAGCACCATGCCGCAGGCGAAGTAGATATGCATGACCTCGTCCACCTGCAGGTAGGTCATGACCGAAAACAATGCCCCCATGCCGCAGACCGCGTTGCCCAGCGTGAACCAGTCGGCGAGGTGAAACTCGCGGATCATGGCGAAGGGCTTGTTGAGTCCGGATATCCTCATGGCCGACAGGATACGCCAGCGCGCCGGGTGGTTACGCCACCGACTCCCGGCCGAATGCCAGACACAGTTCATCGGCGGACTGCACTTTGGCGAACAGTCCGTTGAGGGCGGCGAGGAAGGCGGCTTGCACGCTGGCGGCGGGGACGGTCACGCCGCCGAAGGAAAGATCCCGGGTGGCGCAGGCGTCGTGGGCGAGGGAGCAGGCAAAGCCGAGGTCGGCGGCGGCGCGCACGGTAGTGTCGATACACATCTGGGTCATCATGCCGGCAACGACCAGACGGGTGATGTCCCTCTCACGCAGGTGCTGCAGCAGGGGCGTGTCGCGGAAGCTGTTCGGGAAGTTCTTCTGGATGATGGTTTCGCCCGCCTGGGGCGCCACCGACGCGTGAATTTCAACGCCTTTGGTATCGGGCACGAAAAAGCTGGCGCCGGGGCGCGTCGAAATGTGCTGGACGTGGATCACCGGCAAGCCCTTGCCACGGAAGGCCGCGAGCAACTTGCCGGCTTGGGCGCCGGCTTCCGTGCTGCCCACCAGTTCCATGGCGCCGCCCGGAAAGTAATCGTTCTGTATGTCGATGATCAGCAGTGCCGTGCTCATTGGAAACCTCCGTTCGATGTCTGGTTTGCCCGCGCCGCAATGCCCTTGGCCAAGCAGCGCGGAATGTCTGGCGAGCAATGTATAGAATACCCCCTTCGCATTTTATGGCGCGGTTCCGCATCGCCGGCTCGGGTTCTCATGTCCATGAAGAATTTATTGTTTTTCCTGCTCGCGAGCTATGCGTCGCTGTCCTGGTCGGCCTGCCGCCAGCACGAACTGACCAAGCCGGAGCAGGTGAAACTGAACGGCGACTCGGTGATGATCGTGGTGCATCAGTCGGCAACTTACGACGCCAGGTTCTCGACCAAGCGCGGCGTCGATGAAGCGGTCAAATTCGCCAAGGGCAAGAAGATTCCGGTCATCTACCTGCAGGACGACACGCCGGACGAGTATTACTTCATGGCCGACTGCAATCCGGACTATTGGGTATTTTCCGCCGGCGGCGAAATCAGCTTCGACGTCGCTCCCGCGCATCTGTACATCGTCGGCGGCCATCTCGAACTGTGCATGTCGACCGCGCTGCACGACATCATTCTGCAGTGGTCCAGGAAACCGCCGCAAAACCGCACGATCACCTATTTCATGGACGCCATCTACTCGAACGGCAAGCTGATCGAGCCCACCGACGCCTACTACCGGGACTTCACCCGCTTCATGGACATCGTCACCTACGGCCGCCCCGGCGGCGAGCACTGGCCGAAGCTGAGCCTGCTGGAAACCATGGGCATCATCATCCGCGAGGACCATGAATTCGAGTACATCAAAAAGATACTGCCGCGCTGGGACCGAAGTTTTCCGGACAGCTATCGCGTCGAAGTCCAGGTCAACGACTCGGTAAGAAAGGTATTGCGCCCGGCAGCGGGATGGAAGCCGCCGACGATCCTGTTCCACTTCCTCAATTCCGCGCTCAGCCTGACCTCACCGCTCCCGCCGGCGGCCTACTGAACCGGCACGGCCGCTAGCCGCGCAGCCCCAGCGAGGCTTCCAGCTGCTTCACCAGGATCAGCAGGCGCGGACGCACTTCGCCGAGCAGGAATTCCTTCGACAGCGTGAACGCCGGGCCGCCGCAGTTGATCGCCATCGGCGGCAAGCCGCCGCCGGGGCGCAGCGGCACGGCGATGGCATTGACATCGGACTGCCATTCGCCGAAGGAGCTGACGCAGCCGGTTTCGCGGTACTCCCGCAGCGCGCGTTCGATGCCGTCGCGGATCGCCGGCCAGGCCACCTCGTCGAGTTCCTTGACGCGTTCCATGATGTCCTCGCGTTCGCGCTCGGGAATGATCGCCAGATAGGCGCGGCCCATCGCCGTGGTGGCGATCGGGATGCGCGAACCAATGTCGAGCGAAAGCGTCAGCGCCGCGGTGCTGCGCGCATTGCCGACGTAGATCATCGACAGGCGATCGCGGCTGCCCAGCGACACCATGGCCTTGGAGAAGTCGGCGAGTTCCTGCATCAGCGGCCGCGACAGGTCGCGCACGTCCAGCCGCGCCAGCATCGCGCTGCCCAGCGCCAGGGTCGAGGTGCCGAGGCGGTACTTGCCGGTCTCCTCGACGAAGACCAGGTAGCCGAGCTTGGTCAGCGTGTAGGTCAGGCGCGAAACGGTGGATTTGGGCAGCTTGCAGCGCTTGGCGATGTCCAGATTGCCCAGCATCTTCTCGCCCGAGCTGAAGCAGGAAAGCACCGACAGTCCGCGCGCCAGCGCGGTGACGAAATGGCGATCCTCCTTGCCGGCGGACTTTTCCGCAACGGCGGCATCCTGGTTCTGTTTGCTCATGTCAGTCCTTCAGCGCGCACAGCGCTTCTCGGGCGGCCCGGTACTCGCGTCCGAGCCGCGCCACCACTTCATTCACGGGAAGAATCTCGTCGATCGAACCTATGCCCTGGCCGACGCCCCAGATGTCGCGCCAGGCCTTGGTGCGGTCGGAGCCGAAGCTCATGCTAGTCTTGTCGCGCAGCGGCAGATTGTCGGGATCGAGCCCCTGCGCCGTGATGCTCGGGCGCAGGTAATTGCCATGCACGCCGGTGAAGCAGGGAGTATAGACGACGTCCGCCGCGCTGCTTTCGAGAATCATCCGCTTATAGCCATCGACCGCGTTGGCTTCCGGCGTCGCGATGAAGCGCGTGCCGATGTAGGCCAGATCGGCGCCCATCGCCTGCGCCGCGAGCACCTGCTCGCCGCGCGTCATGGCGCCGGACAGCGCGATCGGTCCGTCCCAGAAGCGCCGCACCTCGGATACCAGCGCGAAGGGACTCAGCATGCCGGCGTGCCCGCCGGCGCCGGCCGCCACCAGGATCAGGCCATCGACGCCGGCCTCCAGCGCCTTTTGTGCGTGGCGCACGCTGATCACGTCGTGGAACACGATGCCGCCGTAGGCATGCACTTCCTTGACCACCTCGCCCGGCGCGCGCAGGCTGGTGATGATCATCGGCACCCGGTGCTTGACGCAGAGCGCGACGTCGTGGTCGAGACGGTCGTTGGAGTGGTGCACGATCTGGTTCACGGCGAAGGGCGCGATCTTCCGCGCCGGCTCGGCGCGCCGCGCCGCATCGAGCTGCGCCGTGATCGTGGTCAGCCATTCATCGAGCAGTTCCTTGGGCCGCGCGTTGAGCGCCGGGAAGGAACCGACGATGCCGGCCAGGCATTGCGCCAGCACCAGCGGCGGCTGGGAGACGATGAACATCGGCGCGCCGATCACCGGCAGGGCGAGATTGTCTTGCAGGACTTTGGGCAGGGACATGGCTACTCCTGGACGGAATTGGGGCTGGCGGCGCGGCCGGTCATCAGCCAGGCCGGAATCAGGGCCAGGCAGTAGACGAAGGCGATCAGAAAGAATCCCTCCTGCATCGGTCGCAGGCCGTGCTGGGCGTTCAACTGGCGCTCGCGGCCTTCGAGGAACAGCGCCAGCAGCGTGACGCCCAGCGCGCCGCCGAGTTGGCGAAAGAAGTTGATCGAGGCCGATCCCGCCGCTTCGGTGCCGTAGGGCAGCAGCCGCAAGGCGCCGGCGTTCAGGCCGGGAATGATCAGGCCGAGGCCGACGCGGCCGATGGCGACCCACAGCGCCAGCAGCCAGAAGCCGGTGGCCGCCGACGAAAATCCCATCAGGATCGCGGAGACGGAAAAGCAGGCCAGCCCCGCCATCGCCACCCGGTTCGAGGGAAAGCGGTCGGCCAGGCGCCCGGCCTGCATCAGCACCAGGGCCAGCACGATGCCGCCCGGCACCAGCATCAGGCCGGCCTCGTAGGCCGAGAAGCCGGCGCCGATCTGGGCGAAAATCGGCGCCAGGTAGGTCGAGCCGTAGATGCCGACGCCATAGGCCAGTGCCACCAGCACGGCGGCGCCGAAACCCGCCTCGCGGAAAATGCGGAAATCCAGCAGCGGATGCAGGGTGCTGCGTTCCCAGACCACGAAGGCCAGCGCCAGCGCGATGCCCAATGCAGCGAAGGCGGCGCCCGCCAGCGGCTGGCGGATCAGTGCCGCCAGACCGCCGAGCAGGCTGCACAGCGCGGCCACCACCAGCAACAGTCCGATCGCATCGAAGGGCCGCTTGCGCGCCCCGGCCAGCGGCCGCCCGGCGACGACATAGCGTGGCGCCAGAGCAAGCGCCGCGAGACACAGCGGCACCGTCACCAGGAACACCGCGCGCCAGCCGAAGTGATCGACCAGCAGGCCGCCCGCCACCGGCCCCACGGCGGGCGACAGCACGATGCCGAGGCCATAGGCGCCCATCGCCCGGCCGCGTTCCTCGGGCGGGAAGACGTCGATGATGACCACCATGGCCAACGGCTGGATCAGGCCGGCGATGCTGCCCTGGCCGACGCGGCACAGCGCCAGCAGTTCAAAGCGATCGGTCAGCGTCGCCGCCACCGAAAACATGACCAGCAGCATCAGCGCGCCCATGAAAGTACGGCGCACGCCGAAGCGCTGCATGGCCCAGGCGGCGAGCAGCATCGAGGCGGTGGTGGCGGCGAGAAAACCGGTGGACAGCAGTTGCACCTGGTCGTGGCCGACATGAAACACGCGGATTATTTCCGGCAGCGCGACATTGACCACCGTGGCTTCCATGATGGCCGAGACCGTGCCGAGCATGACGGTCAGCACGGCCCACCAGCGGTAGGCCGGGCCGTGGCGGTCGAACATGGCCGCAACTTCTCGCTGCCGGGCATCGGTTTCGGCACTCATGATGGTGAATCGGCAGCTCCGCTTTCAGTATTCTGTTCCGGATAGTGGCACAGCCTTCAAAGCAGCGTCAAGCCGTTCCGGGCCCGCCGGCATGCTGCGCAGCCCCGGCCCCATGGCATAAGCAACTAGATTGATGGGAGTCATTGACTTTTTTTGCGCTCGGAGGAAGAATCCGCATGTTGCCATATTAAACAGAACGTCGTTCTGCTATGCAGACCTCTCAAGAAACCACCTGATGGACGCCGAACTCCGCCAATTCGCCCGCGCCAGCGCGCCGCTCGCCGCCTTGAGGGAAAAGGCCGGGCCATGGATCTGAATTTCACTCTCGAAGAAAGCGCCTTCCGCGCCGAAGTCCGCAATTTCGTCGGCGAAAAATTGCCCGCCCACATCCGCGACAAGGTGATGAACGGCGTGCATTTGAATCGCGACGACCACATACTCTGGCAACGCATCCTGCATCAGCGCGGCTGGGGCGGACCCGGCTGGCCCAGGGAATTCGGCGGCCCCGGCTGGACGCCGGCCGAGCAATACATCTTCGAGGAGGAATGCGCCGCTGCCGGTGCGCCGCGCCTGATTTCCTTCGGCCTCAAGATGATCGCGCCGGTGCTGATGGCCTTCGGCACACCGCAACAGCAGCAACGCTTCCTGCCCAAGATCATGGCCGGCGAGGAATGGTGGTGCCAGGGCTATTCCGAGCCCGGCGCGGGCTCCGACCTGGCGTCGGTCAAGACCCGTGCCGTGCGGAACGGTGACTTCTACGTCGTCAATGGCCAGAAGACCTGGACCACGCTCGGCCAGTACGCCGACTGGATCTTCTGCCTGGTGCGCACCGATCCCGCGGCGAAAAAGCAGAACGGCATTTCCTTCCTGCTGATCGACATGAAGTCTCCCGGCGTCACGGTACGGCCGATCATCACCCTCGACGGCGCGCACGAAGTCAATGAAGTCTGGCTCGAAGACGTAAAAGTGCCGGCGGCGAACCTGATCGGCGAGGAGAACAGGGGCTGGACCTACGCCAAGTTCCTGCTCGGCCACGAACGCACCAACATCGCCGGAATCGGCATCGCCAAGCGCGAACTGGCGCGCCTGAAGCGCATCGCCGCGGCCGAGGGCCGGCTCGACGATCCCCTGTTCGCGGCGCGTGTGGCCCAGGTCGAGATCGACCTGATGGCGCTGGAAATCACCAACCTGCGCGTATTGGCGGCTGAAAGCGCGGCCGGGCGCGAGAAGAAGGCGCCGGGCCCGGAGGCCTCTATCCTCAAGATCAAGGGCACCGAGATCCAGCAGGCCATCACCGAACTGATGATGCAGGCCGTCGGTGCCTATGCCCTGCCCTTCAAACAGGCCGACATCGGCCCCGACTATGCCGCCAATCTCGGCACCGGCTACTGCAACCTGCGCAAGCTGTCGATCTTCGGCGGCTCCAACGAAATACAGAAGAACATCATCTCGCAGATGATCCTCGGACTCTAAGGCCGGACCATGGACTTTGAATTCACCGAAGACCAGCGCGCGCTCGAAGACACGGTGCGGCGCTTCGTCGCCAGGGACTACACGTTCGAAAAGCGCCGCGCCATCCGCGACAGCGACCCCGGCTGGAGCCGCGAGGTCTGGCAAGGGCTGGCCGACCTCGGCGTGCTCGCGCTCAACCTCGACGAGGATTACGGCGGGCTCGGCTACGGGCCGCAGGAAACCGGGCTGGTGATGGGCGCCTTCGGCGCCGGCCTGCTGCTGGAACCCTATCTGGCCGCCGCGGTGATCGCGCCGGCGCTGATTCGCCGTGTCGCCAGCGCCAACTTTCAGGAAGAGTGGCTGCCGGCCATCGCCACCGGCGCAGCCATTGTCGTGCTCGCCCATGCCGACGCGCGCCAGGCGCCGGTCACGGAAATCGGCGGCAACCTGTCGGGGCGCAAGGCCGTGGTCGCCCACGGCGGCTGCGCCGACCTGCTGCTGGTGTCGGCGCGCACCGCGCGCGGCGAGACGGGGCTTTTCGCCGTGACCTCAGGCGCCGAAGGCGTGCATCTGCGCGACTACCCGACGCTCGACGGCCAGCGCGCCGCCGACATCGTGCTGAGCAACGCACCGGCGATGCGACTGGACGCCGGCACGCACGATGCGACGCTGGAGGCGATCGAGGCGGCGCTCGACATAGGCCTCGCCGCGCTCTGCGCCGAGGCGGTCGGCATCATGGACGCGACCGTCGCCGCCACCACCGACTACCTCAAGACGCGCCAGCAGTTCGGCCAGCCCATCGGCCGCTTCCAGGCGCTGCAGCACCGCATGGCGGACATGCTGCTGCACCTGGAACAGGCGCGCTCGATGAGCTATATTGCCGCCCTGCATTGCACCGACCCGAACCGCGCCGCGCGCCGGCGCACGCTTTCGGCCGCCAAGGTGACCATCGGCCAGGCCTGCCGCTTCATCGCGCAAAACGCGGTGCAGCTGCACGGCGGCATGGGCATGACCGACGAGCTGATCCTCAGCCACTGGTTCAAGCGCCTGACCGCCATCGAAATGACATTCGGCGACACCGATTTCCACCTGCAGCGCTTCGCCAGGCTTTCCCGCGCCGCATGACGGCGGCCCTGGTCTTCGGCGCCCTCGAACGCTCCGGTGCCGATATCGACGCCCGTGCCGCGCGCCTCGCCGGCGGCCTGGCGCGTCTCGGCGTCGCGGATGGCGACACCGTCGCCGTGATGCTGAAAAATGACCCGGCCTATGTCGACATCATCCAGGGCTGCCGCATCGCCGGTGCCTATTACTGCCAGATCAACTGGCATTTCAAGCGCGACGAAGCCGGCTTCATCCTCAACGACTGCGGCGCCAAGGTGCTGTTCATCCAGCCCGACCTGATGGCGCAGATCGCCGATGCAATACCGGCGATGGTCCATGTGATCGTCGTCGATCCCGGTGTAGCGGACCCGGTGGGGGACCGTAGGGCGGACTTTAGTCCGCCATCGTCCATTGGCGGACTAAAGTCCGCCCTACAACGCACCCCACAACCCACCCCACAACCCACCCCACACTGGACCAGGGATTCCCCTGGCGCCGCATCCGCCAATTTCGACGCCTGGCTCGCCGCGCAGGCGCCCTACGCCGGGCCGCCGCGCACGCCGCGCGGCCACATGGCCTACACCTCGGGCACCACCGGCCGGCCCAAGGGCGTGCGCCGCCTGCCGCCGACGCCGGCGCAGCAGGCCCTGGCGGCTCAGGTCATGAAGGAGGCGCTGGGCATCTACCCCGGCGTGCGCAGCCTGGTCGCCGCGCCGCTCTATCACAGCGCGCCGAGTTCCTTCGCCCAGCAGTCGCTGCTGCAGGGTGCGCTGTTGGTGCTGGAGGAAAAGTTCGACGCCGAAGCCACGCTGGCGCTGATCGAGCGCCACCGCATCGACACCGTCTACCTGGTGCCGACGATGTACGTGCGCCTGCTGCGCCTGCCGCAGGAGCTTCGTTCGCGCCACGACCTGTCTTCCCTCAAATTCGTCGCCTCGACCGGCTCACCCTGCGCGCCGGAGGTCAAGCGCGCCATGATCGACTGGCTCGGACCGGTGATCCACGAGGCCTATGCGTCGAGCGAAACCGGCTATATCACCGTGATGCGCCCGCAGGACGCGGCGCGCAAGCCCGGCAGCGCGGGCCGCGCCGTGGGCCGAGCGGAAATCCGCATCCTCGACGACAACGGCAAGGAACTGCCCGGCGGCGAGATCGGCAGCATCTACGTCAAACAGCCGGCCTATTCCGACTTCACTTACCACGGCAACGAGGCCGCGCGCCGCGCCATCGAGCGCGCGGGCCTGATCAGCGTCGGCGACATGGGCTACGTGGATGACGAAGGCTTCCTCTTCGTCTGCGACCGCGCCGCGGACATGGTGATCTCCGGCGGCGTGAACATCTATCCGGCCGAGATCGAACATGTGCTGATCACCCTGCCCGGCGTCGCCGATTGCGCCGTGGTCGGCATCCCCGACGACGAATTCGGCGAGGCGCTGGCGGCACAGGTGGTGGCCGAAACCGGCGCCACACTCGACGCGGAAAGCATGCGCCTGGCCTTGGCCGAACGCATTGCCGGCTACAAGGTGCCGCGCCGCATCGACATCGTGGACGCGCTGCCGCGCGACGACAACGGCAAGGTGCAGAAGCGCAGGATCCGGGACGCCTACTGGAGCGGCCGTTCGCGCAAAATATGAGCATGAGCACCCCGCACGGCCGCCCGAAGGGGCGCCAGTCATCACCCGGAGCCGCGCCGCGGCGAACCATTGTCACCCCCTCGCTTGGCGAGGGGGCTGGGGGGAGAGCCGTTCAGTGAGCCCGCACCCCTTCGACTCGGCCATCGCGCTGACGCGCGAGCCGCCCGACCGCTGGCTGGGCCGCACCAGCGCGGACTACTGGAACATGGTCAGCCCCTACGGCGGCGTCACGGCCGGCGCCATGCTGCAGGCCATGCTCGACCATCCCGAACGGCGCGGCACGCCGCTGGCCTTCACGCTGAATTTCCTGGCGCCGATCGCGGCCGGCGAGTT
>JACPUD010000018.1 GCA_016192435.1 Rhodocyclales bacterium | reverse complement strand
TCGCCTTTGCCGCGCGGCATCAAGTGATCCTCTGGGCGCGCGATGCGCAGCGCGTCGAGGACATGGCCCATCGTCGCGAAAACCTGCGCTATCTTCCGGACTGCCCATTTCCCAGCAACCTGCGGCTTACAGCCGATTTCAGGGCTGCACTGGCCGCCGCCGATCTGGCGATCCTCGCCGCACCGCTGGCCGGTCTGCGTTTCCTGCTCGAACAACTCAAGGCCGACGCACCGGCCCTGCCATTTCTCTGGGTGTGCAAGGGGCTCGAAGCCGGCAGCGGATTGCTGCCGCATCAGGTAGTGGCCGACGTGATGGGAGATGCGGCCTGCGGCGTGCTCACCGGGCCGAGTTTTGCCCTTGAAGTGGCGCGCGGCCTGCCCACCGCCATCACCCTCGCATCGAGCGACGCCGCCTTTGCCGAGACCACCGCGCAGCGCCTGCACGGCGGCAACCTGCGCATCTATGCCAACCACGATCTGATCGGCGCCGAAGTCGGCGGTGCGGTGAAGAACGTGCTGGCCATCGCGACCGGCATTTGCGATGGACTCGGCCTCGGGCTCAACGCCCGCGCCGCCCTGATCACGCGCGGCCTGGTGGAGATCACGCGTTTTGGCGAGGCGCTCGGCGCCCGACGTGAAACCTTCACGGGACTGGCCGGCATGGGCGATTTGATCCTGACCTGCACCGGCGAGCTTTCGCGCAATCGGCGCGTCGGCCTGCTCCTGGCGGAGGGTAAGGCTCTGCCGGAGATCGCTGCAGAGTTGGGGCATGTCGCGGAAGGCGTTCCCGCCGCGCGCGAAGTGGCCCGTCGTGCCGCCGAGCTCGGCATCGATATGCCCATCACACGCGCGGTGACCGCTGTACTCGACGGCCGCATCACGCCGCGCGCCGCCGTGGAACAACTGATGGCGCGCGAGGCGAAGAGCGAGTGAACTGCTCGTCCCCAGCCTCTTCTGTGCGAGAAGGGGTGACTTTGGCTCGCTGCGCTCGCAGTGACTACGATGGCCTGCCTTGGGGCGGCCCGGCGGCAGGCTAGGCGCCGCCGGCGAAGCCCTGCTGTCGCCAGGCTTCGTAGACCATGACCGCCACGGCGTTCGACAGATTCAGGCTGCGATTCCCCGGTATCAGCGGCAGGCGCAGGCGGTGGCCCGGGTCGATGTCGGCCAGCACCGCGGCCGGCAGCCCGCTCGATTCCGAACCGAAAACGAAGACGTCGCCTGGCTGAAAGGCCTTGCTGAAGTGAGGAACGCTGCCCTTGGTCGTCAGCGCAAACAGCCGGGCAGCGCCCAGTGCCGAGCGGCAGGCTGCCCAGTCGGGATGCACCGAAACCTTCACCAGTTCGGCGTAATCCATGCCGGCGCGGCGCAACTGTGCTGCCGACAGGTCGAAACCGAGCGGTTCGACCAGGTGCAGCCGGGCACCGGTATTGGCGCACAGGCGAATCACATTCCCGGTGTTGGGCGGGATTTCCGGGGCCACGAGAACAACATGGAACACTTGCAGGGACCTCCGAAAAGCACTGGTTTCCGAAGAATCAGCTCATTGGACAAAAACTTTCGTGCAAAATCACAGCTATCAAGGCCGGGATTCTAAGGCCGCAAGGGAGATTGCCTGATGGCACGTCCGGAAAAGATTCGCCTTGGCGACATGCTGGTGCAGCAGAGCCTCCTGACCGGGGAGCAGCTCAAGCTTGCGCTGGACGAACAGAAACGTTCGGGCCGCAAGCTGGGGCGGGTTCTGGTCGACAGCGGTTTTGTCACGGAAGACGGCATTTCCATCGCCCTGGCGCGTCAACTCGGCACGGATTTCGTCGATCTCAAGACCTTCCGCCTGCAGCCGGAACTGATCCGGCTGTTGCCCGAAGCCCAGGCGCGCCGGCATCGTGCGCTGGTATTGAGCGAGCGCGCCGGGATGCTGGTGGTCGGCATGGCCGATCCGACCGATCTGGGCGCGTTTGACGAACTGGCGCGCAACCTCAAGCGCGAAATCGACCTTGCCGTGGTGACCGAGAGCCAGCTTCTGTCCGCGATCGACCGCGTCTATAGTCGCGCGGCCGAAATCAGCGGTTTGGCAAAGGAACTCACGGCCGACATGGGCGACGTGTCGACCGAGTTCGGCAACATCCTGGGCCTGACCGCCGGTGCCGAGGATGCGCCGGTGGTCAAGCTGCTCAATACGGTGTTCGAAGAGGCGCTCAAGATGCGCGCCTCCGACATCCACATCGAGCCGCAGGAAGCCTCGCTGCTGATCCGCTTTCGCATCGACGGCGTGCTGCACGTGCAGACCGAGGCCGATGCGAAGATTTCCACGGCGCTGGTGTTGCGCCTGAAGCTGATGTCCGGCCTGGATATATCCGAAAAACGCCTGCCGCAGGACGGACGTTTCAACATCAAGCTGCGCAGTACCGCGATCGACATCCGCATTTCGTCGATGCCGACCCAGCACGGCGAATCCGTGGTCATGCGTCTGCTGGCACAGAATACCGGCTTGCTGCAGCTCGACCGGCTCTACATGCCGCCGCGCATTCTCGAGCGGTTTCGCCACGCCATCGCACGGCCGTCGGGCATCGTGCTGGTCACCGGGCCGACCGGATCGGGCAAGACCACCACGCTGTATGCGGCGCTGAACGAACTCAACACGCCGGAAAAAAAGATCATCACCGTCGAGGACCCGGTCGAATATCGTCTGCCCGGACTCAACCAGGTGCAGGTGCATGAAAAGATCGATCTCTCTTTCTCGCGCGTGCTGCGCACCGCCTTGCGCCAGGACCCGGACATCATCCTGCTGGGCGAAATGCGCGACCAGGAAACGGCCGAGATCGGCATGCGCGCAGCCATGACCGGCCACTTGGTGCTCTCGACCCTGCACACCAACGATGCGCTATCGACGCCGATACGCCTGCTCGACATGGGCGTGCCGCGCTATATGGTGGCTTTGTCGATCCAGATGGTATTGGCGCAGCGCCTGGTGCGCGTCACCTGCCAGAACTGTTCGGTGCCCTACGCGCCGAGCCCGCACGAGCATTTGTGGCTGAAAGCCGAGCTGGGCGACCGGGTGGACAGCGTTGAGTACAAACATGGCGAAGGCTGCAGTCACTGCGCCAACACCGGCTATCAAGGCCGCCAGGCGGTGTATGAGATCCTCGACATGAACAATGCGTTGGTCGAGGCGGTGAATCGCGGCGACCCCAACGAATTCATGCAGATCGGACGCGAGCAGATGGCCGGCAATACCCGGCGCCGGGATGCCGTGCGGCTGGTGGTCAGCGGCCGCACCACCATCGAAGAAGCGATGCGCATCAGCACGCAGCTCGACGAGTAGCCGGCAGATGCCCAACTTCGCCTACCGTGGCCGCAATGCCGCCGGGGAAATCGTGCAGGGCATCATGGAGGGCGCGACCGCCGGGGCCGTGGCCGACCTGCTGGTCGGCAAAGGCACCACGCCGATGGAGATCAAGCCGACGACGGCCGCCCCGGAGCGGGCCGAAAACGATCTTGGCATGAACCGGAGTGTGTTCCGGCAAAAAGTCGAGCACATGGATGTGCTGTTGTTTTCGCGGCAGATTTATACCCTGCTGCGCGCCGGAGTGCCCATCATGCGCGCGCTGGCCGGCCTGCAGGAATCCAGCACCAACTCGGCGATGCGGGGGGTCTTGCAGGACGTGCGCGAAAGCCTGGATTCCGGCCGCGAACTGTCGCTCTCGCTGGCGCGCCACCCGAAGGTTTTCTCGCCCTTCTACCTGTCCATGGTGCGTGTCGGCGAAATGACCGGCCGCCTGGAGGAAGTCTTCATCCGCCTGTTCGATCACCTGGCCTTCGAGCGTTTCATGAAGGATCAGGTCAAGTCGGCGCTGCGCTATCCCTCGTTTGTCGTCGCCGCGATGGCGCTGGCCCTCGTCGTCGTCAATATTTTTGTGATCCCGGCCTTCGCCAAGGTGTTCAAGGGTTTCGGCGCCGAACTGCCGTTCATGACGCGGCTGCTGATCGGTTTTTCGGATTTCATGCTGAACTGGTGGCATGCGCTACTGCTGGGCATCATTACCGCAGCTTTCGCCTTCAATGCCTGGCGCAAGACGCGCAAGGGCCGCTACGACTGGGACCGATTCAAGCTGAAAATTCCGATTGCCGGAAAGATAGTCCGCAAAGCCACGTTGGCGCGCTTTGCCGCGAGCTTTGCCCTCGCCTCGCGCAGCGGGGTGCCGATCATCCAGGCCTTGACCAATGTTGCGGAAACGGTGGACAACGCCTACATCGCCGACAAGGTGGAAAAGATGCGGGACGGCGTCGAGCGCGGCGAAAGCATCCTGCGCACGTCGATCGCCGCGGGCGTGTTTACGCCCGTGGTGCTGCAGATGATTGCCGTCGGCGAGGAGTCCGGCGCACTGGACGACATGATGAAGGAAGTCGCCGACATGTATCAGAGCGAAGTCGAGTACGAACTGAAAACCCTGGCGCAGCAGATCGAACCGATCCTGATCATTTCGCTGGGCATCATGGTCCTGATCCTGGCGCTCGGCATCTTCCTGCCGTTGTGGGACCTGGGCAAGGTGACCATGAAAAAGTGAGCTTCGACATGAAGCGTCAGCGCGGGGCCAGCAAGTTCGAATTCGCCATCACGGTCGCGATCTTCGGCGTACTCGCCGCTGCGCTGCTGGTACGTCTGGATGCGATCCAGGCCGAGGCGGAGCGTGCCGAGGTCGCCCTGACGGTGCGCAACATGCGCGTCGGCATACAGTTGGCGATCGGCGAGCGCATCATGCGCGGTGAGGAAGAGCGCATCGGCGAAGTGGCGGAGGCAAGCCCGATGGATTTTCTCGGGCATCGCCCGCCTGGCTTCACCGCGGGACGAGTCGCCGAGACCCCCGGGCAGTGGGCCTACGATCCGCTCACCCGCGAACTCAGCTATCTGCCGCGCCTGCCGCAGGCATTCGACCATGTCGGAGAGTTGCGCTGGCGCTACGTGGCCCGCGTCGACGCTTCGGGAAAAACCGTCGGCGCCAGCCTGGTGGGCCTAAACTGAGCGTTTCCGGGGCCGATACTCGCCTGAATGACTTCGATCCGATCTGCTATTTTTCGCCAGTCCACGAACAGAAAGTCCCCACGACCATGAAATCAGGCTTCAGCACTCGGCAGCTAAGTGGTTTTACGCTTATCGAACTGATAATCGTGATTACCATCATCGGCATTCTCGCTGCCGTGGCGATACCGCGTCTGATCGACGCCCAGCGCGACGCGCGGGTGGCCAAGGCCAATGCAATCTACGGCTCGATGCGTTCCGCCGTTGGTCTGGCCCGTTCGCGCTGCGAACTGGATCTCGCGGGTACCGCGCCGAGCCTCACCCTAACGAATTGCACCTCGACCCCGCCCAAGGTGAACATGGACGGCCTGATGGTCGATATCGTCAATCGTTATCCGGCCGCCACGGCGGTCGGCATCGATGCAGCGGCGGCTCTAAACCTCGCGGCGGACGGCTTGACTGCCGGCGGCACCGGAACCGCGCGGACCTTCGACGTCGCCGGCGGCACGGTACCCAACTGCCGCATCACCTATCAGGAGGCGACGCTGAGTGGCGGCGTCATCGTCGCACCGGTGATTTCGGTGGTAACTTCGGGTTGTTAAGGCTAAACTAGGTTTATAAGAGAAAGTGGTATTACTAAGGAGATAGCAATGAAAGCAAGAGGTTTTACCTTGATCGAACTGGTCGTGGTGATAGTGATTCTTGGCATTCTGGCAGCGACGGCCTTGCCGAGATTTGTCAATCTGACGGGTGATGCCGAGCAGGCAGCGGCCGAAGGTACGGCAGGAGGCATTGCGTCCTCGGCGGCCATCCAGTATGCGGCGAAACAGGCATCGTCCGGGAGGAGCTATTCGGCGGGCGCGGCCTGCGGTGGTTCCTATATGCAGACTGCGATCAGCAGCAACTGTAGCACCAGTGGGACTACCAGTTGTTTGGTTACCTGCGGTAGCGGTTCAAAGACTGTGGAACTTCCATCTTGATATGCGTTTCGCGGGTAAGCGAATGCAGTTGCGGCGTAGCGGTGCGGGTGGGGATTACCCAAGCCTAGCTTGACGCGGGGTTCGGTTGCCCGCGTCGTGCCGATGATGGTTGCAAGTCTTGGCCTGCTCGCCTTGATGGTGAGCGGGCCATTTCTTTGGCCCTTCCACAGCGATCCCCTGCCGGGCTTCTGGAGCGAGTGGTGGGCCGCAGCCTTGGGGCTGGCGGCGGTGGCGGCAGGCTTGGGCGCGACGCGCGGCCGCGCCGTGACGCTGCCCGCGGTGCTGATGTTGCCCGTGGTCCTGCTGCTGGCCCTGTTGCTCCAGTTCGGGTTGCAGCGTCTGGCTTTTCCGCAGATCGGGCTGCTCTACGCGGCCTATCTGCTGTGGGCCGGGATGCTGATGATACTCGGGCGACATCTGGCCGCCACGGTCGGCCTGGTCCGTCTCGCCGATGTCCTGGCCGGCGCGGTGGCGCTGGGCGCGCTGATCGGCGCGGCAATCGCCCTGGCGCAGTGGCTGGGTGTCGGCGCCGGCCGGGAATGGATATTCCCCAAACTGGGCGGCAGCATTTACGGCAATCTCGGCCAGAGCAACCACCACGCGCACTACTCCTGGCTCGGTATCGCTTCGGCGTTTTATCTGCGCGGTCGCGGGCTGCTGTCCAGGCCACTGTTGTGGACCGTGATTTCGCTCGTCGCCTGCGGCAGCGTACTCAGCGGTTCGCGCAGCGTGTTCGTCTACCCGCTGGTGCTCGTCGCCGTGCTCGGCTGGTCGAGATTGCGGCAGGCAAACGGCGCGGCGGCAAGTCTGCTGGCCGATGCCGTGCTCCTGGTGCCGATGGTGATCGGTCTGAGCATGCTGGGTACCTGGGCGACGCCCCACCTCGCCGAATTGGCGCCCCGGCTCGGCCTGGAACTCACGGGTGGTCCGGCCCCGATCACGGCCGGGTCGCGCTTGTACGAAATCGCGTCCGGACCCAGTACGCGGCTGGAAATCGCGCGCTCGGCCTGGTCGGCTTTTCTCGAACAGCCCTGGCTGGGGCAGGGTGCCGGCAACTATTCCTGGGCGAGCTTTGGCGCGGCTGCCGCTCATGTTGGGGCAGAGCGATATGCGGTGACGGAGCACGCGCACAATCTAGTCCTGCAGTTGCTGGCGGAGTTCGGCGCACCGGTGACGGCAATGGTTCTCGTCGTGCTCGGCATCTGGCTCAAGGGCTTCTTCCGCAAACCGTGGGGGCTGGAGCAGTCCTGGTGCGCGGCGGTCCTGGCGATTGGCGCGGTCCATGCGCTGCTCGAATATCCGCTGTGGTATGCGTATTTCCTGGGGCCGACGGCGCTGCTGCTGGGTGCGGCCGACAGTCGGCCGATCATGGCCCTGTCCGCCCGGCGCGCGGCCGTT
Source organism: Rhodocyclales bacterium (assembly GCA_016192435.1). Lineage (GTDB taxonomy): Bacteria > Pseudomonadota > Gammaproteobacteria > Burkholderiales > Rhodocyclaceae > Sulfuritalea. Next base: position 239 of record JACPUD010000018.1, on the reverse strand, counting down.
TATCTGTGTCTTGTTGCCGTGACGGGTGTTTTCGTACTCACCGGTTTGCGCAAGGACTACGCCACCCTCGAAGTGGCAGTTTACGCGCCCCTGGCCGCCCATCCGGAGCGGGAGCAGGCCTGGCGGATCACCATGGAGCGGCTGCTCAAATTGCATCAGGAATCCCTGCTTTCGCCCTGGGCCTTGCTCGGCTTTGCCACGCTGGCCGAGCCGAGTCGGCAGCAGGCGCAGCATCGGGC
>JACPUD010000027.1 GCA_016192435.1 Rhodocyclales bacterium | reverse complement strand
GGAGGATTTCGGTGTTGATCAGGCTGGCGTTCATGGTGTGGCTCCTTGGGGTGGTTGAGAGTTGTGCTGCGATGGAGTGAATATTAAGCAAGGCTATCGATAGCGTCTAATTGATTGTTGTCATCGATGTAATAGCCATGACCTATTCAGGGTGGTGATGCCGATTGAGGCTTTCAGGGGCGGGTCGCCGTCACGCCAGCGCCGACTTTCGCGGCGGGCAGGCGAACATCGACGGGGATGGTGCGGAAGGAGTCACGGCCCCGCCTCCCTTGGGCGGTGTCGCCAGCAAGCATCGATTGCAATCAGGGCCTGCCGTGGGCACGCTGTCCACAAACGGGTTGGGACTACTCGACCGGCGCTGGGCTGCTCGGACTACCGGGTGGCCCTTCTGCTTTTCTAGGGAAAGACTTTCATTCCGTTGCCGGTTACACAACCGGCGCTACCGGTAAACAGCTTGCCCTTCAGCAGATTCCAAGCCCGGTTCGCCTGCTCCGGCCTCAGAACCGACAAACCGGCGGGCCGCGCCGTCAGGTCTGCCAGTTGCAGCCCTTCCGAATTGGTCTTCTTGTCGGCAATCACGATGCGCAGCGGATATTCCTCGAACAGTTGCATCTGCCGATCCCAGCCTGCCGCTTTCAGCGCAGGCAGGATGAACTTGGTGCAGATGTCGCGTTCTGAGAGTCCCGTGGGCTTTGGTCCGAGATGGATCGGCTAAACACGGCGGCATGATACGGGATGGGCTGCTGCTACAAGCGATTCTCGTTGTCTTGGGGCGAGCGCCCGATCACGAGACGCACAAGGTCATGAAAAGCTGAAGCCAGCCTTCAGCTTTTCATGGTTCGTCCGGGCCTGCTGGTGCGCATCGCGAAAGTTGGCGCTGGCGAAACGGCGATGCAGTGCCGGAGTCTGACTGCGACTCCGGCAGAACCTCAGAACGCGGTGCTCAACGTCAGGCGGGCGTTGCGCGGCGCGCCCGGGCTGATGTTGTTGTCGTTGTGCGCGGTCGGGTAGTACTTCCTGTCGAACAGGTTCTCGACGTTTAGCGCCAGCCGCGTCTTGCCGTCGGCGAAGGCGTAGTAGAGCGCGGCGTCGGCGCGGGTGAAGGCCGGCAGCTTGACCGTGTTGTTGGTCGAGGTGTAGACCTCGGACTGATGAATCACGCCCAGCCCCGCGCTCCAGCCGCCGCCGAGACCGAACTTGTTCCACACCGACAGGCTGTCCTGCGGCACCAGGCCGACGCGGCGGCCGGCCGGCACCGTGGTGCCCTTGACGATGCGGCCGTCGAGGTTGGCATAGCCGGCGTAGATGTCCCAGTTCTTGGTCACTTCGCCTTGCAGGCCGAGTTCGACGCCGTCGGTGCGCTGCTGTCCGGCGAGGATCAGCAGGCCGGGGTTGTTGGGATCGACTACCTTGACGTCGTCGCGGTCGGTGCGGAACACGGCGCCGGACAGCGTCAGTCCGGGCAGCAGGTCCCAGCGCACGCCGGCTTCATAGTTCTTGGCGGTTTCCGGCGCCAGTTGCGCGGTATTGGTGGCCAGGCTCAGCTGCTCGGCGGAAGGCAGGAAGGACGTGCTGTAGCTGAGATACCAGGTGCTGTTGGCGGTGGGCGACCAGGTCAGGCCCAGGCGCGGGCTCCACTCGTTGTCGGTGCGCGCCAGATCGGTGGCGGCGACCAGGGTGCGGCGGTCGTCGAAACTGGTTTTGAAATGATCGTAGCGCAGGCCGGCGAGCAGCTTCCATTCCTTTGAAAGCGCGATCTGGTCCTGCAGGTACACCGCCGCCAGGTCGACCTTGACTGCGTTGTCGGCGGTGGTGCCGGCGGCGCGGAAATCGGTGGCCACGGCGTAGGGCGAAGCCACCGCCACGTTGAGGAAGGTGGCCGCGCCGAAGAAGCCGTTCTTGCGCACGCTGCTGCTGTCCTGCCGGCCCAGCTCGAGGCCGGCGAGCAGGGTGTGCTCCATGCCGCCGGCGCTGAACTTCGTCGTCAGGTCGGTCTGGTTGAAGATATTGGTGCGCTTGTCCGCATTGTTGTAGGCCTCGATGCGCACAAGGCCGCCCGCGGTGACGGCGCCGTTGGCATAGACGTTCTGGTAGAACTTGTCGTAGTTGGTGGCGCGGAAATTGTTCTTGACCTGGGTGCCGCCGGCGAAATCGTGCTCCAGCACCGCGGAAAAGCCATTCACCGTGGAACGCGCTTCGCTCTGGTCGGCGTTGCCGAAGAAGCTGGCGGGGTCGGTGTCGAACGGACGCTGCGTCGCCGCCGCGGAGGGAAGGCCGCGATCCGCGGTGCGTTCGTCGCGGGCGTGCTCGAAGCCGAGGGTCAGCGTGGTCTGCGGCGACACGAGTACTGTGACGGTGGGGTTCACCGCGTAACGCCGCAGATCGGTGCCGTTGCGGAAGCTCTTGCCGTTCTCGGCCATCGCATTCAGGCGCCAGGCGGTGGTGTCGTTGGCCTTGTCGCCCAGATCGACGCTGCCGCGCAGGCGGCTGTCGCTGCCCAGGCCGATGCTGGCTTCGCCGACATGGCCGAACTGCGGCTTCTTGACCACGCGGTTGATCACGCCGCCGGCGCCGCCGCGGCCGAAAGCCATACCGCCGGGGCCCTTGAGCACTTCGAGACGCTCCAGGTTGTAGAAGTCGCGGAAGATCTGCATGTCGTCGCGCACACCGTCGACGAAGAAATCGGCCGTGGTGTTGATGCCGCGCAGCATGACCTGGTCGCGGTTACCTTCGCCCTGCGCGCCATGGGCGCCGGGCACGTAGCGCAGCGCATCGGCCATGCCGGACATGGCCTGGTCCTTGATTAGGGCTTCCGGAATCACGCTGACCGAGGCCGGGATTTCACTGAGCGGCGTGTCGGTCTTGGTGAAGGTGCTCGAACGCGTGGCGCGGTAGCCTTTGACCGGGCCGTCGGCGCGCTCGGTCTGGTCCAGGACGTTGACTTGCGGCAGGGCCGTGTCGGCGGCATGCAACTGACCGATGGCGCCGCAGGCGGCAATGACGGCAAGGGTGACGGGTTTGATGCGGATGGGTAACGGCATGGTGCGACTCCTCTGGGGTTGTGGCTGGCTGGGAGAAATCGCCTGGCTTGCCGGGGTATTGGAAACTTGCGTGGTGCTTGCGAAATGGTGGTTCTGTTGCAGGGCGGGCTTGCAGGGCGGACTGTAGGGCGGACTTCAGTCCGCCAACGTAACCCCGGCCGACTGAAGTCGGCCCTACAACGATTTGATGCCTGGCGGCTCGGTGACAAAGCCGATCCGGGTCAATCCGGCGCGAGCCGAGGCGGACATAACTTCGGCGACTTTTTCGTAAGGCGTGATGCGATCGGCGCGCAGGTGCAGTTCGGGCTGTGGCGTCAGCGCGGCGGCGGCGCGCAACTTCGCGTCGAGCGCCGCGGCGGCGACTGTTTCGCCGTTCCAATAGACCTGGCCGGCGGCATCGATGGCGACCTGGACGTTGTCGGGTTTGGTCAGGTTGGCGCTCGACGACGCCTTGGGCAGGTCCACCTTGACGGCGTGGGTCAGCAGCGGTGCAGTGACGATGAAAATCACCAGCAGCACCAGCATGACGTCGATCAGCGGAATCATGTTGATCTCGGCCAGCGCTTCGTTGCCGTCGTCGTCGTTGAGGGAGGCGAAGCTCATGACGATTTCCTCAGACCGTGGCGCGGGCCGAACTGTTGGCCACCACGCGGGCGATGATGCGCTCCGAGGTGGCGGCGACGTCGCCCTGTTGCGGTGCATTTTTCAGGCCGGTGGCGAGGAAGGTGAACACGTCGTGGGCGAAGGAGTTCAGCTCCGCCAGGGTGTTGCGGTTGCTGCGGGCGAAGGCGTTGTAGGCCACGGCAGCAGGGATCGCCACGGCCAGCCCGACCGCGGTCATGATCAGCGCTTCACCGACCGGGCCGGCGACCTTGTCCAGCGTGCCCTGGCCGCTGATGCCGATCGCCATCAGGGCATGGTAGATGCCCCATACGGTGCCGAACAGGCCGACGAAAGGCGCCGAGGAAGCCACCGTGGCGAGGAAGGTCTGGCCGTATTCGAGGCGCGACTTGTCCTGGGCGATGGCGCGCTTCATGGCCCGCGTCAGGAATTCGTCGGGCGTGCCGGCATCCACCAGGCCGCGCGTCTCGCGCCCGGCCTTGTGCTGCTCGATGGCGGTGAAGCCGTGGTGCACCAGATGCGAGAAAGCCTCGGTGACGCCGGTCTGGTGCAGGTGGTGCGCCACCGCGTTGAGGCTGGGTGCGGCCCAGAAGGCCTTGAGGAAGGCCGCGCTGAGCCGTTGCGAGCGGATCGCCTGGAGGCCCTTGGTGACGATCAGGTACCAGGTGCCGACCGACATGATCAGCATCAGCGCGAGGATGAAGCGCGCGATGCCATCGGTATTGGCGAGGAAGTGGCCGAAGCCGAGGGATGTTTCCATGGTCAGTCCTTCAAAGTGAATGCGATCGGTACCAGCACCCAGGCCGCGGTCGGCGTTTGGCCGAGCCTTGCCGGGACGAATTTCCAGCGGCGCACGGTGTCCAGCGCCGACTGGTCGAGGCGCGGCGAGCCGCTGGAGGTATGCAGCTGCACTTCGCCGGTGCGGCCGTCGGCGTCGACATGGACGCGCAGCACGACGCGGCCCTGTTCGCCGAGGCGGCGCGAGATGGCCGGATAGGCCGGCTTGGGATTGTCGAGATAGTCGGCGTCGAAGCGCGGCTGGGTCGGCACCGGCGCCGGTGCGACCGGGGCCGGCGCAACCGGGGCCGGTGCGGCGAAAGTTGGCGCTGGCGGGACGGCGGCGGCGACCGGGGTGGGCGCCTCGACCGGCGCGGCGAGCTGGACCGGCTGCGGCGCCGGCTGCGGCCGCCGCTGCACGGGTTTGGGTTTTGGCGGCACGATCTCGGCTTTCGGCGGCGTCACCGCGGGCGGCGGCAGCAGGCTGACGCTGAGCACGGCAAGCGGCGCCGGCAGCGTGATCACGTTCAGGCGCACCAGGCCGACGAGCAGCAGCAGGTGCGCCGCAATGACCATGCCGAGACCGAGCGGCGACAGGCGCGGCCGCAGCGGTTGACCGAGAGGGGCGGCGAGTGCGGACATGCGCTAGGCGGGAATGCGTATGACCTGGTCTGCCGGCGCGGCATCGGCCAGTGCGGAAAGGCTGCGGGCGAAGCTGCCGACGCCCGGCGATTGCACGAACACGCAGGGCTTGCCGAGCTTCTTGCAGGCTTCCTTGAGACGCCAGTAGG
>JACPUD010000017.1 GCA_016192435.1 Rhodocyclales bacterium | reverse complement strand
CGCGGAGGCATTGGCGCCATGCGGCGTATGGCAAAAGACACAGACCTGGGTTTCGCTCGATGATTTTGTGTTGCTCGCGGCGCCGCTGGAGGACAGGTTGTGCTTGGTGTTGCGCACATCGGACTGACGCGCCGCATGGACGGAAGACACCGCCAGAATGCCGCAGGCCGCCAGCAGGATCAGCGGCCGCAGGAAGCTATTCACTCTCCGCACCTCCACCGAGAAACTGGAACACCGACACGCGGCTGTTCAAGGTGTCGGCCACATAGACACGATTGTGCGCATCGGTCCACACTCCCGCTGGGAGATGAAACTTGCCCGGTTCGCTGCCGACACCGCCGATCGACATCAGGAATTCACCTTTCGGGTTATAAATCAGCAAGTGATCGTAAAAGGATTCGATGACGTAGATATTGCCTTCGCTATCCGCCGCCACGCCCTTGGGCCTCACCATGTTGCCCACGAACATGCCCAACTTCCCAACCGTAGCAAGATGCTTGCCGGTCTCGGCCGACAGTGTCTGGATCCGCGCGTTGATCGTATCGGCAACGTATAGCTTCTGGTTGCCGACCGCGATATAGGTCGGGTAGTTGAATTCTCCCGGCCCTTCGCCGCGCTCTCCCCACACATCCAGAAGCTTACCCTGCAGGTCGAACAGCTTGACCTGATGGTCGGCGGTATCCACCACGTAAATCCGCCGCGTCGACGGGTCGTAAGCCACACCCGTCGGACGGGTCAAATGGCCCTTGCCGATGGCTTCCAGTGCATTGCCCTCTCTGTCCAGACGCGCCACCAGCCCCAGCTCGCTGTCGGTAACAAACACTGTGCCGTCGGGACCTAGGGCGATCCCAATTGGACTGATGAAATTGCGCGACCCCTCAGCCTGCTGCCAAAGTTTCAGCGTGCCTTCCATTTCGTTGAAGACGAACACCGAAGGCGTTCCGCGATCCGTGACCAGGACGCGCCCTGCTTCATCGACCACGCCGGATTGCGGCCGGTAGAGTTCTCGCGGCGGCGCTTCGCCCTTGATGAATTCGAGAACCCGCCCGATCGCAGCGAACAGGCCGCCGCCTTCGGATTCGGGCTCTGTAAAATTGCGGTCGCCGTAGAGGTGGCCGAGATAAACATAACGAGGCACCACGCCATCGCTTTCCGGCGGAAACATCAGGTGCGTGGTCTGGATCTTGTCGACATCCAGCGCAAAAATGGCTTTGCTGGGCGTACCGGCGCAACCGGACAAGGCGCCCACCAGAAATATCGTGAGGAATAGGGATTGCAAATGCATTAGCGCCGGCGCCGTCGTATGCGAAAAACTGCAGCCGTCCGGCTGGCGCCGTCGGCTGCATACATCATGCCACCATATACCGAAATCTGCTCCGGGGAGATGAGATTGAGTTGCTGCGGCAGCAGCTTTTCCAATCCGCCTTCGAAAACCCGCGAAATGCTGCGGTCGAACCCGTCAAGCACGTAGATCTCACCCCTATCCGCCACGAGAGATTTGGGCTGACGAATCTGCCCGGGGGCAAGCTTGCGCACCAGACGCCGGTTGAGCCACTCATTGACACATTGACACTGCGCGTCAGCCGTCAGCAGCCTGGCGCCGTCTAAAGCCACCGGCCCCGCGGCATCGAGTTGCAGATGCGCGATCGCCAGGCGCCCCACGGGTTCCACCTGGTCCAGATACCGGGTCAGCGAATCCACGGCGAATACCCGCCCACTCAATCGATCGACATCGAAATCCAGGTAGTGGCTGGCGGGCAGGCGCGGCTGCATTGGAGACTGCAACTGACCCAGCATCGAGTAGCGCTGAATCACGCCCAGAACCCCATCGAGGATATACACCTCGCCGCCGGCGCCCGCACGCAGCCGGCTGGAAGTATTGATCCGCACTCCCGGCACGGCGGCCATCATGCCACCAGCATGATGGTAGCGAAACAATCGGCCATGACCGGCATCGGCGACGAAAAGTGCCCCGAGGCTGGCCACCACGGCCACAGGAAACAGGAAGGGGACATGGCGTTCATTGCCGCCCGGCAGGGGCATGCCGCTGGGATCGACCTTGTCGGTGAGCCGGCCGCCGGTCACTCCGAACATGGGTTCGAGCCACACATCGTTGCCGGCGGCATTGCTGGCAGCAGCCGCCGATCGGGTCGGCGTCCCGCCACAACCAACTATCGCCAGGCCACAGGCCAGTGCGATGCCACGACGCAGCGCCTCGCGGCGGCTACCAGCGTCCAGGGCCGCCGGTTTCATGACCGCCAACAATTCCGGTCGGCAAGCCACGCTTGCCGGAATGACAGAGATCGCACTGGTCGGGCGGCCAAGCGATCTCGCCGTTGTGACATGCGCCGCAAAAGCGTCCCTCGACAATATCCGACATCTTGAAATCATTGCTGCCGACGCGCATCTTGAATCCAAGCTCGGCGTGGCACACCTTGCATCGAAAGCGGATGCGGTGAAACCAGTGAGGGAAAATCACCGGCCGCACACCTTCCTTTTCAGCCCGGCGATTCAGCACGACATCTCCATATTCAGCTGTGGCCGGCGGCGCTATCGCAAGCAAGCCCGGGACCAGCAACACAAGGCACCAGAATCTCAAGCTACCGCTCACTTGGGTGGTACCGCACCGGCAGGAATCGCGATCGGCAGCGAAGGCCGGGGTTTCCCGTCGCCAGGCCTGGCAACGCTATGACAACGGAAGCATTCCGTCAGGGGAAAGGATACAGCGCCATGGCAAACGCCACACTGTTCGCCCTCGAGGATTTTCAACATCGAGAACTTGGTGGCCCCTGCCTCGGCCTTGAACAGATGATCATGGCAATTCGTGCAATCCAGCCAAAGCGTGTGCTGGCGATGCGGGAAGCGCACGATCGGCATGCCGCCTTTTAGGTTCAGCAGAACATCCGATTCGTAAAGCCGAATCTTGGTATCCGGCCGAAGATTGGCGCGAGGATTGATTTCGCCCTTTTCCAGGGATTGAACCCACCGCACCATGTTCCCAGCGGTGTCCGGTGTCAGCTTGGACAGCGCCACATCGGGCTCTTGCAGTACTCTTACGGCGGGACCGCGGGGATCGTGAATGCCATCCTTGCGCAGGGGAACCCATTCGTCTCCCCATGCCACCGCACTTGCTACAACCGCCAAAACGGCGATAAGCCGCCGCTGTGCCGGCTTACCCGGGAATATAGATACCCGCATTGCGAATAGCGCGCACCAGCTCCGCGGTAGATTCCTCCAGCAGTTTGACTGCCTCGTCATAGGCTTTGCGCGACGCCGCGTCGTCTGCCTTGATGCGCAGTGCCTGGCCCTTCGAAAGATAGGCCTGAACCATTTCGCCGCTCGCTTTTTTGTCATCGACAAGAACTTTGATCAGCATCTGATGCGTATTGTTCCGATCTATTTCGTAGTGATATTCTTCTTCCTTGGTCGCAAAGTTCAGCGAGCGTACCAGCGTATCGCCGCTACGCAGGCTGGTCAGCCCGGCCTTGGCGACCAGGTAGCCGCGATCGATCTCGGCACGCGCCTCCTTGAACTTGCGCTCGTGCGCCAGCACCGCCGCTGCGGCCATCGACTTCTCAATCTGCGCGACGGTTTCGCTCACGCCCTTGGCCGACTTCTCGTCGGAAACCCGCTTGTAGGCGCCCAGCAATGCTTGCACACTTTCCAGGCGCAGCAGGTAATCGTTCTCGAGCTTCTTCGCGCTAACTTCTTCCGGCGCGGCAAAGCGCACGGCATCGAAGAAAGTCGAACGCGATTCGGCCAGCAGTGCGGATGCCTTCTCCAGATTGCCCTGATCGAGCGCCGCCTTGGCGGCGCCATGCAGTTCGCGCGCGCGATCGCGTCGCTGCAAGGCCTCCGGCGCCTTGCTGGAATCGATCTGGCGCGCAGCAGACGAGCTTTCCAGCAGTTTGCCCACCGAATCCAGATTGGACGTCAGTTGTACCTTGTCGATCTTGTTGCCCGCCAGACGCGACGCGGCACTTTCCGGCGTACTGGCCGGCGGTGGAGTTTGAGCCAGCACACCCCCGCAGGCAAGCAGGGAAATCAGCAGGACCATCGGCTTGTTCATCGCAATACCTCGTTCACTTCGTCGCCGGCGCAGCTGCCTGGGCGGGACGGAAGTCTTTCTTCTTCGAATGGCAAAGACGGCACTCCGAAACCGGAAAGGCCACCTTACCGTGACAGACACCACATTTCTCGCCCAGGAGAATTGCCGCCATGCTGATCGCGTTGGCGCCTTTCTGCGGCACGAAGATCGCCGGATGGCAATTCGAGCAGTCAAGCCATTCCGTGTGCTGTTTGTGCGGATACACGACGTCGGGCATCGAGCCTTTTACTTCGCGCACGATGTTGAGATCGATGACGACGGGGGCAGCATTGGCATCCTGGCGGTCCCAGCGCGGGTTGATCTTTTTCTCATCAATCGCCTTTACCCAGTTGACGCGATTGCCGGCCAGGCTTTTCGGCAAGGGACCATATGCCGCCAACGGCGCCATCAAGGCAACGGTACCGTCATTGGCCGGATCATGGATGCCGTCCTCGGCGGGCGGCGGGTTGCGCTTGCCGATCGGCTTCAGGAGCCGATTGAAGGAGTTGATATCGGCGGCCGAGGCTCCCGAGGTGTTTGCCGCCGCATCGATCGATGCGGCGGGCGCTACAGCCGCGGCAACAGGTGCAGCCGCCGTCGCAGCAGGTGCAGCTGCCGGCTTGGGAGCAGCGGCTACCGGCGCAGCGGCGGGTGCGGGCGCAGCCGCCACGGGCTTCGCCGGACTCGCCGACGCAGTCTTTACCGATGCCAGCATGAAATCAACGGCCGCCTTGACGTCTCCATCCGATGCTGCCAGGTTGCCGCCCTTGGCCGGCATGCCCTTGGCCGTCCCCTTCAGGGCGCTGGCATACAAGCGAGCGGTTCCGCCTGCCAGACGAGGCTGCCAGTCGGCCGCATTGCCAAATCGCGGTGCACCGGCGATTCCAGCCGCATGGCAAACCGCACACGTCTTGGTGTACAAATCCTTGCCGGCATCGGCGGCAACCGCCCCTCCAAAAAACACCGACATCAGGACGGGAAGAATAACTCGTTCAATTTTCATGATCGCCCGTCCCTTATTTCTTCTGTAGTGCCGCAGGGGCCAGTTTCTGGATCGTGCTTTCGTGCACTTGCGTCGGGGTACCCGGCTTTGCCGAATGACACAGATTGCAGTTCTCCACCGACCAGGCGAGTTCGCCGTTGTGACAGGCGCCGCAAAACTGGCCGTCGATGATTTTCACCATGTTGATCTCGTTGCCCCCCGCCTTGAACTTGAAGCCGAGATCTGCGTGGCACACCTTGCAGCGGAACCGGACGCGATGAAACCAGTGGGGAAATATTGCCGGGCGCATGCCGGCGGCATCGGAGTAATTATTTATCACCACATCCCCATACTCTGCGCGTGCGTCGTCGGTGTCGAATGCGACTATCGCGGCGAATGCGAGCAGGATCGCGAACCAGCGTTGCCAGGGGGGTCTTCCGATCATAGTACCTTCCTCTAAAAGCATATTTTTGCTTGAATATTTCAGTTTCGAATTCTACCAGCGGCCATTGAAGATTCCGTCGAAGTCACGACTGACCGCGCCGAATATAGAAGCAGATTTCCTGCCAGCCTGATCGATAGTCGTCAGTCTCAGGCTAAAGGCCAGTTTTCCGAGCCGATAGTCGAGCAGATGCTGCATGGACACGCTCTGCTGACTGTTCAGCGCCTCGGCAAGCGACCCTTCCAGACGCTGGTTCGAGAAACTGTTCACGTACATCAGGTTGCCCGTGTAGTTCAACAGGGGGAAAGAAAACAGATTGCGGTGCGTATAACCGATGGTGAAAGTACCCATCGTCGTCGGCGCCGAGTTGTCGAAGGTCACGCCGTTTATGGTTTCAACACTGGAAACACTGGCAATGGAGCGGCTCCAGTTCAGCCCCGCGTTGGCGGTCAGGCTGGCATGCCGCGTAAACTGATAGGCGCCGCCGCCCGTCAGGTTTGCGCTCTGAAAATGATGGTTGCCGGTCGAGGCGTTCGATATCGAATCGGAAAACGTCACGCTCAGATTTCCGCGTAAGGCTGCGCTCAGCGTCGAGCTCCACGAAGCGGCCGCGGAATTGCTCATGGTTACTGTCGGACCCTGTTCGCTGGAAGACCTTGAAAGACCTTGGTTTGCGGAGAAATTGACCGCCTGACTCTCGCCGAAAATAAAGTTGCGCCCAAGACTGTGGTTGGCGCTGACGCTGGTACCGACGAAATTCTGACCGGCGCTGGATGCCGACCTCGATGCGCCGCCGCCAACGCCCCAGCCGTAGTTGAATCCCATCAGTTGCAGGGGGTCTCCGGTGTAGGAGACGGCCGCCGATTGCGAGTTGATGAAGGCGCGTGGCCCCTCCGACGTACCGAGTATTCCCGCAGACGCCCCCCCGGAAGCCGAGAGATTGTTATTGAAACGGTAGGTTCCGGTGACATTGCCGACGACGTTCAGCAAGCTGCTCTTGGCGCCGTTGCTGGTTACCTGCGTGTGAATCAGGTTGCCGCCGCCAGTCAGCGTCAGTGGCTGGTCTTCGTACGGCCTCCAGGTAAAGCTGGTGGTGCCCAGAAGCAGGTTTGCAGCATTTTCGATGGATGCATTTGCTTGAGTGGCGGTAGTCTGGTTCCGCGTGTACTCCAGCGCACTGTTGATGCTCAGATCCTCATGCACCCACCAGCCATGGCTCACCTTGCCGGTCAGCCGACGGTAGTTCTCGGCCGACAGATCTGCAGCCGACGAAGTCAGTCCGAAATTGGCGTTGATCGCATGCCTGCCTTCCAGCAAATGATCGAAGTCGAATTCGGCACCGGTCGAGAAATCTCCAAGCAGCGACGTAGTGGAACTGGTACCGGTTGCGGTGCTAAAGCTGTTGCGGTTAAACGATGCGCCATAGCGCTCGCGGCCTTCCTCGGGGCGGTACTGCTGACGCACCGAAATATTGTTGAAGCGGGTCTCCTGCCCCACGTCGAAGGCCCTGGTCTCTGAACTCCCCTGAGTGAAATTGACGCTGAGCGGATAACGGCTGAGCGGCAGCACATCGGCGCCGAGCGAATAACTGAGCCCGCTGCTGACTCCTTTGACGTTCTGTCCGGTCGTCGACGAGTAGGTCGACTTGCCCAGGTTGTAGTTGAACGATCCGTTCCATTGAGCGACATAGGGCGCGACGACAAAACTGCTGGCCTGGAGCGCGACGGTATTAATATCGTTGAGAAAATTCGTGCCCTGCCCCTGCGTCGAATTCAGACTCGACACCGTATTTCCTGCCCAGCGAATCGGCGCCATGCCCCATCTGGTATCGCCAATATCGGGAAGGCTGTCGCCTGGTGCATTCTGCACGCCGGCTGGCACAGCGGATCCGGCGACCGGGCGCCGCGGCGCCGATGCCGGACGTGGATCGAAGGGTATGGGTTGTTCCGGTGCGCCCGGTCCGTCGTCTGTCGTTTTCCCGCGCGGCTGCGGATCCCGCCCAACTCTGGCAGTTCCCTGCCCACCCGCTGCGGGAGTTGCGGCCACGACCAACACGCTGCCCGGCGTGGCGCGCGACCAGACCAAGTTCTGCGACAAGGTCAGGCGCAGACTTGGCTCCGGCCGAGCATCGGCCGCGGCCCGCTTCCGTGGCGGAGCTTTGCTGCGGACGGGCGGGGTTAGAAGCAGGGATAACTGCAACGGAAACGGATCGCCAGAACCGACCTCAGCCCTCATGTCGGCCCCTCGTGGCACCACCAGGGCAGCTTCCTGGCGGCCGCTGCCGGAACTACTCTGAGACCACGCCGCACTGGTGCAAAATGCGCCCCCGATCAAGCTCAGCAGCAGACGATCGGAATGGCTGCGATCACAGCCCCGCTTAGATTTCCTCACTGTGCCAAACCATTGCCATTGCGTGCTGGATGAGCGCTTGGTGCAAGCCCTCCTCAGTCTATTGATTTGGCGTCTTTACTGCCGCCGGACGCCCTTCCGCAATAACCACGTCCGCGTTCTTGCGCAGCGAGGCGACGAAGTCCTTCCAGACCCGATCCCGCTTTTCACGCATTGCCAGTTGTTGCGCGCGCTCCTTGACCTGCTCATAGTCGCGCAGAGTCGCCGGTGTCCGCTCATCGACCCGAAATATTCCTACTCCCTCCAGAACCCGGACAGGCTCACCGACTTCGCCGTTCTTGTAGCTTCCCAATGCAGCCTGGACTGCTTCGGGCAGCATTCCCATATGTACGTAGCCCATATCGCCGCCTTGTGCAGAACTGGGATCAGAGGAAACCATGCGGGCGATATCCGCAAAGTTCGCTCCGCCCCGAATCCTGCGCACGATGGCTTCCGCCTCAGCGATCGCCGCATTCCAGACCGAAACCGACGACGAAGGATCCACCCCGAGAAGAATCGCATGAACCCGCAGGCGCTCGGGTTCAGTAAATAGCTCGGGTTTCGCCAGATAGAAAGCCCGCACCTCGTCCGGCGTCATGCTGACAGCATCGCGGATTTGTGTTTCGAGTTGGGCAACCCGCACCTGCTCTTCAAGTTCACTGCGCAATTGCGGTAGGACACGATCCCGGTCCCGCTGCCACTCTGGCGACCGCGCATTCTGCTGCTCGAAGGCGTTTACCCGCCGATCGACCTCCTCGCGATTCGGCTGGATGCCGCGTCGTGTCGATTCCTCGCTCAGCAGTATGCTATTGACAATATGATCGGTGACGACTTCCCGCGCCTTCAGCAAGTCCTCGTCGGGAACGCGGCCGTGATAGTACTTCGTTCGCAGATAAGCGCCGAAGGCGGCGTGAAACTCGCCCTGGGTCACGCGCCGGGAATTCACCCGGGCGAAAAGTCCCTGCTCGATTGCCGGCGCAGGAGCAGACGCGCTGGCTGCAGAAGCTGCCGTTCCCGGCGTTGCAGAAGAAGCCTGTCCCGTCGCCTGCCCAAGTGCCGGCGAGGAAAGGGCAAACATCATGAGCGCGCCGAATCCGGCAAGCGTTGGACCGGAAAGCCGTTTCATCAATAGTTTCCTCCTGGTAGGCGCGCTTGAATTCCAAGCCGCGAGTAGACAATCTTAAAGCGAATGGGTTTCATGCACCATGCAGCGAAAAAAAAGCCCCACGAAATTTCGCGGGGCCTTGTATTACTCGGTGAAGCCAGGGCGATCTGTCAGCCGGCCATCGCTACTTGCCAATCCGTACTGCTGTGATGGCCGATCTTTCGTCGCTGATTACTTGTTGTGACAGGTGAGGCAGACCGCGCTGGCAGCATTCGACTTTCTCAGGAACGTGCCATTCGACGTATTGTGCGGGTCATGGCAGCTGCCGCATTCGACGAAATAGTCGCTGTTCCGCGAATACAACTGGATGTCGGCCTTGTCCCGCTTGCTGTTCGAATTGCCGTCGAAGTAGGCAATCGTGTTGGAGGACATGGTTACCGGTGCATTGAAGTCCGAGTCGGCACAGTTGGTCAGTACACCTGCGCCACCGGAAAGGGTCATGCCGCCACCGCAGTAAGGTACCTGGATCGGATGATCGTTGGTCAGATCCACGCCGAGGTTGGCGATCGAACTCTGAACGATTTTGCCGTCGGCCGTAGCACTCCATGTGTAACCCGCGCCGCCGTAAGCCCGAGCGCCAGTCGAAAGACCACCGCTACCCGGAACGTTGATCAGGACGTCCATCGACTGCGAACCGTCATGGCAGGAAAGGCAGGCCAGGGACACACCGCCTGTCGTCACCGAACCATCCATGGTCGAGGAATTGGTCTGACTATAAGTCGTCAGCACGGAACTGCTCACTGCCTTGTTCCACAGGGGTGCATTGACATTGCTGTTCGACGCGTGCGGCGTATGACAGAACACGCAGATTTCCGGCGATCCGTTGGCGCCCGTACCGGAGACCTTGTTACCCGCACCACCGGTAGACGTGAGGTCATGCTTGGAACCGCTGATCTGCGCTTGAACTCCCATGGACATCGCCGACAGCAACAACGCCCCCCCCAAACCGAGCAGATATCTGCCCAAGAAACCACTCAAACGCTTGTCCATGACCATCCTCCTAAATTTGAGAACCAAGACCATTGATTCAACTCTACGCCCACTATCAAGCACTTTATGTGCCAGAAGTCGGCATCTAGGGCGGAAGTAGTATTTCTCGGTCAATAATGGCAAAACAGGCTCGTCACCGTGGCAATAGTCACAGCGACACATGGCCTCGGCAAACTGGCAACAGTTGTAATGCTCATACGCAAGCTGTTTGCTGCAGGCCACAACACCAGAATCGAGAAAAAAATTCCCGAAGGCAAGAAACCAAGTGATGCACTCGGAAATTATGTTCTGGGGGAGTTCACTTGGCTTTCTTTGCGCTTCCAAGAAAGCCATCGGTGGGTTTCATGGCATAGGGCCGGAACACGTCGACGCGGGAGAACCATTGATCCACGAAGTAAACGCGATCATTCTCGTCGACCGTTATTCCTGAAGGCAGCATGTAACCAGCGGGAACATCCTTTTCGGAGCGGTCGCCGACAAACATCAGCAATTCTCCATCGGCGTTGAACACCTGGAAGTTGCCGAAGGCGGAATCGGCGACATACACGTTGCCGATGGAATCAACCGCAACTTCCTTCGGCCGCGCGAAATCTCCGAGTTGCTTGCCGGCCTGGCCGAAAGTCTTGATGAACTTGCCGTCCTTGTCGAATATCTGTACGCGGAAATTACCACCATCGACCACGTAAATCCGTCCGTCCTTGCCGATCGCCACATCGCGCGGCAGATTGAATTCGCCCGGATTGGACCCGCGCTTGCCAATGTCGAAAAGATGTTGCCCATTTCGCGTATCGAAGATCCTGACCCGATGCTGATCGGAATCCACGCCGCCGATATCGACCACATAGATGCGGCTGCCGTCCGGGTTAACTGTCACGCTGGACAGCCGTTTGAACATCTTCGGATCTCCAATTCTGCGCAGGAATTTGCCTTCGATATCAAAAACCATGATCTGATTTCGCGTCGCATCGGCGACATATACGGTGCCACTCCGATCCACATCGACGCCAAGCGGTTTCAATACCGTGTTTTCCACATCGGCATCGCCGATCTGGTAATGCCTTTGGCCGGGAACATCGAACACGCGAACCATTCGAGCGGCGGAGTCGGTGACCAAGACCTTGCCGCGATATACCGCTACCGCATAGGGTTTCACCAGAGGCTGGTTTTCGACGCTTGCCACTCCGGTCAATGCTCGCCTCAATGCACCTTCGTCGGTTTCTGGAGTGACATCGGCGCTACCGCGTATGGTTCGCTCAAACACAAACCTGGGTTCATCCGGCGGTAGTGGAAATACCAGTTCCCTCGCAGCCCGGCCCACCTGACTCATGTCGCGCTTATCGATCGCCACGCAACCCGAGAGCGAACTCAGCGTGGCCAGCAGGAGAATCGAGCCGCCGAGCCGAGAAAAGGATGATTTCATTAATTTGCTCCGAAGGTTATTTGTACGTTCAAGCCGCTGCACAGCGCACCATGACCATTTCGCCCTTGTTACTTGTCGTGACAGGTCAGGCAAAGCTTGCTGCCATCATTGGCCACTCGCAGAAAAGTTCTCGCCTGACTATGTGGATCATGGCAACTGCTACATTCGATATAGGGAATGATCGAGCCACGGACATCAATCTCGTCCTCCTCCCCGCTTGCACCCTCCCGGCGCCCGTAAAGCGGTAAGTCAGCGCGGGTGCGACGCGCCGTCACGCCCTCCCTCGAAACCCACCAAACTGCCCTGCCTTCAATCAAGCCTTGACTGGCATCGCGAAAATCGTCCACCGCTGTGAGATGCTCCGCGGCCTTGAACGGTTGCGCCGAACTGCCTCTAAATGTCTGAGTGGAGCGTCCCGTATGCTTGATTGCTCCCCGATATGGCACTCCGTAGGGGTGATCCGCCGAGGTGCGGCCAAGCTCAAACGCCTGGTTGGAATCATGGCAGGAAAGGCATGCGACCGATTGCGAACCAACCGATGGTTTGCCTAGACCCAGACGGCCAATATCGTCATAGATCGCGAACACATGATCGGGGCCAAGCGACTGTTGCCATAGCGGGTGTCGGGGCCCCGCGTTGCCGGTACTACCGGCCGGAAGCTCGCCGATATCTATCGCCGGGGTGTGACAGAAGACGCATACTGCCCTCTCGTTAACTGTTTTATCCCGCGAGCGAATCAAATTGTGCGGCGTCGCGCGTATATCCGCCACGGCATCGACCGTCAGCAGTCCGCCCAGGGAAATCAGCGCCCATGACAGCAGGAAGTTTGCGCGCAGGGACAGCGGCCCAAGCTTCATGCGGCTATGCAAACCCGATTGATGGAATCACTAAGTACATATGAAACATATGAACGGTCACAAAAAACTACATCCGCCCCGCAGCGGACTGAATAGGAGTTGGATAAGGGCAATACAGCACCAGCAACCGCTAAGACTAGCTGTTTCATGAAATTCGGAGTAGCTGCATTGTAGATTCAATTTTCCCTTGCTTGCCGTTGTTCAGCTATTTGCTGGACACCAACTTTGCTACTGCCCACGCCCCACCCGCGTCTGGCCTTTCAAACTCGCCACCTTTCCCAGCATGTAATCAAGACCTGCCGCCGCCTGCGCATCGGAAATCGAAGCGTTGCCCCCCTTCGGCGGCATGCCGCCCTTGCCACGCAGCACAGAATTCAAAAGATTTTGCCGCCCGATGGACAAACGCGGCTCCCAATCCGCTCGATTATCTACACGCGGCGCCATTGCCACGCCGTTGACGTGACACAAGGCACAGTTCTGCAGGAAGACTTCCTGTCCTGTTGCCCTGTCTTTGGCAACAGCGATCCCCTCCATGGGTACAAGCGATACCATCCACACGGCCAGCGGCGACAGAACCAACAAAATCCGGAAAACGGCCAAATCCATTTTAATATGCATCGCCCTGAATCTCCGCCAAGGAACGCGGAGTACCCAACGGGTAACGCAAGAATCACACCAAACTATTTTTTCAGGCGCGATACCTGCTTTCACCATTGCTGCATCACATCGATTCGCTCTACCATGCACGCCTTGCGCAGACAATTCCACGGAGCTCCCTAAAGGCCATGACAGCCATCCAATCTCGACTTTTTAGAATTCTTGCCATGCCTGCACTTGCTGCTATTGCACTGGGCACACTTGCCTCCTCGGAAGTGCTGGCGGGCAAGCATGATTCCAAAGGCGCCGAATCAAGACCGGATGCGATTTACCATAATTACTGCTCGGTCTGCCACGGCGACCGAGGTGACGGCCGCAGTCGTGCGCGAAACAGCCTGGTTCCTCCACCGCGGGACTTTACCAGTGCTGGGGAGCTGAGCCGGGAAACGATGATCGTGATTACCACGCACGGCAAACCCGGCACCGCGATGGTGGGCTGGAAAACCCAGCTCAGCAACGCCGAGATAGAGGGTGTCGTCGATTACATCCGTAAGACCTTCATGATCGTGGTGCTGGATCCACGGCTGCAGAAAGGTAAAGCTATCTATGCGCAAAACTGCATTGCCTGCCACGGAGCGCAGGGACAAGGCAGCAATTTGCCCATCGGCGGATCGCTGCCGGCGCGTGATCTGGCCTCACCCCAAGCCCGCGCCGAGCTGACTCGGGAACGAATGGTCTCGTCGGTAACCAGCGGTAGGCCCGGCACAGCGATGGCGGGATTCGGCAGTCGCCTTTCAGGATCAGACATCGAAGCCGTGGTTGACTATGTGCGTAGCGCTCTTATGGTTCCTCAGACCGACATATCAGGCACTGATGCCCATGCCGGGCGCGTGGCTGGGTCGAGAGCCCCGCTGCCAAAGGCGTCTAAGCCTTCCGGCACGGACATGAAGCAGCCGATGCCGAATGGACTGAAGGGTGACCCGGTTGCCGGCGGCCGTTTCTATATGGCGAACTGCGCGACCTGCCATGGAGTCACAGGCGACGGCAAGGGGCCACGCGCTTATTTCATCAACCCGAAACCCCGCAATTTCCTCGAGCCCGGGTTCATCTCGGCGTTCAACAGGCCAGCGGTTTATGCCGCAACGGCAACCGGCCGCCTTGGAACGGAAATGCCCGCTTGGAGCAAGGTTCTCAGCGAGCAGGAGCTTGCCAACGTCTCGGAGTTCGTGTTTCGGCGCTTCATCCTGCCGGGGCAAAAATCGGTCAAGACCAAGTAGTCGAAGCCTATTGCATGAGGGCGCTTGTTTTCGCCGCCATTCTGGCTGTGCTGCCATTGCAGGCGAGCGCAACGTCTTCGCGCGACTTGGTCACCGAAGGCCGCCTGATATATAACTTCCGCTGCTATTTTTGCCACGGATACTCGGGCAATGCCAGAACCGTAGCGGCAAGCTTCCTGACGCCTCCTCCGGCTGATTTCACGAGCGCGTCCGAAGCAAGCCTGTCGGAAGCAAGAATAGTCGCCACACTGAAGAATGGCAGACCCGGGACGGCAATGAAGCCATTCGCTTCTGTGTTGTCCGACGATGAAATTACGGCGGTGGCGCGCTTTGTGTTTGACGAGTTCGTTGTCAGAAAAGCCGCGAATACGCGCTATCACACCGCGGAAAACGGATGGCCGGATCACGAGCGCTATCGCCCCGCCTTCCCGTTCGCGACGGGTGCGATTTCACTCAACCAAGCCTGGGAGACACTGAGCCCCGAGCAAGCGCGAGGCAAACGGCTGTTTCTCGATACCTGCATCACATGTCATGACAGGGGCGCATCCACCGATCAAGAGATGGTTTGGGAAGCCCGGCCGCTGTCCTATCCTCGCAACAATTTCTCCTACTCGGCACCACAAAAAGTCGATGCCACGACCAGCGCCAGTCCCTACGCCCTGCACGATATTCCACCTAAGCTCAAGCGCCTGACCCAATCTGAACGAAAAGGGGAGAGACTGTTTCAATCAAACTGCGCTTTCTGCCATGCCGCCGATGGAACAGGGAAGAACTGGATTGGAAGCTTTCTCGAGCCTCATCCGCGTAATCTGCGGGATACCGAAGTCATGAGCCGGATCACCCGGCAACGCTTCGTCGATGTCGTGCGCGAAGGCTTGCCAAATACTTCCATGCCAGCCTGGAAAAGCGTTCTGTCGTCACGGGACATTGATGCTGTCGCGGACTACGTCAATCGTGCGTTCCATCCTCTGCGGGCCATCCCGGCGGATCCGCAGGATGCTAACCGCTAGGGCTTGAGGGCCTTCCCAGTAAATCGGGAACAAAGAAATACATTCCTGCGCGTCCGCTGTTCTTGACCTTGTACATCGCTGCATCTGCATGTTTCAGCAGCGTTTCCCCGTCCTGGGCATCGCGCGGAAACATACTGATGCCGATACTCGTGGTGATCGCAACCTGCTGGCCCCCGAGTACGATCGGCATCTTCATTGCTTCAAGGATTTTTTGCGCGACCGCGCGCACATCGGCCTCGGCGATAACCTTCGGCAGCAATAGCGTAAATTCGTCCCCCCCCATGCGGGCAACGGTATCGGAAGCACGTACGCACTGCCGCACCCGACCGGCAACTTCCTTAAGACAGGCATCTCCCGCTTCATGCCCCAGGGTGTCGTTGATTTCCTTGAAGTGGTCGAGATCGAGAAACATTACGGCGACTGTGCCGGATTTGGAACGCCTTGCCTGCGCCAGCACCTGATCGAGTCGATCGAGGAAGAGCATGCGATTCGGCAATCCGGTCAGGGAATCGTGAAAGGCCTGAAAGCTGATCTGCTCCTCGCGTTTTTTTCGTTCTGTGACATCGGAAAAGATAGCCACATAATGCTCGACCTCACCCTGCCCGTTCTTGACCGCACCAATGCTTAGTCTCTCCGCATATACGGAGCCATTCTTGCGTCGGTTCCATATCTCGCCGCGCCATTCACCCTTCTCACGCAGGACATGCCAGAACTCACGATAGAAAGCGTCATCCTGCCGACCCGACTTGAGCACAGCCGGAGTCAATCCAATCACTTCCTCCGCACTGTAGCCGGTTGTCTCGACGAAAGCCTGATTGACCAGTTGAATCCGCGAGTTGGCATCCGTCACGACAATGCCCTCGAGCGAATTTTCGAACACAATCCGCGACATTCGCTGCTCCGACAGCAGTTCCTTGGCCTTATCCATGACTTGATTGAAGGCTTCAGTCGCTTGGCCAATCTCATCGTTGCCGCTACTGTGCAGATGTGCCGTGGCTTCCAGGTCGCCCTGGGAAATAAGCGTCAGCCCTCGTGTCATTCGACGCAGGGGTTGGGTCACCCAATGCGAGATGAAGTACCAGATGAACAAGGCCAACGGAATGCAAAGCAATGCCGCTACGCCGAAAGCGCTGACGGCAAATACGCGTGCAGTTTGATTGGCCCGGGCCAGGGATATCTCCATGCTGACTGCGCCGAGCACGGTTCCCGGTTCCACCTTGTGGCAGTCCATGCAGTTCTTGCCCAGATAGTTCCTCAGGGCAATCGCAGGCAAAATGACCCGCAGTTTCTCACTTCCGTCAGCGCCCACAAATATCTCGTGATAGGCCCTACCGGTATCCAGCACAGAGCGCTCGGCGGCGCTGTTGGGCAATTCGCCGGCATGCCCTTCGCCGAACTGGAGCACGACTGGGCGGCCGCGGAACACTTTCAGCGACTCAATATGGTTGCTGTCCCTGATCTGGTCGAGAAAAATGTTCCGCTGGGCGACCTGGCCGGTGATCATCATGCCGGTAAGTCCGGCCATGGTCATTTGATAAACGCTTTCGGCAAAATCCTGCGCCTGATCAACGGCAATCTTCTTTTGCTGCAAAGTACCCCAATAGATCAACCCGACACCGGAGCAGATCGTTCCGGCAAGGATGACTGCTACCAGGCGAACCCATATCTTGAGGTTGTTTGACCAGCCGAACCAATTCATGTCTTTGTTATGCTCAGCATGCGGATCTCCCAAGCCGGATCCCGACTTCAATTTATTTAGCGTGCAAAAAATGTTCCAGGTATCAAAACCGCAGCAATTCAAGTGGAATCCTGGCGATGCTTAGCGCGGGGCGTTCAACATGGGCCGCCGCGGGGGCGGGCTCGCTGATCATTCTTCTATCCGGATGTGCAGCATCCGGCTCACCGTGGGGACAGGACAATTCCAGCCATCATGGCGCCACTTCGACTCCACCTCGCAGCGAAATCGCCGCGTGGCGCTTGGACGATCTGGTGCGGCTCGATCAACCCATTGTCTTGTTGCGCGACTCGCAGGGAATCCACGGGGCTGTCGAGGCCGGACTCCTAAAGCGCGTTCTCGCAACTGGTGAAACGATGCTCCAAGCAGCCGGCGAGGGCCCTAAACCTGAATTGGTCTTGCTTGCATCCGGGTCGATCAACGCCTTCGCTTTCTTCAATGGCAATCAGCCAACGATAGCGTTCACGCTGGGCATGGTCCGCCTGCTCGCGGAGGATGACGACGCGTGGGCCGCGCTGTTCGGACACGAATTGGCCCATCTTCGGCTCGATCATCATCGCAACATGAACGCCAGGCGCGCAAGGGCAGAGACCGCCAGTTCCTTCGCCGGATTGGTCCTGTCAACGATCGGTTTGCCGTTTGCCAGCCTGGCCGCCGACGCGACAGCGACCTTGGCCGATCGCGCATTCAGCCGCGACGATGAACGCCAGGCGGACAACACCGGCGTCGCGTACATGCGCCGCGCCGGTTATGCGGCATCAGGCGCGGTCCGTCTGCAACAACTCTTGCTGCAGAGCCCCAGCCAGAACGCAATCCGGTTTCTGAGCACCCATCCAAGCGGCGAGGAAAGAATCGCCAATCTTCAGGAATTGATGCAAGGCGAAAACTGAGGCTCTGGAACTGGAAATGATTCTGATCCAGAATGGCATTTGAATTGGGAGAGGGAACTCGCAATGGGTCTGGAGTTTGGACGGAAACTGACGATACTGGTTCTCGCGACCGTGTGCGGCGTCGCCGGTGCAGCGACAACCAATGCCAATCGCATCCGCGATATCGCTGTTGAGCGTTGCAGCGCCTGCCACGGTCCGACCGGACAGAGTTCGAATTCCCTGTTCCCCAAACTCAGCGGACAAAACGCCGCCTACCTCGTTCAGCAAATGTTCAATTTCAAGAGCGGAGCACGCCGCAGCACGGTAATGGAACCGCAACTGGCCGATCTGTCCGGCGACGATATCGTGCAACTGGCAGGCCATTTCAGCGGCGAGAGACTGAATCCGCGGCCCGTACCCGACACGGCGCTTGCCGAAGCAGGACGCAATGTGTATTTGCAGGGTAATCCCAATAGCGGCGTTCCCGCATGCGCGGTCTGCCACGGCCCCACCGCAAGAGGGGGGCAAATGTTGCCACGGCTGGCCGGACAACATGCCGAATACCTGGAATTGCAGTTGCGTCGCTTTATCGAGCGCTCACGAACCACGGACCAGACTCTGATGCATTCGGTAGCATCGAAATTGACGGAGGACGAGATCCGCTCGGTAAGCTATTACCTGTCCGGCCTGGACTAGGTTGTACGCGACACTGTTCCATTCTCCCGCTGCGCAATGAAAACTCTGCTCGTCGTATACCACTCGATGACCGGCGGCACCGAGCAGATGGCGCACGCGCTGGCGGCAGGCGCGGCGACCGAGGACGACGCAAGGGCGCGCCTGCTGCATGCATCCGAGGCTCAAGCGGCGGATGTTCTCGATGCCGATGGCTATGTTTTCGCCACGCCGGAAAACCTTGCCGCGATCTCCGGGCTGATGAAGGATTTTTTCGACCGCTGCTACTACCCCGCACTCGACCGGATCAATGGCCGCCCCTACGCCGCACTGATCTGTGCCGGCAGCGATGGGCAAAATGCGGCACGGCAGATTGATCGCATCGCCATCGGATGGCGCCTGCGGAGGATCACAGAAAGCCTGATCGTCTGCACCCATGCGCAAACGCCCGAGGAAATTCTTTCCCCGAAGACGATCAGCGGGGCCGATCTGGCGCGCTGCAAGGAACTGGGCGCTGCGCTTGCGGCCGGCCTGGTCCTGGGCGTGTTCTGACAAGGCATATCGACGCGAGACGCACCGCAAATTGCCGGGAACACAAAGGCAAACCCCGGCTCAAGGCCGGGGTTTGCAGGAGCGAGCGCAAAGTTCTCTGCGGGCCGGCGTCAGCCCGGCTGATCCAGTTCGAATGCCTTATGCAGCACACGCACGGCCAGTTCAAGATACTTTTCATCGACCACCACCGAAATCTTGATCTCGGACGTCGATATCATTTGAATGTTGATCCCCTCTTCCGCCAGGATGCGAAACATCTTGCTGGCCACGCCGGGATGCGAGCGCATGCCGACGCCGACGGCGGATACCTTGCAGATCTTGTTGTCGCCCTCGACCGCACGCGCGCCGACATGCGGCTTGATCTGGTCTTCCAGCATCTTTTTGGCACGGGCAAACTCGCTGCGATTGACCGTGAAGGAAAAATCCGTCGTGCCGTCATGACCGACGTTCTGGATGATCATGTCGACATCGATATTCGCGTCGGCAACCGGGCCGAGAATCTGGTAAGCGATGCCGGGACGGTCAGGCACACCGAGCACGGTGAGCTTGGCTTCGTCGCGGTTGAACGCTATGCCGGCGATGATCGGTTGTTCCATGGTGGTATCTTCCTCTAGAGTGATGAGCGTGCCGCTGGTCTCCTGACCTTCTTCCTCGAAACTGGAGAGCACGCGCAACTTGACTTTGTATTTGCCGGCGAATTCGACCGAGCGTATCTGCAGCACCTTGGAGCCGAGGCTGGCCATCTCCAGCATTTCCTCGAAAGTGATGCGATCTAGCTTGCGCGCCTCGGGCACGATGCGCGGGTCGGTGGTGTAGACACCGTCGACGTCGGTGTATATCTGGCATTCGTCTGCCGTCAGCGCTGCCGCCAGCGCCACCGCGGAAGTATCCGAACCTCCGCGTCCCAGCGTTGTGATGTTGCCGTCGGCGTCTACGCCCTGGAATCCGGCGACCACGATCACTGCATCGTCGTCGAGATCGCGCCGGATGTTTGCGTCGTCGATCTCCAGAATTCGCGCCTTGGTGAACGTGTTGTCGGTCAGCACCTTGACCTGGCCGCCGGTGTAACTCTTGGCCTTGAGACCGAGATCCCGAATCGCCATTGCCAGCAGCGCGATCGTGACCTGCTCGCCGGTGGAAATCATCACGTCGAGTTCGCGCGCATCGGGCTGCGGGGAGACATCCTTGGCCAGGGCGATCAGGCGGTTGGTCTCGCCGCTCATGGCCGAAACCACCACTACCAATTGATGCCCCTGCGCTTTCCAGCGTGCGACGCGCTTGGCGACATTGCGTATGCGGTCGGGCGAACCCATTGATGTACCGCCATATTTTTGAACGATCAAAGCCATTGCCGTGGTTGGTCCGTTGGGAAGACGCGGATTTTACCCGATAGTTCCTTTACCCAAGCAGGCCAAAGACCAATAACCATTTCCCTGCCGAAGTTATACCTTCGTACTAATGTCACTACAATTTTCTTGTATGGCAGAGGAATTTATCATATAGTTGAATTTCTATTACTTCGGTAATAGGGATTGGGATATCAAAATCCCAACGTATTTGCCTGATTACAATAAGTTCAAGGAGTAATTCAATGAAAGCCAATGACAAGGTTGATGCCCGCGAAATCCGCCGCAAGCTGGGAATGAACCAGCAGCAGTTCTGGTCCAAGCTGGGCGTGACCCAGAGCGGCGGCTCACGCTACGAGAGTGGACGCAACATGCCGCGCCCGGTTCAGCAACTGTTGCGCCTGGTTCACGTCGAGCAGATCGACATCCAGAAAATCCGGCGTGATGACTATGAAGTCGTCGAGTATCTGCGTTCGTCCAAGTCGGATCTGTTCAAGGAACTGAAAAAGGAAGCCAAAGCTGCACACAAGGGCAGAAAGACCAACTGAGTATTCTTTGCATCAAGGGCTGACGTGCACCGTCAGCCCGGTTTGGCGGACGCGTTGCGCCAGGTCCTCCAGCCATTCCGCTTCGATGCGCGCCAGTCGGGGCGCCTCCTTCTGCTGCGAAGGACGCGCCAAGCTGTAGATATGCACACCGGCCAGCAGCGGCGCCAACGGCGTCAGCAGTGCCAGCCAAGCGTCCACCTCGTGGGCGGCAGGTAATTCATTGTCGAGGCGAAACCAGCAGGTCTGCACCCAGGTAGGAGCCAGTCCGGCACAGCATGCCAGCCGTCGCGCCACAAGCTCAGGCCGGGCGCGTATGCCATTGATGCGGACGAACCCGGCGGGGGTTCCCGCGTCGAGCTTGAACCAGACTTCGCCTCTGGCGCTGCCAATGCGCGCAATGCCGGTTTGCACGGCTTTGCGATCGAGCAAGCTGCCATTGGTGATCAGGCGCACGATGATTTGCTCGGTCAGGCCATGCATGGCCAGCACGCGCTGGACGACTGCCACGGCCTCGGCGAACTCGATGGCGCTGGTCGGTTCGCCATTTCCCGAAAATGCCACATCGACCAGCCGCCGAGCCCCGACCGGAACGCGTGTGGCCATGAAATCGCCAGAACTGGCCCAGACCAGGAAATCGTGCAATTCCCGCTCAAGCAGTGCCAGATCGACAGGCGGCGGTCCGCCGCGCTGCAAGTCCGGAACCTGGCAGTAGATGCAACGCCAGTTGCAGGCATTGTTCGGGTTCAAATTGATGCCGACCGAAACACCGCCGGCCCGCCGTGAAATCACCGGATAGACATAGCGCATGCCGGCGCTGTCGCGGGAATGGTCTTCAGGCTTGAGCAGGATACGGGACATGGCAGGGCAATTGATTGAAAACTGCAGGGACTTCCAAGAGTTGGCGCTGGCGGGACGGCGCTGCCGCGCGGCTATAATGCGCGCCTGCCCACCGGCAGCGCAGCTGCGAACACTTTGCCACAAACACGGCCACTCCGATCATGCGTATAACCCGCCGCCTCGAATTCGATGCGGGCCACCGTATCCCGAATCACCAAAGCCAGTGCCGCCACCTGCACGGCCATCGCTATGCCCTGGAGATCACGCTCGCCGGCGGTGTCATTGACGCCGCCGGACGTCCGGACGATGGCATGGTGATGGATTTTTCCGAGGTCAAGGCGATTGCCAAGCAGCATGTGGTCGATCGCTGGGACCATGCCTTTCTGGTCTGGCGCGGTGATACGGTCGTGGCGAGCTTTCTCGCCGGCATGCCGGAGCACAAGACGGTCGTGCTCGACGCCGTCCCGACCGCGGAAAATCTCGCCCGCATCGCCTTCTCCATTCTCGATCCGCTCTATCGCGACAGCTACGGCAATCATCTGCACCTGGAGCGCATCCGCCTCTACGAGACCCCCAACTGCTGGGCCGACGCCAACCGCGACGACGTCGCCTGATCCGTCCCGAGGTTTGCGGGATTCCGCTGTTGTTCCGTCAGGCGGAACCGATTCCCGCCCAGTTAAACTCCCGATTGTCTCCTGCGTATTCCAATGCTATGGTTGCCGTCGAATTTGGCGCATGACCAGATCAACAGAGAGGAGTACAGCCCATGCATGGCTTGATGATGAACCAGCCGCTGATGATTTCGGGGCTTCTGCAACACGCCGCGCACAACCACAGCGATACTGAAATCGTATCCCGCCTGCCGGTTGGCGGCACGCATCGTTACACCTATAGCGCTGCCCATCGCCGCTCGCGTCAACTGGCTCGCGTGCTGCTGTCGCTCGGCGTAAAGGCCGAGGACCGCATCGGCACCCTGGCATGGAACACGCACCGGCATTTCGAAATCTACTATGCGGTTTCCGGCATGGCCGCAATCTGCCACACCATCAACCCGCGACTGTTCCCCGAACAGGTCGCCTATATCGTCAACCATGCCGACGACCGCTTCATTTTCTTCGACCTCAACTTCGCCAATCTGATCGAGGCGCTGGTGCCGCACTGCCCCGGCGTCAAAGGCTGGATCGCACTGTGCAGCCAGGCTGAAATGCCGAGCAATGCAATTCCCCATCTGCTGTGCTACGAAGATCTGCTGGCGGCGCAGAGCGACGACTACGAATGGCCGGAGTTCGACGAGAACACGGCATCCTCGCTGTGCTACACCTCGGGCACCACGGGCAACCCCAAGGGCGTGCTCTACTCGCATCGCTCGACTGTGCTGCACGCCTATGGCTCCAGCCTGCCGGATGGGCTCGGCGCTTCGGCGCGAGACTGCATCCTGCCGGTGGTGCCGATGTTCCACGTTAATGCCTGGGGGCTGCCTTATGCCTGCGCATTGACCGGCGCCAAACTGGTCATGCCGGGTCCGCATCTGGACGGCGCCAGCCTGTATTCGATGTTCGAGGAAGAAGGCGTCACCATGTCGGCCGGCGTGCCGACGATCTGGCTCGGACTGCTGCAATACCTGCAAGCCAACAAGCTCAAACTGTCGACCGTCAAGCGCCTGGTGATTGGCGGCTCGGCGGCGCCACCGGCCATGATCCGCACCTTCGACGAACAGTTCGACATTACCGTGCTGCATGCCTGGGGCATGACCGAAATGAGTCCGCTGGGCACGGTCAATACCTACAAGCACAAACATCTCGCGCTGTCGGCGGAAGAAAGGGACCGCATCCGGCTCAAACAGGGGCGCAGCATATTCGGCGTCGAGTTGAAGATTGTCGATGGCAACGGCAACGCCCTGCCGCACGACGGCAAGGCCTTCGGCGACTTGCTGGTGCGCGGGCCCTGGATCACCAGCGGCTATTTCAAAGGCGAAGGCGGCGACGCACTGCGCGACGGCTGGTTTCCCACCGGCGATGTGGCGACCATCGATCCGGACGGCTACATGCAGATCACCGACCGCTCGAAGGACGTCATCAAATCGGGCGGAGAATGGATTTCCTCGATCGATCTTGAAAATATCGCCGTCGCCCACCCGGCGGTCACCGAGGCGGCGGTCATCGGTGCCGCCCATCCGAAGTGGGACGAGCGCCCGCTGCTGGTGGTGATCAAGAAAGCCGGGCAGGAAGTCAGCCGCGAGGAACTGATCGCCTTCTATGAAGGCAAGGTGGCGAAGTGGTGGATACCCGACGACGTGATCTTTGTCGACGACCTGCCGCACACGGCCACCGGCAAGCTTTCCAAGCTGCAGTTGCGCGAGCGCCTGCGCGATTATCGTTTTAGCGACGGCCGCTCCGCTTAACGCCGGAAAAGCCGGCGTTAGCCTTTACTGAAACAAGCGGGTTTAGTACCGGCGTAACGCCGGAAAAGCCGGCGTTAGCCTTTACTGAAACAAGCGGGTTTAGTACCGGCGTAACGCCGGAAAAGCCGGCGTTAGCCTTTACTGAAACTTCGTTTTCCTGGAGCATGACTTGACTACACCTATCACCCTCTGCGGCTTCGCCGTCAGCAACTACTACAACAAGGTCAAACTCTCCCTGCTGGAGAAAGGCGTTCCTTTCACCGAAGCGGTGGTTTTCCCGTCGCAGGCAGACGAGATGCTGGCCGAGTCGCCGATGGGCAAGGTGCCTTTCATGCGCACGCCGAGGGGAGTGCTCAGCGAATCGCAGGTGCTGACCGAGTTCATCGAGGACAGCTGGCCCGAGCCCCCGCTCTATCCGCACGACATATACGCACGCGCGCGCTGCCGCGAATTGATCGAACACATCGAGCTGCATCTTGAGTTGCCGGCACGCCGGCTTTACCTTGAAGCCTTCTTCGGCGGCACGGTGTCCGAGGAAACCAAGAAGGAAGTCG
The DNA here is from genome assembly GCA_016192435.1 of Rhodocyclales bacterium. Taxonomy (GTDB): domain Bacteria; phylum Pseudomonadota; class Gammaproteobacteria; order Burkholderiales; family Rhodocyclaceae; genus Sulfuritalea. The sequence continues at coordinate 1,111 of JACPUD010000017.1, read as the reverse complement.
CGCCGCTGCTCGAAAAAGGTATCAGGAGCCTGGCGCGGCTGGCCCGTTTCGCGCCCTTCATTGCAGGAGACGGCTTCACCCATGCCGATTGCGCGGCGTGGGTGCATCTGCCGCTGGTCAGCCAGACCACGCGCAAGATCTATGGGCGCGATTTCGTCGATGAATTCCTGCCGCAAGCCATGCCTTACCTCAAACTGATCGGCGAACGGCCTCACGCGCAGAAGGTCAATGGCGATCGCAAGGCGGCCATGGAAGCCTACATGGCGCGTCCAAAGAAATGAGCGCCGCAGTCCACCTGGAGCTTGCCGATGGCGTGTTCCACGTTCAAATGGCGCGCCCGGAAAAGAAGAATGCGCTCACCGCCGAGATGTACCAGACCATGGCTGACGCCCTGGCTGGCGCCGAGAGCGATCCGGCGGTACGCGTCATTTTGATTTCCGGTGCCGGTGGCAATTTCACCGCCGGCAATGACCTGGCCGATTTTCTGGCGACGCCGCCGATGGATGAAACCGCTCCGGTATACCGCTTCATCGAGGGTTTTTCCAAACTGGAGAAACCCTTTGTCGCCGCCGTCGAAGGCGTCGCAATCGGCGTCGGCACCACCATGCTGCTGCACTGCGACCTGGTCTATGCGGGCAGTAGCGCGCGCTTCGCCCTGCCCTTCGCCAATCTCGGCCTGACTCCCGAAGCTGCGTCGAGCCTGCTGTTGCCGTTGCGCGCAGGACACGCACGCGCCGCCGAAATGCTGATGCTGGGGGAGGCCTTCTCGGCGCAGACGGCATTCGAGGCCGGCATCGCCAACGCGGTGCTGCCCGACGCACAGGTACTCGACCATGCCATTGAGCGCTGCCGCAAACTGACCACCCAGCCCGCTGCGTCGTTGCGCCTGACCAAGCAATTGATGAAGCGCGCACAAAACGCCCTGATCCAGGAGACCATGAACGCCGAAGCTGGGGTATTCAGGGAACGCCTGGTGTCGCCCGAAGCCAAGGAGGCTTTTGCCGCCTTCTTCGACAAGCGCAAGCCGGATTTCTCAAGTTTCAACTGAGACAAAGAACGGAGGACCGCGGTGCTAAAATCCGCGGCCCGACGGATGGGTGGCAGAGCGGTT
>JACPUD010000112.1 GCA_016192435.1 Rhodocyclales bacterium | reverse complement strand
CGCCGCATCGATGTTCTTCTCGCGCGTGATGTGGGTCAGCATAATGATGTCGGTCTGGTCTTCGCCCTCGCCCGGCTCGCGCTGAATCATGGCGGCGGTGGAAATCTGCTGGTCGGCCAGGATGCGCGTGATGTCGGCCAGTACGCCGGGTTTGTCCTCGACGCGCAGGCGCAGGTAGTAGCTGGTTTCGACTTCGGCCATGGGCAGGATCGGCGTGTCTTCCACCGCGTCGGGCTGGAAGGCCAGGTGCGGCACGCGGTGCTCGGGGTCCGAGGTATGCAGGCGGGTGACATCGACCAGGTCGGCGATCACTGCCGAGGCGGTCGGTTCGGCGCCAGCGCCCTTGCCGTAATACAGCGTGGCGCCGACCGCGTCGCCCTGGACCAACACGGCGTTCATCGCGCCTTCGACGTTGGCGATCAGGCGCTTGCTCGGGATCAGCGTCGGATGCACGCGCAGCTCCACGCCCGCTTTTCCGTCCATTTGGCGCCGGCGGGTGATGCCGAGCAGTTTGATGCGGTAGCCGAGCTGCTCGGCGTATTTGATGTCGTCGGCGTCGAGATTGCTGATGCCCTCGATGTAAGCCCGGTCGAACTGCATCGGGATGCCGAAGGCGAGTGCCGACAAAATGGTGATCTTGTGCGCGGCGTCCACGCCCTCGATGTCGAAGGTCGGATCGGCCTCGGCATAGCCCAGGCGCTGCGCCTCCTTGAGCACCACGTCGAAGGGCAGGCCCTTGTCGCGCATTTCGGAGAGGATGAAATTGGTGGTGCCGTTGATGATGCCGGCGATCCACTGGATGCGGTTGGCCGAAAGCCCCTCGCGCAGCGCCTTGATGATCGGGATGCCGCCCGCCACGGCGGCCTCGAAGGCCACCATGACGCCCATCTTGTGGGCGGCGGCGAAGATCTCGTTGCCATGCACCGCGAGCAGGGCCTTGTTCGCGGTGACCACGTGCTTGCCGTTGGCGATGGCCTTCAGCACCAGCTCCTTGGCGATGCCGTAACCGCCGATCAGTTCGATGACGATGTCGATCTCGGGATCGGCGACCACGGCAAAGGCGTCGTCGGTGACTTGCGCCCGGCCGGCGGTGACCTGCCGCGCCAGTTCGAGGTTCTTGTCCGCCACCTTGGTGATGCGGATCGGGCGCCCGGCGCGACGGGTGATTTCGGCCTCGTTGCGTGCCAGGACGTTGAAAGTGCCGCCGCCGACGGTGCCGATGCCGAGCAGGCCTACATTTATGGGTTTCATTTCAGGTCTTTCCTAAAGCAGAAGGATGGGATCACCATGCCTTCCCGAAAATAGAAGCGGTGGGCATCGGTCCGCTGGGTGCCCGAATCGAGCGCCAGAACGTCGCATTGCAGGTTCCGCGCGTGTTGCTCCAGATGCCGCAGCAGGGTCCGGCCGATGCCGCGCGAACGATGCGCGGCGTCGGTCACCAGATCGTCTACGTACAGCCGACGTCCTTCGTAGGTATTCTCGATCACGCGCCACACGGCAAGCCCGCGCACCGCCTGGCCCTGCGCCGCCAGGCTCATGCGTGCGCCATCGGCGAAGACCGCCGCCAGCCGTCCCGCATAATCCGCCGGCAGGCGCTCGCGCAACTGGCGATGCACCGGCTCGGCCCGCGCCAGCCAGTCGGGCGCCAGGATTTCTCCGCCCGCGCCGGTGACCTCGACCAGCGCCAGCCCCGCCGCCGACCCGGCAGCCAACTCAACCGGCATAGCGCTTGCGATAGCCGTCGAGGAAGCGTGCGATGCGGCCAATGGCCTCGCGCAGATCGTCCTCGTGCGGCAGGAAGACCAGGCGGAAGTGGTCGGGATGCGGCCAGTTGAAGCCGGTGCCCTGCACCAGCAGCACTTTTTCCATGGTCAGCAACTCGCCGATGAATTCCTGGTCATCGACGATCGGATACATCTTCGGATCGAGGCGCGGAAACATGTAGAGCGTGGCCTTGGGCTTGACGCAGCTGACGCCGGGAATCGCGTTGATCAACTCGTGGGCGACGTCGCGCTGCTTGCACAGGCGGCCGCCCGGCGCCACCAGGTCGTCAATGCTCTGGTAGCCGCCCAAGGCGGTCTGGATGCCCCACTGGCCCGGCACGTTGGCGCACAGCCGCATCGAGGCCAGCATGTCGAGGCCCTCGATGTAGTCGCGCGCGTGCTTCTTTTCGCCCGAAACGATCAGCCAGCCCGAACGATAGCCGCAGGAACGGTAGTTCTTCGACAAGCCGTTGAAGGTGATGGTCAGGACGTCCTCCGACAGGGCCGCCACCGAAGTGTGGGTCACCCCGTCGTAGAGCACCTTGTCATAGACCTCGTCGGCATAGATGATCAGGTCGTTCTGGCGGGCGATCTCGACGATCTCCTTGAGTACCTCGTCCGGGTATACCGCCCCGGTCGGATTGTTGGGATTGATGATGACGATGGCCCGCGTGTTGGGCGTGATCTTGGCGCGGATGTCGGCCAGGTCGGGCAGCCAGCCGGCGCCCTCGTCGCACAGATAGTGGCGCGGCGTACCGCCGGAAAGACTCACCGCGGCCGTCCATAACGGATAGTCGGGAGCGGGCAGCAGGACTTCATCGCCGGTGTCGAGCAGGGCATTCATGGCCATCACGATCAGCTCGGAAACTCCGTTGCCGATGTAGATGTCCTCGATCGTGACGCCCTTGATGTGCTTCTGCTGGCTGTAGTGCATCACCGCCTTGCGCGCCGAGAAAATGCCTTTGGAATCGACGTAACCGGCGGCGTTGGGCAGGTTGCGGATCATGTCCTGCTGGATTTCTTCGGGCGCATCGAAGCCGAACGCGGCGAGATTGCCGATGTTCAGCTTGATGATCTTGTGGCCTTCCTCTTCCATCTGCTTGGCGCGGGCCAGCACGGGGCCGCGAATGTCATAGCAGACATTGTTGAGTTTGGCGGATTTATTCACGGGCTGCATGAGCAACCATCCTTTCGAGGGGGCGATGAAAGCGGCGATACGCTTGTTTCAGCGAAGGCTAATGTACGCGTAAGCAGACGTTATGCCGGAACTAAAATGTATAATGTTACCGAAGCCCATGCTGCACCGCAAATCCAGATTTGATGCGGCTTTCAGCCTGCCCGTCCCTGCCCGCCCGCCTTGTCGTCTTTTGCCAACCCAGCCGTCAAAATCGCCGTCCCGAATGAAGCTGCATTCCCCTGTCACCGCCGGCTTGCTTGCGATCACCGCCTACGATGCCGAGCACATCGCCGTGAATGGCCGCCGCCTGACAAGGAGCTTCCTGCTGACGCCGCAGCGCCTGATCGAGGACTGGCCGCCCGCATCCTTCACCAGCCTGACCGAATCCGACCTGCACGCCGTGGCCGAACTCGACTGCCCGATCGTACTGCTCGGCACCGGACCGCGCCAGCGCTTCCCCGCCCCGGCCCTGCTGCGCTCGCTGATCGAGCGGCGCATCGGCGTCGAAGTGATGGACAGCTACGCCGCTTGCCGCACCTACAATATCCTGATGGCCGAAGGACGCGATGTCGCCGCGGCACTGATTATCGAATGCGCGAGCTAGCTCAACCGCGCGAACTGCGGCGCGGGCCGCTGCTGGCGCTGCTGCTGGCTTTCGTGCTGGTCTGGTTCGGCACCCTGGAGCACCGCCGTCTGATCAATCCCGACGAAGGCCGCTATTCCGAAATTCCGCGCGAGATGGTGGCCAGCGGCGACTGGCTGACGCCGCGCCTCAACGACATCAAGTATTTCGAGAAGCCGGCGCTGCAGTACTGGGCCACGGCGACAGCCTTCACGGTGTTTGGCGAGCACCACTGGACCGCGCGCCTATGGCCGGCGCTGACCGGATTCCTCGGCGTGCTGTTCACGGCCTTCGCCACGGCGCGGCTGTTCGGCCTGCAGGCCGGCCTGATCGCCGGCGCGGTGCTGGCCGGCAGCGTGCTGTGGAATGTCATCGGCCATGTCAATACGCTGGACATGGGCGTCAGTTTCTTTCTCGCCGCCGCGGTATTCGCGCTGTGCCTGGGACAGCGCGACGAGTCGGATCTGAGCGGCGATTCGCGTGAAAGTCGACGCTGGCAGGACGCCGCCTGGGTGCTGCTGGCGCTGGCGATACTCTCCAAGGGCCTGATCGGGCTGGTGCTGCCGGCCGCCACCGTGGTGGCCTACACGCTGTGGCAGCGCGACTGGGGCTTCATCCTGCGCATCCGTCCGCTGCGCGGCCTGCTGATCCTGCTGGCGATCACTGCGCCCTGGTTCATCGCGGTGTCGCTGGCCAATCCCGAGTTTGCCCACTTCTTCTTCATCCACGAGCATTTCCAGCGCTTCCTGACCAAGGCCCACGGCCGCTATCAGCCGATCTGGTACTTCATCCCGATCCTGCTGATCGGCATGCTGCCGTGGCTGGGCAGCCTGGCCCAGGGGCTGGCCGCCGGCAGCCGGCGCGAGGCGGGCCGCCGCTTCCAGCCGCGTCGCTTCCTGCTGGTGTGGGCGGTGCTGGTGTTCGTCTTCTTCTCGGTCTCCAGCTCGAAACTGGCGTCCTACATCCTGCCGATCTTCCCCGCGCTCGCCGCCCTGATCGGCCTGCACCTGGCGGGCTATGCCGCCTCGCGCCGCAGCGAATGGCACGCCCTGCCTGCCATCCTGGTCGGCGCCGTGTGCCTGTTGCTGGTGCCTTTCGTCACCCGCTTCGCCAGCGAGAAGGTGCCGGCGGCGCTCTACGAAGCCTACCAACCCTGGCTCTATGCCGGATCCGCTGCGCTGCTGCTCGGCGGCCTGCTGGCGTTCTGGCTGGGCCGCCAGGGACGCAGCGTGGCCGCCGTGTTCGCGCTGGCCTTCGGCGGCTTCGCCTTCGGCCAAGGCTTCCTGCTCGGTCACGACACGCTGGGCTCGGTGCACTCGGCCCACGACGTGGCCACGGCGATCCGCCCGCAGGTAGCGGCCGACGTCCCCTTCTTCAGCGTGGACACCTACGACCAGACCCTGCAGTTCTATCTCAAGCGCACCACCACCATGGTGGCCTATCGCGACGAACTGGGCTTCGGCATAGCGCAGGAACCGCACAAGTTCATACCCGACGTCGCCGGCTTCGAGCGCGCCTGGAACGCTTCACCCGTCGCCTGGGCCTTGATGGCGCCGGGGATGTGGCAGGAAATGGAAAAGAAAGGTCTACCCATGAGCGTCGTGATCCGCGATACGCGCCGCGTCATCGTGCGCAAGCCATGAACGCCGTCAGCTTTTCCCTGATCCTCGCCGGCGTGCTGCTCAACGCCGCCGCGCAACTGCTGCTGAAAGCCGGCACCAACGTGGTCGGGCATTTCGAATTCCATGCCGACAACATCCTGCCGATCGGCCTCAAGCTGGCTTTCCAGCCCTACATCATGACCGGCATGGCCTGCTATGCGGTGAGCCTGGTGGTCTGGATCATGGCGCTGTCGCGTGTCCCCGTGTCGATCGCCTACCCGATGCTGTCGATCGGCTACGTGATCAACGCCTTCGTCGCCTGGCACTGGTTCGGCGAAGCGCTGGCGGCGCAGAAACTGCTCGGCATCGGCTTCATCGTGGTCGGCGTGTTCCTGGTGGCGCGGTCGTGAGCGCCATCCGCCGGGCCGCCCCAAGGATGGCGCAGCCAGCAACACGGAGCCGCGCAGCGGCGAACATCCGTCACCCCCTTTCCTGGAAAGGGGGCTGGGGGGAATGTCCATGAACTTCCTGCCGTTCACCCGGCCGTCGATCGACGAGGAGACCATCGCCGAAGTGTCGCAGGTGCTGCGTTCGGGCTGGATCACCAGCGGCCCCAAGGTGCAGGCCTTCGAGGCGGCGCTGTCGGACCATTGCGGCGGCCGCCCGGTGCGCGCCTTCAACTCGGGCACGGCCACCCTGGAAGTCGCGCTGCGCCTGGCAGGAGTTGGCGCTGGCGACACGGTGATCACGACGCCGCTGACCTGGGTCGCGACCGCCAACGTGATTCTGGAAGTCGGCGCGACGCCGGTTTTCGTCGATGTCGATCCCGTCACGCGCAACATCGACCTGGACCAGCTCGACGCCGCCATCACGCCGCAAACCAAGGCCCTCATCCCGGTCGACCTTGCCGGCCTGCCGGTCGACCGCGAGCATCTTTACGTCATCGCCGGCAAACATGGCCTGCGCGTGATCGAGGATGCCGCGCAGTCCTTCGGCGCCTCGTGGCAGGGCCAGCCGATCGGCGCATCGTTCGGCAACGGCAGCGACTTCGTCTCCTTCAGCTTCCACGCCAACAAGAACCTGACCACCGCCGAGGGCGGCGCCCTGGTGCTGCCCGCCGACATCGACCCCGGCCTGTGCGAGCGCCTGCGCCTGCAGGGCGTGCGGCGTTTTCCCGACGGCGGCATGGACGTCGATGTGCTGGGCGGCAAGTTCAACCTGACCGACATCGCCGCCACCATCGGGCTGGGGCAACTGAAACACCTGGCCGCCTTCACCGCCCGCCGCCGCGAGTTGGCGCGGCGCTATTTCGAGCGCCTCGACCCGGCCTTGGGCCTGGAACTGCCGCCGGCCGACTTCGCGAACTGCAACTGGCACATGTTCCAGCCGCTGCTGCCGGCCGCGGTCGACCGCGGCCAGTTCATTGCGCGCATGAAGGAACAGGGCATCGGCGTCGGCGTGCACTACCCCGCCCTGCACCTGTTCAGCCTTTACCGGAAACTCGGCTTCAAGGACGGCAACTTTCCGCATGCCGAGGATATCGGACGCCGCACCATCACCCTGCCGCTGTTTCCGGCGATGACCGATGCCGACCTGGATCGCGTCTGCGCCGCGATCGAACACAGCCTGCCGCAACGCCACTGACGGAGACCCATTCACAATGACCGCCCTGCTGCGAATACTGTTCTTCATGCTGCCCCTGGCAGCTTCGGCCGCCGAGTTGCGCGACTACCCGGCGGTCCAGGTGGCACCGCACACCTGGGTGATCCATGGCCCGCTGGCCGACCCCACGGTCGAGAACCAGGGCTTCATGAACAATCCAGCCTTCGTCGTAACCAAGGACGGCGTGGTGGTGATCGACCCCGGTTCCAGCGAGCAGGCCGGCCGCATGGTGCTGCACCAGATCCGCAAGGTCACCGCCAAGCCGGTCACCCACGTGCTCAACACCCATGTCCATGGCGACCACTGGCTCGGCAACCAGGCGATCCACGATGCCTATCCGCAGGCGCAGATCATGGCCCACCCGGAGATGATCCGCGCCGCCACGGCCGGCGCCGCCACCCGCTGGCTCGACATCATGGAGCGGCTGACACAGGGCTTCACGCGCGGCACCCGCGCCCTGATCCCGACCGTCGCCGTGGTCGAGAGCCAGACCTTCAGCGCCGGCGGCATCGAGTTCCGCATCCACGCACCGGAGAAAGCCCATTCCAGGACCGACATCATGATCGAAGTGGCCAGCGAGTCCCTGCTCTTCCTCGGCGACAATGTCTTGAACGGCCGCTTCGGCCAGATGGACGACGGCACTTTTCACGGCAGCATCGCCGCCTGCGAGCGCGCGCTGGCGATCCCGGCCAAGATCTTCGTGCCCGGCCACGGCAAGACCGGCGGCCGCGAAATTGTCAGCGCCTACCGCGGCTACCTGGCCGCGCTGCTGGAGACCGTCAAGCGCGAATACGACGCCGGCAAGCAGGACTACGAAATGAAGAACACCGTTAAAACCGCAGTCGCCCCCTACGTCGCATGGGAAGGCTTCGACCAGCACTTCGGCCGCCACATCAGCGTCGCGGTGCTCGAACTGGACGCCATGTAGTCCGTGCGAACGCCATGACCCTGCCCGCAGTCTCCATCGTCATCCCGGTCTATAACGAGGAAGCCGGACTGGCCCACTTGTTCGAGCGCCTCTATCCGGCTCTCGACGCCCTGGGCGAGAGCTACGAAGTCGTCTTCGTCAATGACGGCAGCCGCGACCGCTCGGCGGCGATCCTGCGCCAGCAGTTCGAGGCGCGACCCGAGGTCACCCGCGTCATCCTGCTCGGTGCCAATGCCGGCCAGCACATGGCGATCATGGCCGGCTTCGAGCATTGCCGCGGCGACATCATCCTCACCCTGGACGCCGACTTGCAGAATCCGCCCGAGGAAATCGGCAAGCTGATCGCCAAGATGCGCGAAGGCCACGATTACGTCGGCAGCATCCGCCGCAAGCGCCAGGACAGCCTGTTTCGCACCTGGGCCTCGAAGGCCATGAACCGCCTGCGCGAGAAAATCACCCGCATCAGGATCACCGACCAGGGCAACATGCTGCGCGCCTATTCGCGCGGCGTGGTGAATGCGATCAACAGTTGCAAGGAAGTCGCCACCTTCATCCCGGCCCTGGCCTACAGCTTCGCCCGCAACCCGGCCGAAGTCGTGGTCGAGCACGAGGAGCGCGCCGCCGGCGAATCCAAGTATTCGCTCTACAGCCTGATCCGGCTCAATTTCGACCTGATGACGGGCTTTTCGCTGGTGCCGCTGCAATGGTTTTCCATGCTCGGCATTGCCGTTTCGCTCGGCTCGGCAGCGCTGTTCGTGCTGCTGATCCTGCGCCGCCTGATCGTCGGCCCGGAGGCGGAAGGCCTGTTCACCCTGTTTGCGCTGATGTTCTTCCTGATCGGCCTGGCGCTGTTCGGCATCGGCCTGCTTGGCGAATACATCGGCCGCATCTACCAGCAGGTGCGCCACCGGCCGCGCTACCTGATCGAGGCGATCCTGGAAGACAGCGACCAGCGTCCCTCATGAGCAAGGCGATCGTCTTCGCCTACCACAACGTGGGCGTGCGCTGCCTGTCCGTGCTGCTGGCGCAGGGCGTCGAGGTGCTGCGCGTGATCACGCACAAGGACAATCCGGCCGAGACCATCTGGTTCGACAGCGTCGCCGAACTTGCCGCACGCCATGACATTCCGGTGATCGCGCCGGAGGACCCGAACGATCCCGCGCTGGTCGCCGAACTGGCGTCGCTGCAGCCCGATTTCCTGTTCTCCTTCTACTACCGGCTGATGCTGAAGGCGCCGCTGCTGGCGCTGCCGAAGCACGGCGCATACAACATGCACGGCTCGCTGCTGCCCAGGTATCGCGGCCGCGTGCCGGTGAATTGGGCGATCATCCACGGCGAACGGCAAACCGGCGCCACATTGCACCAGATGGTGGAAAAGCCCGACGCCGGCGGCATAGTCGCGCAGCAGGCGGTGCCGATACTGCCCGACGACACGGCATTCGAGGTCTTCAACAAGGTCACGCTGGCCGCCGAAATGGCCCTGGATGGCGTAATTCCCGACCTCCTGGCCGGTCGCGCGGTCGCCCGGGCGCAAGACCTCGCCGCCGGCAGCTACTTCGGCGGGCGCCGTGCCGAGGACGGCCGCATCGACTGGACGCAAGCCGCGACGGCGGTGCACAACCTGATCCGCGCCGTCGCGCCGCCTTATCCGGGCGCCTTTTCGGATACCGCCCAGGGCCGTCTCAAGGTGCTGCGCTCCCTGCATCCGAGCGGGGAAATAGGTCCTCACGGCGGCCGTCCGACCCTGTTCCTACGCAATGGGCATCTATATGCCGAATGCGGTGACGGACGGCTTTTGCGCCTGCTCGCGGTAGAATTGGCGGGTTCGCCGCTGGGCACATTTTCCGCGGACAACCAGATCAACGCAATTTTTGGAACCCCGACACTTTCCCTGTCATGAAAAAGATACTCATCCTCGGCGTCAACGGCTTCATCGGCCACCACCTTTCCCAGCGCATCATGGACACCACGGACTGGGAAGTCTATGGCATGGACATGAACTCCGAGCGCGTCACCGAGTTGATGCAGAACCCCCGCTTTCACTTCTTCGAAGGCGACATCATGATCAACAAGGAGTGGATCGAGTACCACGTCAAGAAATGCGACGTGATCCTGCCGCTGGTGGCGATCGCCACCCCGGCCACCTACGTCAAGGAACCGCTGCGCGTCTTCGAACTCGACTTCGAAGCCAACCTGCCCATCGTCCGCCAGGCGGTCAAGTACAAGAAGCGCGTGATTTTCCCGTCCACCTCCGAAGTCTATGGCATGAGCCAGGACCCGGAATTCGATCCGGAAAACTCCAACCTGGTGCTGGGGCCGATCAACAAGCCGCGCTGGATCTACTCCTGCGCCAAGCAGATGATGGATCGCGTGATCCACGCCTACGGCCAGCAGGAAGGCCTCGAATACACCCTGTTCCGCCCCTTCAACTGGATCGGCCCGGGCCTCGATTCGATTTACACGCCGAAGGAAGGCAGTTCGCGCGTGATCACCCAGTTCCTCGGCCACATCGTGCGCGGCGAGCCGATCAAGCTGGTCGACGGCGGCGCCCAGAAGCGCTCCTTCACCTATGTCTCGGACGGCATCGATGCGCTGATGAAGATCATCGAGAACAAGGACGGCGTCGCCAGCGGCAAGATCTACAACATCGGCAACCCGAAGAACAACTACTCGATCCGCGAACTCGCGACCTTGATGCTGGATCTCGCCAGGCAGTATCCCGAATACGCAGCCAGCGTGGCCCAGGTCAAGGTGCTCGAAACCACCTCCGGCGAGTATTACGGCAAGGGCTACCAGGACACCCAGCACCGCGTGCCGAAGATCAGCAACACCATGGCGGATCTGGACTGGGAACCCAAGGTCAGCTTCGAGTCCGCCCTGCGCAGCATTTTCGAGGCCTATCGCAACGATGTGGCCGAAGCACGCAAGCTGATGGATTGAGCTTCCCCATGAAGCTCGCGCTGAAGATCGATGTCGACACCTGGCGCGGCACCCAGCAAGGGGTGCCGCGACTGGTGCAAATCCTGCGCCGCCAGCGCGCCGACGCGAGTTTTCTGTTCTCGCTCGGCCCCGATCACACCGGCCGCGCCATCAAGCGCGCGTTTCGCCCCGGCTTCATGAAGAAGGTCCAGCGCACTTCGGTGATTTCCCACTACGGCGTCAAGACGCTGATGTACGGCACGCTGCTGCCGGGTCCCGACATCGGCCGCCACGGCGCCGACATCATGCGCGCCACGCGCGATGCCGGCTTCGAAACGGCGATCCACTGCTGGGACCACGTCAAATGGCAGGATGGCGTCGAGCATGCGCATGCCACGTGGACCGAAGCCGAAATGCGGCGGGCGCATCAGCGCTATGCCGAGATATTCGGCAGCGCAGCCCCCGGCCACGGCGCCGCCGGCTGGCAGATGAACGCGCATGCGCTGCGCCTGACACAGCGTCTGGGCTATCGTTGGGCCTCCGACTGCCGCGGTACGCATCCCTTCGTCCCGGTCTGGAACGGCGAGATTGTCGCCTGCCCGCAGTTGCCGACGACGCTGCCGACGCTGGACGAACTGGTCGGCGCCGACGACCTCACGCCGGACAACGTGCATCTGTCCCTGCTGCGCCTCACGGCGCAAAAAGTCCAGGATCACGTCTTCACGCTGCACGCCGAACTGGAAGGACTCAAGTTCGGCGACACCCTGGAACGCCTGCTGACAGGCTGGCGCGAACAGGGCTACGAACTGGTATCGCTGGGCAAGATGCGCGACGCGCTCGACCCGGCGCTGCTGCCTCGCCACGAACTGGTCCGCGGTGAAATCCCGGGCCGCACCGGCAAGCTGATGCTGCAGGGCGAGGAATTTCTGTCAACCTGGAAGGAAGCTGCATGACCGAAACGTTCAAGTCCAATCCCCCCGCCCCTTCTGCCGTCGGACTGCGTGTTCCCGATTTCACGGTGCCCGCGACCGGCGGTGAATTTACTCTGTCGGCGTTTCAGGGCAAGCCGCTGGTGCTGTACTTCTACCCCAAGGACAACACGCCGGGCTGCACCACGCAGGCGCAACAGTTTCGCGATTTGCACGACGAGTTCGTCAAGGCCGGCTGTGTCGTGATCGGTGTCTCGCGCGATGCACTGAAGTCGCACGAAAGCTTCAAGGCCAAGCTGGGGCTGCCCTTCGAACTGATCTCCGACATCGAAGGCGTGCTCTGCCGCATGTTCGACGTGGTCAAGAACAAGATGCTCTACGGCAAGAAAGTGCTCGGTATCGAGCGCAGCACCTTTCTTATCGACGCCAGCGGCATCCTGCGCCAGGAATGGCGCGCGACCAAGGCCGACGGCAACGCCGCCACCGTGCTCGAGGCGGTGCGCAAGCTGTAATCGGGAACAAGGCCCGGTTTCGGGCCGTTCCCTCGCTCTTTCCCAACAGGGCGGCTGGCTATCTTGAGCCAGCCCCCTTCCCTGCCCCGAGGCTTTCATGAACGCCAAGCGCGCCAAGACTCCAACGTCCCCCACCACCAAGCTGTTCGTGCTCGACACCAATGTGCTGATGCACGACCCCTTGAGCCTGTTTCGCTTCGAGGAGCACGACATCTACGTGCCGATGATGACCCTGGAGGAACTCGACGCCAACAAGAAGGGCATGTCGGAAGTTGCGCGCAACGCGCGCCAGAGCAGCCGCCTGCTGGACGAAGTCGTCACCGGCGCCGAGCACCACATGGCGCACGGCATCGATCTCAGCGGTCCCTCGCGGAAACTGGCGACCGGCCACCTGTTTTTCCAGACCGAAGCCATCAACGGCGTCCTGCCGATTTCGCTGCCGACCGCCAAGGCCGACAACCAGATCATCGGCGTGGTCATGCATCTGGGCCAGAAGTTCCCCAAGCGTCCGGTGATCCTGGTCTCCAAGGACATCAACATGCGCATCAAGGCCCGCGCGCTGGGCCTCGAAGCGCAGGACTACTTCAACGACAAGGTGCTGGAGGATACCGATCTCCTCTACACCGGCACCCGCGAACTGCCGGCGAATTTCTGGGACAGCCACGGCAAGGGGCTCGAATCCTGGAAGAAGGACAGTCGCACCTATTACCGCATCAAGGGACCGCTCTGTCCGGAGATGCTGGTCAATGAATTCGTCTGGCAGGAAGGCCCGCAACCCCTGCAGGCCTGGGTAAGAGTTGGCGCTGGCAAGACGGCGGAACTCGAAACCCTGATCGATTACAGCCATGCCAAGAACGCCGTCTGGGGCATCACCGCGCGCAACCGCGAACAGAACTTCGCGCTCAACCTGCTGATGAATCCGGACATCGATTTCGTCACCCTGCTGGGCCAGGCCGGCACCGGCAAGACCCTGCTGACCCTGGCCGCGGCGCTGACGCAGACGCTGGAGACCAAGCTTTTCGCCGAAATCATCATCACCCGCGTCACGATCCCGGTCGGCGAGGACATCGGCTTCCTGCCCGGCACGGAAGAGGAAAAAATGACGCCGTGGATGGGCGCGCTGGAAGACAATCTCGACGTGCTCAACAAGCCTGCCGAAACGCCCGCCGGACCGGGCGGCAGCGCCGGCACCTACGGTGGGGACTGGGGACGGGCCGCGACCATGGACCTGATCCGCAGCCGGATCAAGATCAAGTCGCTCAACTTCATGCGCGGCCGCACCTTCATGAACAAGTTCCTGATCATCGACGAAGCACAGAACCTGACGCCGAAGCAGATGAAAACCCTGATCACCCGCGCCGGCCCCGGCACCAAGGTGGTCTGCCTGGGCAACATCGCCCAGATCGACACCCCCTACCTGACCGAAGGCAGTTCAGGTCTCACCTACGTGGTGGATCGCTTCAAGGGCTGGGCGCATTCCGGCCATGTCACGCTGCAGCGCGGCGAACGCTCGCGCCTGGCCGACCACGCCGCGGAAGTGCTGTAACGGCTGCTCCATCGCAGGGCGGACCGTGGGGGCGGACCGTAGGGCGGACTTCAGTCCGCCATCGTAATCCGGCCGACTGAAGTCGGCCCTACAACGCCATCGTAAACCGGCCGACTGAAGTCGGCCCTACAAAACCCATCCAGCTCTGGCCGGCTCAAGCCGGCTCTACAAATTCTGCATCAGGCCCGGTACGAACCTGAAGCAAAGTTTTCAAACTTGGTGTATTCGCCGAGGAAGGTCAGGCGCACCGTGCCGACCGGGCCGTTACGGTGCTTGCCGATGATGGCCTCGGCCGTGCCCTTGTCCTGGGTGTCGGGCTTGTAGTACTCCTCGCGGTACATCATCATGATGATGTCGGCATCCTGCTCGATGGCGCCGGATTCGCGCAAGTCGCTCATCAGCGGCCGCTTGTCGGTGCGTTCCTCGACTTTGCGCGAGAGCTGCGACAGGGCGATGATCGGCACCTGCAGTTCCTTGGCCAGGGCCTTGATCGAACGCGAAATCTCGGAGATTTCCGTGGCGCGGTTCTCGCCCATGCGGTTCGAGCTCATCAACTGCAGGTAGTCGATGATGATCAGGCCGAGCTTGCCGAACTGCCGGTGCAGGCGCCGCGCGCGCGCGCGCAGGTCGGTGGAGTTGATGGCGCCGGTCTCGTCGATGTGGATCGGCGCTTCGTGCAGCTTGCCCAGCGCCACCGTCATGCGGTCCCATTCGTCATCGGTGAGGCGGCCGGTGCGCAGCTTGCTCTGGTCGATGCGGCCGACCGAGGAGAGAAAACGCGTGGCGAGTTGCGGACCGGACATTTCCAGGCTGAAGATCGCCACCGGCAGGCGCAGTTCGACGCCGACATGCTCGGCGATGTTCAGCGCAAACGCGGTCTTGCCCATCGACGGGCGGCCGGCGACGACGATCATGTCGCCCGGCTGCAGGCCCGAGGTCATGCGGTCGAGGTCGGCGAAGCCGGTAGCGACGCCGGTGATGTCGGACTGGCTGTCCCTGGCCAGCAGGGTTTCCATGCGCTCGACGACTTCGCCGAGCAGGGGCTGGATCGCGACGAAACCGTTGTTGCTGCGGTTGCCGGCTTCTGCGATCTGGAATATGCGCTGCTCGGCTTCGTCGAGCAGCGTCTTGACGTCGCGTCCGGCCGGGTTCAGCGCATTGCCGGCGATTTCGTCGCCGACCGTGACCAGTTGGCGCAGGATCGCGCGCTCGCGCACGATCTCGGCATAACGCCGGATGTTCGCCGCCGAAGGCGTGGCGTTGGCGATTTCGCCGAGATAGCCGAGGCCGCCGGTCTGATCGATCTCGTTCGACTGCTCGATCGACTCATACACGGTCACCACGTCGGCCGGCCGCCCCATCTGGATCAGCTTGCCGATATGGCGGAAGATGCGGCGGTGGTCGTCGCGATAGAAGTCCGTTTCGCGCACCACGTCGCCGATGCGGTCCCAGGCGGCGTTGTCGATCAGCAGGCCGCCGATCAGCGACTGCTCGGCCTCGATGGAATGGGGGGGAAGCTTGAGCGCAGCGACCTGGGAATCGACAGGCTGCGGGGGATTGAAGGCACGTACCTGAGCCATCGCCGTCTCCAAAAATTAAGCGCCGAGTCTACCCCTCGCGGCACCGGATGATAAGTGCACAAGCTGTGGAAATGCTGTGGGGAAACTGTGTAAATGCAGTGAATCAAAATCATGCGCCGCACAATGGAAACGGGCCGCCGATCAACGATCGGCGGCCCGTTTGGCGCGGTACGACAGGCTTAGTGTTCGCCGAGCACGGAGACTGTGACGGTGGCCACCACGTCGGTGTGCAGTGCGATCTGGACCGGTGTGTCGCCGATGGTCTTGAGCGGGCCCTCGGGCAGGCGGATCGCCGACTTCTCGACCTTGAAACCCTGTGCCGCGAGCGCCTCGGCAATGTCGTGGGTCGACACGGAACCGAACAGGCGGCCATCGACGCCGGTCTTGCGCGTGATCTGCAGCATCAGGCCTTCCAGCTTCTCGACCTGGGCCTGGGCAGCGGCAACCGCCTCAGCCTGGGCGCGTTCGAGTTCGGCACGCTTCTCTTCGAAGATCTTGCGATTGGCTTCCGTCGCACGCTTGGCCTTGCCTTGCGGAATCAGGAAGTTGCGGGCGTAGCCATCCTTGACCTTGACCACATCGCCGAGGCCGCCGAGGTTGACCACCTTTTCCATCAGAATAATTTGCATGGTCTTGTCCTCGCTTACTGGTGCAGATCGGTGTAGGGCAGCAGCGCCAGGAAACGCGCGCGCTTGATGGCGGTGGACAGCTGGCGCTGGTAGCCGGTCTTGGTGCCGGTGATGCGCGCCGGCATGATCTTGGCGTTTTCAGCGATGAAGTCCTTGAGGATCTCGACATCTTTGTAGTCGATCTCTTCGATTTTCTCTGCGGTGAAGCGGCAGAACTTGCGACGCTTGAACAGGCTGCGGCCCTTGTCGTCCTTGCGCTTTACACCGGTCTTGCTTTTAGGCTTGAATGCCATTTTCAGTTCCTTCCACGAATTCGACTGTATTCACATGCAGTATCGGGCTGCGTCGCTTGAGGCTTCTGGCGGCCAGAAAACCGACCACCCTGATCCCGTCTCCCGGCTTGGCTGCCAGCAGCACCTGCGCTGGCCGGCCCATTGCCACACAGGCCATCTCGCATTCCACTTTGCGCTCGACATCCGCTTCGACCTGGGTCGAGAGATGCGCTAGGAGAAATTCGAGAACCGGAATTCCGGCGGGGGTGCGGCGCAATGCGCCACGCTCAAGCAAGCGCCCCGACAACTGCGTCAGGTTGCTCGGCTTATCCTCAGGCGGCAGCAACGGCAGTAGCCGGAGCTGGCGCCTCTACCTTGGCATCGCCCTGGGTCAGCGAACGCGACTTCTCTTCCTTCATCATCGGGGAAGGTGTCGCCACCGCCTTGCGCGTTTTCACCGTCAGGTGGCGCAATACGGCATCGTTGAACTTGAAGGCGTGCTCGAGTTCGGCCAGGGTTTCACCGTCGCACTCGATGTTCATCAGCACGTAGTGGGCTTTGTGCACCTTCTGGATCGGATAGGCCATCTGGCGACGACCCCAGTCTTCGAGGCGGTGGATGGCGCCGTTGCGGCCGGTGACCAGCGTCTTGTAACGCTCGATCATCGCCGGAACCTGCTCCGACTGGTCCGGGTGGACGATAAATACGACTTCGTAATGGCGCATGCAATCTCCTTGTGGTTGGTTTGCAGCCCCCCCGCATGCGTAACGGGTGGAGCAAGGGAAGCCGGCGATTATACAAAGCCGGCAGCTCCGAAGCAAGCTAAATCCGCGACTATTCAGGACCTTGCAGGCCGCTAGCCGCAGTAGCGCAAACCCATCAGATTCAGCAGCAGTTCCGGCTGCCGATAGGCGCCGAACGCCAGCGCAGTCACTATGGCCACGGCCAGCAGGGCGACGACCCAGGCTGCGCGCCGCGACCAGGCCAGGCGCGGCGGCGACGGCGGGCCCGGTTCGCCATGGGCAATTTGATCGGAAGTGAGCATTCGTACATGTTCGGCAAGCTTGTCGGCCAAGTCAAGCCAATCCGCCATGCGCCTAGAAAACTTCGCCTTCGCGCAGGAAGCGCCACTGCCCCAGCGGCAGGTCGCCCAGCCGCACACGGCCGATACGCACCCGCTTCAGACCGGTGACCCGCAGGCCGACCAGGTCGCACATGCGCCGGATCTGTCGCTTGCGGCCTTCGGTCAGGACGAAACTCAGTTGGTCGGGATTGGCCCAGGCCACCCGGGCCGGACGCAGCTTTTTGCCGTCGAGTTCCAGGCCATGGTTGAGCAGCGCCAGGCCGCGCGCGTCCAGCGCGCCCTCGACCCGCACCAGGTATTCCTTCTCCACCTTGGAATCGTCGCCGATCAACTGACGCGCGATGCGGCCGTCCTGGGTCAGCACCAGCAAACCGGTGGAATCGATGTCGAGCCGACCGGCCGGCGCCAGGCCCTTCAGGTGCGAGGGCTGGAAGCGCAGATGGTCGCCCGCCACCTGCGTCGCCGCCGAAATCAGGCTGGCCGCCGGGCGGTGGCCGTCCTCGGCCTGACCCGAGACATAACCGATGGGCTTGTGCAGCAGCAGGGTCGCCTGGCGCGCCTGGGTCGCGCGCGCTTCCGGGGCCAGGGTAATCACCGCATCGGCTGCTGCGCGGGTGCCCAATTGCGTGACCCGCTGGCCATCGACGAACACCAGCCCGCGCTCGATATAACCATCCGCCTCGCGACGCGAACATAGTCCGCGTTCGGCGAGAAGTTTTGAAACCCGGATTCCCTGCGTATCATTCATGGTTGCACATTCTATCCCGCCCCCATGCTCAGCTATCGCCACGCCTACCACGCCGGCAACCACGCCGATGTCCTCAAGCACCTCGTGCTGATGCTTTGCATCGAGCACATGAACGGCAAGGACAAGCCCTACATCCTGGTCGACACCCATGCCGGCGCAGGTTTCTACGCCCTCGATGCGGAAGAGGCGAAACGCACCGGCGAGTACGTGGACGGCATCGCCCGGCTGTGGGAACGCAAGGATCTGCCGCCGGCCCTGGCGACCTACGTGGCCCTGGTGCGCGCCCTGAACGGCAGCGCCACGCTGCGTCGCTACCCCGGATCGCCGCGCATCGCCGCCAACCTGATGCGGGACAGCGCCCAGGCGCGCGACAGCCTGCGCCTGTGCGAGCTGCACCCGACCGACTTCGCCCTGCTGCGGCGCCAGTTCAAGGATGCCGGCCGCCGCGTCACGGTCGAGCAGGCCGACGGCTTCGAGGTGCTGAAGGCCGCGCTGCCGCCGCCATCGCGCCGTGGGCTGGTGCTGATCGATCCGTCCTACGAAATCAAGAGCGACTACATGAAAGTCGCCGCCGCGCTCAAGGACGCCCTGAAGCGCTTTGCCACCGGTACCTATCTGGTCTGGCACCCGATGCTACCCACCATCGAAGCCAACCAACTGCCCGACAAGCTGAAGAAAGCCGGCGCCAGCCACTGGCTGCACGCCACGCTGAGCGTGCGCGCACCGGCCACCAAAGGCCGCGGCATGCACGGCAGCGGCATGTTCGTGATCAACCCGCCGTGGCCGCTGGCGGCCGCGCTGGAAGAATGCCTGCCCTATCTCGCCGCCGCGCTGGCGCTGGACGAAGGTGCCGGCTGGAGCGTCGACCAGTTCGAGCAGGGCGCCAGCAAGAGTTGAAACTGCGGCCGCTCAGCCCAGCAGTTCACTTCGATTGCGGAAATAGTCGAGCGCCTCGGGATTGGCCAGGGCCTCGACGTTCTTCACGGCCGCGCCATGCACGGCGTTGCGCACCGCCAGCTCGACGATCTTGCCGCTCTTGGTGCGCGGAATGTCGGCGACCTGCAGGATCTTGGCCGGCACGTGGCGCGGCGTGGTGTTGTCCCTGATCATCTGCTTGATACGCGCGGCCAGCGCATCGTCCAGCTCCAGGCCCTCGCGCAACTTGACGAAGAGCACCACACGCACGTCGCCGCTGTTGCCCGGCGGCCAGTCCTGGCCGATCACCAACGATTCGACGACCTCGCCGAGCTTTTCCACCTGGCGATAGATTTCCGCGGTGCCGATGCGCACGCCGCCGGGATTCAGCGTGGCATCCGAACGGCCGTAGATGATGAAGCCGTCGTGCGCGGTGCGCTCGGCGAAGTCGCCATGGCACCAAATATTGTCGAAGCGCTCGAAGTAGGCGGCGCGGTATTTCGCGTTGCCCGCGTCGTTCCAGAACCCGATCGGCATCACCGGGAAGGAGCGCGTGCATACCAGCTCGCCCTTTTCGCCGCGCAGCGGCCGTCCCTCGTCGTCGAACACATCGACCGCCATGCCGAGGCCCGCGCACTGGATCTCGCCGCGATACACGGGGCCGTTGGGGTTGCCGAGGACGAAGCAGGAAATGATGTCGGTGCCGCCGGAGATCGAGGCGAGTTGCAGCGCCGGTTTGATGTTGGCATAGACGTAATCGAAGCCCTCGGCCACCAGCGGGCTGCCGGTGGAGAACATGGCGCGCAGGTGTGCCAGCTTGTGCGTCCGGCGCGGCTGCAGATCGATCTTGGCGATGGCGTCGATGAACTTGGCCGAGGTACCGAAATGCGTCATGCCTTCGGCATCGGCGTAGTCGAACAGGATGCTGCCGCGGCCGACGAAGGGCGAGCCGTCGTAGAGCAGCAGGGTCGCGCCCGAGGCGAGGCCGGAGACCAGCCAGTTCCACATCATCCAGCCGCAGGTGGTGAAGTAGAACAGGCGGTCGCCGGGCTTCACGTCGGCCTGCAGTTGGTGCTCCTTGAGGTGCTGCAGCAGCGCGCCGCCGGCGCAATGCACGATGCACTTGGGCACGCCGGTGGTGCCCGAGGAATACATGATGTAGAGCGGGTGGTCGAAGGGCAGTCGCTCGAAGCGGATTTCCCGCTCGCCGGCGAAGGGCGCCAGGAATTCTGCCAGCCACACGCCCTGCTTCACCGCCACATTTTCGCCGCTGCCGGCCGCATTTTCCGCCGCATTTCCCGCATACGGCACGAGGACGACGCGCTGCAGTGAAGGCAGGCGCGCAGATATCTCGGCCACCTTGCCCAGGCAGTCGAT
>JACPUD010000111.1 GCA_016192435.1 Rhodocyclales bacterium | reverse complement strand
TGGAATGCTCCGCCCATCGCCTTGCCCGAATTGCTGCTGCTGCTCGCGGCGAGCGCGCTCGTCGGCCTTCTGACCTATCTGCTATTGCGTCGGTCGGCGGAAATGGCCGAACAGGTCGCCGTGCGGACATTGCAGTTGGCATTGGACAAGGAAGTTCTGAAGTCTGAGGTCGAGCGGCGCAAACAGACCGAGTTGCTGCTGCAGAACTCGCATGCCTTGCTCGACTCGATTTTTGAGCATATCCCGAGCATGATCGTGCTCAAGCGCGCCTCGGATTTGACGGTCGTGCGCGTAAACCGCCTGGTAGAAGATGTCCTGGGCAAGTCGAAGGCGCAGTTGCTCGGTCTTTCGAGCAGGGACCTGTTCCAGGGCGAACAGGCGGACCGCGACACCGAAACCGACTTGGCGGCGATTCGCGACGGGGATCTTGTCGAGTTGCCGGAACAGTTGATCCGGATTCCGGGAGGCTCCGCGCGGTGGGTGAGGATCAAGAAGCTTGCCCTGTTCGATACCGAAGGAAAAGCGTCGCATGTGCTGGAGATCGGCGAAGACATCACGGCCCACAAACAGCTTGACGAGGCGCTGACGGAAAACCTGAGTTTTGTCGAGCAATTGCTGGCCGCCATTCCATCGCCGGTTTTCTTCAAGGATGCCAACGGACGCTACATCGGAGTCAACAAGGCGTTCGAGGACTTCTACGGAACCACCAGCGAGGCCATGATCGGTAAGACGGTTTATGAAATTGCCCCGCAGGAACTCGCCGAGGTCTATGACAAAGCCGACCGGGACCTGCTAGAAAGCCGCGGCAAGCAAACCTACGAGGCTCGCGTCAAGTGCGCCGACGGCTTGGAGAAGGACGTGGTGTTTTTCAAGGCGGTGTTTTCGACGGCCCATTCCGACGTGGGTGGAATTGTCGGCATCCTCCTCGACGTCACCGATCGCAAGCAGGCAGAACGTCATATTCTGCGTTTGAACAGAACCTTGGCCGTGGTCAGCGAGGCCAATGAAGCCATACTCCGGACCAAGGATTGTCAGACCCTGATTCAGGAGACCGTCGGCATTCTCCACGAGATTGGCGGGTTTCCGCTGGCCTGGGTGTATGCGAGCGACGATCGGTTGCCGTCGATGGTGGTTATCGGCGAACACCCCGAACTGGCCGCGACGATTACATCCGCTCTGCGCGAGGACTCCCGCAAGTCCACGCAGCAGGATGCCATCGATGCAAGGCCTTGCAGCTTCTTCGCCTCGCTTTCCGCTTGCGACAGCGCGCTGGTGGAAAGCCCGCGCGGTTTCGAGGCGCACGGACTTGCGCATTTGCCATTGCGGATAGCCGGCAAGCTCGCAGGCGGAATCTGCATCGTTGGACTGGCGGAGGATTTGGTCGACGTCGAGGAACAAAGTCTGCTTGCAAGTCTTGCCGACAATCTGTCCCACGCCATCGATTCGCTTGAGCAGGAGCGCGCCCGGCAGATCGCGGAACGCAAGCTCGAATTGGCGTCCCACGTGTTCGAGAACAGCGCAGAAGGCGTAATGATCACCGATCGGGACAACAAGATTCTGATGGTCAACCGGAGGTTCTCGGAGATCACCGGCTACACGGCGGAGGAAGTTACGGGCAATACGCCGAGCGTGCTGAATTCCGGCCAGCAGGACAAGTCCTTCTACAGCAACATGTGGCGTTCGCTGATGAATCGCGGGGAGTGGCACGGCGAGATTCGCAACCGGCGCAAGGACGGTGAGGTCATCGTCGAATGGATGAACATCAGTGCGGTCAAGAACGATAGCGGCGAAATCGTCAACTTCGTGGCGGTGTTCTCCGAAATCACGGTGCATAAGACGATCAAGAAGCGGATGCAGTTTCTTGCTCACTACGATGCCCTGACGTCATTGCCGAACCGCATCCTGTTCAGTGACCGGCTCGAGCAGGCCATCATCGCGGCCCGCAGGAACAAGCGCTCCACGGCCCTGATGTTGATCGACCTCGATCGCTTCGATCAGATCAACAAGGCAGTGGGACATAGCGCCGGGGATATGCTTTTGCAGGAGGTTTCGGCGCGACTGATGGCATCCGTCGACCCCGGCCATTGCGTTGCCAGGCTTGGTGGCGACGAATTCGCGATTGTCCTCTCGGATATCGCGTCAACTGACGAAGCCGCGACGGTGGCCGACCGCGTCCAGCGGGAACTGAGCCGGGCGCTTTATGTCGATAGCGCGGAGTTGCACATTTCCGCCAGCATCGGTATCGGCATTTACCCGAAGGACGGGGAAGATGCAGAAACGCTGACCAAGAGTGCGGATGCTGCAATGTATCTGGCCGCCGAGGCGGGAGGCAACACCTACCGCTTCCCGCAAACCAATGAAAAGCTTTCCGACCAGATAAGACTCAGGGAGCGCCTGCAGCGCGCTATAGAGCGTGACGAACTGAAGGTGTTCTATCAACCGCTCGTATCGGGAGAGACCGGCCGCATTGTCGGCGCAGAGGCCTTGCTGCGCTGGGTCAGGCCGGAAGCCGGCTATGTCAGCCCCGAATTCTTTGTTCCCATGCTGGAGCAGGCCGGGTTGGCGGTGAGGGTCGGCGACTGGGTGCTGCGCACCGCATTGGCCAACAATATCGCGTGGCGCAAGGATTTCGACAGCGAGTTGTTCATTGCCGTAAACTTCTGCGCCGATCAGGTCGCGGACGAAAAGGCAGTCGAGAAGGTCGATGCCGTGATGAAAACCCTGAGTTTCGACTCGCGTTACTTGCATCTGGAAATCTCGGAAAGCACGTTGATGCGCGACGCGCCGACCGGCCTGGCCCTGCTGCACCGGCTCAAGAGTCTTGGCGTCGCACTCTCGATGGACAACTTCGGAACCGGATATTCCAGTTTGAGTTATCTCAACAGATTCCCCATCGACAACCTCAAGATCGATCGTTCCTTCGTTCAGGATACGCCCAACGATGCGGAGGCAGTCGCCATAACCCGGACCATCATCGCCATGGGCCACGCGCTGAAACTCAAGATCGTGGCCTCGGGCGTGGAATCTGCAAGCCAGGTCAACTTCTTGCGCCGGAATCGCTGTGACATTCTTCAGGGCTATCGGTTTTCGCAGGGCG
Organism: Rhodocyclales bacterium; assembly: GCA_016192435.1. Lineage (GTDB taxonomy): Bacteria > Pseudomonadota > Gammaproteobacteria > Burkholderiales > Rhodocyclaceae > Sulfuritalea. The sequence goes on along the minus strand of JACPUD010000111.1, from coordinate 22,287 downwards.
TCAGCGCCGATGAGTTTTCCGTGTTGCTGGCGGAGAACCGGAAGAACGGGTCTCTTTTTCCCGAGCCGGACACAACGGACCGCCTGCATCTGGTTGGCTGACGGGCTGACTTCGCAGCCGGGATCGTCCGCTCATTCTTGAATCCATAATCGATTGAACCCGGACTCGCTCCCTGATTCGCGGTCTGCCTCCCTGGAGGCCGAAGTCAAGCGCTTGCGGGCCGAGCTCGCCGACATACGCGAGCAATTGGTCGATACCGAAAAGGCTTTTGGCCGTTTCGTACCCCGCGAATTTCTGCATTTCCTGGACATCGACAACGTTCGCGGCGTCCGCCTCGGCATGCAGACCGAACGCAAGATGACCATCCTGTTCGCCGACATTCGGAATTTCACCGGCCTCTCGGAAACGATGACGCCGCAGGAGAACTTCGATTTTCTGAATTCCTATTTATCGCAGATGGAACCGATGATTGTCCCGTTTCGCGGACTGATCGACAAATACATCGGCGATGCGATCATGGCGCTGTTCCCCGAAGGCACCGATGACGCGGTACAGGGCGCCCTGGCGATGCTGGAACGCCTCAAAGTCTATAACGAGGGCCGTGCGCGCGCAGGCTACTTGCCGATCCGGATCGGCATCGGCATCAATACGGGCATCGTCATGCTGGGGACGGTTGGCGGCATCGGACGGATGGAAGGGACGGTCATCAGCGATGCCGTCAACCTCGCTTCGCGGCTGGAGGGAATGTCGAAGGTTTACGGTGTGCCGCTGCTGATCAGCGAGCACACTTTGCACAGCCTTGAAGATCCTTCGCGCTACTGCATCCGGTTTCTGGCCCGGAGTCGAGTCAAGGGCAAGCTGGAGGCTCAATCCGTGTATGAGGTCTTCGACGCAGACCCGCCGCGGATGCTGGCGGCAAAGAAGCGCACACAAAAACGCTTCGAGGAAGCTTTGGCCTTCTACTTCGTTGGGGACATCTCCCGCGCCAGGACGCGATTGGCCAGATGCCTCGAAGAGGTGCCGGAAGATGCCCCGGCGCGTCTCTATCTGAACCGCTGCGACGATTACTTGCGCAACGGTCACGCCGAAGGTGTCGAGGAGAACGAACTGACCCAGACCTGGAGCGAGGAATGCAGTTCCGGCGTGGCCGAGATCGACAGCCGCCACCGGACCCGCTTGAGCCAGATGAATGCCCTGGCCACCGCAGTTCGCGAGGGTCGCACCAAGGATACCCTGCCGCTTCTCGACCTCATCGAAAGGGGCGCGCAGGAGCAATTCACTATGGAGGAAACGCTGATGCAGGAGTCGCGCTATGCGTTTCTTGCAGAGCACTTGCAGCAGCATCGGCGTTTCCAGACGAACCTGCAGCGCCTGAGCGAGGAAATAGAATCCGAGACGGAAAATCCGGTATGCATGGCATTTCGCATCAAGCTGTTGTTGATGGACTGGACTGTCAATCACAGTACCAAGACCGATCGCCACCTCGGGCATCACCTGAAATCGAGGAGCGGCGGCTAGCCGCGCTTTCGCCCTGACGGCGGCTGGAACCAGTGCATGGATACGGCAGCCGCAGCGAAGCAAAAGGCCGGAAACCTTGATTAGGTATCCGGCCTTCGATTACGTGAATCCTGGTGGGCGGTACTGGGATCGAACCAGTGGCTTCCACCGTGTGAAGGTGGCACTCTACCGCTGAGTTAACCGCCCGCGAAAGAGCCGCGCATTTAACCACAAAGGATGGGCGGCGGTCAATCGCGCCGGTGCCGTGGCGTAGAATTCGGACCTTTCCCCTATCATCGAATTCCCATGAAGGTTCGCACCCGCTTCGCGCCGAGTCCCACCGGCTTCCTGCACATCGGCGGCGCCCGCACGGCGCTGTTTTCCTGGGCCTACGCCCGTCGCCATGGCGGCACTTTCATCCTGCGCATCGAGGATACCGACGTCGCGCGTTCGACGCCGGAGGCGGTGCAGGCGATCATCGACGGCATGCAGTGGCTGGGACTGAGCCACGACGAGGGGCCGTTCTACCAGATGCAGCGCATGGAGCGCTACCGCCAGGTGATCGCCGAAATGCTGGCGGCGGGCACGGCCTATCACTGCTATACGGCGAAGGAGGAGCTCGACGCCCTGCGCGCGGAGCAAGAGGCGCGCAAGGAAAAGCCCCGCTACGACGGCCGCTGGCGGCCCGAAGCGGGCAAGACCTTGCCGCCGCCACCGGCGGGCGTGGCGCCGGTGGTGCGCTTCCGCAACCCGGTGCAAGGCATGGTGGCCTGGCAGGACCAGGTCAAGGGGCGCATCGAATTTGCCAACAGCGAACTCGACGACTTCATCATCGCCCGCGGCGACGGCACGCCGACCTACAACTTCTGCGTCGTCGTCGATGACCGCGACATGAACATCACCCATGTCATCCGCGGCGACGACCACGTGAACAACACGCCGCGCCAGATCAACCTGTTGCAGGCGCTCGGCGCGCCGGTTCCCCAGTACGCGCACCTGTCGATGATTCTCGGCGACGACGGACAGAAGCTGTCCAAGCGTCACGGCGCGGTGTCGGTAATGCAGTACGACGAGGACGGCTATTTGCCCGAGGCGGTGCTGAACTATCTGGCGCGTCTTGGCTGGTCGCATGGCGACGAAGAAGTGTTCAGCATGGAGCAGTTCGTGCAGTGGTTCGATCTGGATCACATTACCGCGTCGGCGGCGCAGTTCAATACCGAGAAGCTGAACTGGCTCAACGCGCACTACCTCAAGCTGGCCGCTCCGCAGCGGCTCGCCGCCGAGGCGACGCACCGCCTGGCACGCCAGGGCGTGACGGTCGCCGGCGGGCCGGATGTGGCGCAGGTGGCCCTTCTGTACCGGGATCGCGTCGGCAATCTGAACGAACTGGCCGACGCCTTGCATCCTTACTTTGTCGCGCCGCATCCGACGGTCGAGATGGCAGCTCAGCACTTCACCGAAGCGGCGCTCAAGGGCTTGCGCGCCTTGCGCGAAAGGCTCGCAGCATGCAATTGGCAAGCCGCCGAGTTGGGCCAGGCCGTCAAGCAGACCGCTGCCGAGTGCGGGCTGAAAATGCCGCAGTTGGCGATTCCCCTGCGCGTCGCGCTGCTGGGTTTGCCGCAATCGCCTTCGATCGACGCCGTGCTGGAGGTATTGGGACGCGAGCGCGTGTTGCAGCGGCTGGCGGCGGTGCCGTCTGCCTGAAGCGCCTGAAGCCGATTGACATTCGCCCGCGACAGGGCGAAAGTTAGCGCAGCTCATTTCGGCACGAACCATGTCCCGCGTTCTGCTCCTGCTGCTCCTGCTGTTCATAGTGACCGCCTGCGCCACCTCGCCCGGGGGGCGCACGCAGGTGATGGCGCCGGCGGCCTTGCAGGGCTTCAGCGCGGTCTATTCGGAATTCGACATGCATCTGCAGTTGGTGACTGCTGCCGATGCGCCGTCATGCCAGGCGGCGGAGTGCGGCGCGGATCGGGCTTTCGATCAGCGGATTCTTGCCCTGGGACGCCGCCTCGCCGATACGGCGTTTCGCCAGCACGCCGATCTGCCAATGCGCTTCCCGCGCTTCGAGTTCATCGTCGCCGACAAGCTTGATGCCGGGGCGGCGTCCAGCGCCGCGGGAACCGTGGTGATCTATCGTGGAGTGCGCCGCCTCGAGCTCGATGATGCGGCGCTGGCCTTTGTCCTGGCGCGGGAAATGAACCATATCATCGCCGGCCATCACGACGAGAACGTGACCACCAGCGTCCTGGTGGGGCTCGCCGCTCAGATACTGCTGCCGGTACTCAATATCGGATCCCTGTTTTCCGCCACCACGGCTGCCGCCACGACCGCGGCGAGTTCGGCGGCGACGACCAGCGCGGTGGCGTCGGTCGCTTCCTTTGCGGGTGCGCGTGTGCTGCGCGCCAACGACCGTCCGCTGCAGGTGCGCGAGGCTGAAGCGATGGCCATGAGGCTCCTGGCAGCAGCAGGCTGGGACGGCCGCGAGGTCAGCGAGCAGTTGCAGGCCCTGCGTCCGGCCTTGCCGGCGGAAGCCGACTGGACCGCGGAACTGCGCGAGTCGACACTGCGCATTGCCAGTCTGATGCAAGGTCCGGCGTTCGTCGAAGATATGCCGAGCGTCGGCATCCTGAGTCAAATCGAGCCGAAGTTGTCGCTCGATTTGCCGCCGCCCATGGTCAGCAAGCCGTTCTAGCTGCGGCCGCGGCAAGAGTTGGCGCTGGCGACACGGCGCTGTTACAAAGCTGCCTTGCCGCGACGCAGGTCGCGTAGATGGAAGCGCGCCGGATCGACGGCGCGCATCAGGTCGCGCTCGACCGGCAGCGGATCGCCCGCGAGCTGGCTGGCGAGCAGTTCCGCGGCCAGCGGCGCCCACACCATGCCGCGGGCGGAAAGTCCGAGCAGGGCGTGCAAGCCCTTCAGGCGCGGCAGCTGCTCCAAGGTCACCGCATTCCCGATAGTTGCCGCCACGTCGGGCAGGGTACCGATCAGGGGCAGCCGATCGGGGGAGGCCGTGCGCACACCGACGCGACCGCCCAGCAGCGCCGCATCGATGCCCGCGGCGGCGCCCGGCAGGAGTTCGTCCAGGCGTTGCAGATTGCCTGCATGGTCCGCGGCGCGAATTTCCAGATTGGTGTCGCCACTGTCGAAGCTGGCTCCGAAGCAGACCGTACCGGCTGCAAGGGGCGTGATGTAGCCGGAGCGGCAGATGACGTGATGCAACGGCGGCATCATCGCGTCGGCAATGCCCGGCGGCAGATAGCTGACCTGGCCGCGGATCGGGGTCAGCGGCAGCGCCTGTTGCAGCAGCCGGTTCGCGTCATGGGCATTGGCGAGTACCACGTGGGCTGCCTCGGCCAGCAGGAGTCCGGCGGCATCGAATGCCTGCCAGCCGTCTGCCGTCTGGCGCAGCGAGGAGACCTCGGCGCCGAAATGCGCATCGACCGCCTTCCCGGCAGCAGCCAGCAGGGCGCTACAGACGCTGGCCGGGCTGACCCAGCCGCCGCCGGGAAACCACCAGCCGCCATGCGCCAACGGTCGGCCGATCAGGGCTGCGGCGGCGGCATGATCGAGAAATGCGGCGAAGTCGGGCGGCAGTCCGAGCTGCTCCACCGTGGCGCGCTGCAGGGATTCGTGGGTCGCGTCGCGGGCGATCTGCAGCACGCCGCAGGGCGACCAGCGTAGCCCGGCCAGATCGGCAAAGCGCCGCAGCGCATACAGGTAACAGGCGCGCGACAGACGCGCCGCCAGCGCATCGTCCTTCGCCAGGTGCGGCAGCAGTATGCCGGACGGGTTGCCCGAGGCTTCCTGCGCGGTGGCACCGTGGCGCTCGAAGAGTTCGATCTGCCAGCCGCGCGCGGCCAGCCGTTCGCTGATCGCGGTGCCGGCGAGCCCGGCGCCGATCACGATGGCGCGGCGCTCGGCGGGCGCGCGGGGCAAATTGAGAGTTGGCGCTGGCGACCCGGCGACGCCGCGCAGCATTTCGCGCTTGCCGGCAAAGCCGGGCCGGCGTTCCACCTGCCAGCCGAGCTGCTGCAGCGTGCGCCGCAGCTCGCCGGCGACGCTCCAGGTCGCCAGCGTTGCTGGGCTTCTGCACATGCGGCTGAGCGTGGTGAGCAGGGCCGGCGACCACAGTTCGGGATTCTTCGCCGGCGCAAAGCCGTCGAGATAGACCGCATCGACATGCGCCGCCAGTTGCGGCAGCAGTGTCTGCGCGTCGCCCAGCAGGAGCGTCAGCGTGACGCGGTCCGCATCGAAATGCAGGCGATGAAAGCCCGGCGTCAGCGCCGGCCACTGGCGCAGCAGCTCGCCGGCCAGGGCGCTGAGTTCGGCATGGGGTGCCAGCAGCGCCGCGAGATCGTTGCGGCGGAAGGGATGCTTTTCGACCGAGACGAAGTGCAGCCGCCCTTTGGCGCCGGACGCGCGCCATGCCTGCCAGGTGGCGAGAAAATTCAGGCCGAGGCCGAAGCCCGTTTCGAGGATGACGAAGCGTTCGGCTTCCATCCAGCGCGCCGGCAGCGCATTGCCGGCGAGGAAGACGTGGCGCGCCTGGGCCAGCGCGCCGTGCGCAGTGTGGTAGACGTCGTCGTAGGCCGGCGACCAGGGTGTGCCGTCCCCGGCGAACGCAAGTTCGGCGGGGACGACGGGAGGCATTACTCGGGTCGCATCTGCGGGAACAGGATCACGTCGCGGATCGAGGCCGAGTTGGTCAGCAGCATCACCAGGCGGTCGATGCCGATGCCGCAGCCGCCGGTCGGCGGCAGCCCGTATTCGAGTGCGCGGATGTAGTCGGCATCGTAGTACATGGCTTCCTCGTCGCCGGCTTCCTTGGCCTTGGCCTGCTGCATGAAGCGCACGGCCTGGTCCTCGGGGTCGTTCAGTTCGGAGAAGCCGTTGGCGATTTCGCGGCCGACGATGAACAGTTCGAAGCGCTCGGTGATGTCCGCGTTGTCGTCGTTGCTGCGCGCCAGCGGCGAGACTTCGGCCGGGTAGTCGATGATGTAGGTCGGGTCCCACAACTCGGCCTCGGTGGTTTCCTCGAACAGCGCCAGTTGCAGCGTGCCCAGCCCGGCACGCGCCATGTGCGGCGACTTCATGTCGACCCTGAGGTCGGCGAGCTTCTGCCGCAGCCAATCGATGTCGTTGAGCTGTTCGAAGCTGTAGCCGGGGTGGTAGTGATGAATTGCGCCGACGATGGTCAGCCGCGCAAAGGGCTTGGAAAGGTCGAGTTCGCGTCCCTGGTACTCGAATACCTCGGTGCCCAGCGCCTCGCGCGCCGAGTGGCGCAACAGGCCTTCGGTGAAGTCCATCAGCCGCCGGTAGTCGGTGTAGGCCTCGTAGAACTCCATCATGGTGAATTCGGGGTTGTGGCGGGGGCTCAAGCCTTCGTTGCGGAAATTGCGATTGACCTCGAACACCTTCTCGAAGCCGCCGACCACCAGGCGCTTCAGGTAGAGCTCGGGCGCGATGCGCAGGAACAGTTCCATGTCCAGCGCATTGTGGTGGGTGGTGAAGGGCTTGGCCGCGGCGCCGCCGGGGATGGGATGCATCATCGGCGTTTCCACTTCGAGGAAGCCGTGGTGCATCATGTAATTGCGGATCGACTGGATCATCCGGCTGCGGGCGACGAAGGTGAAGCGCGTCTGCTCGTTGGTGATCAGGTCGAGTTCGCGGCTGCGATATTTCTGTTCGACGTCGGTCAGGCCGTGGAACTTCTCGGGCAGCGGCCGCAGCGACTTGGTCAGCAGGCGGATGCTGCTGCATTGCACGGTCAGCTCATTGGTCTTGGTCTTGAACAGCGTGCCTTCGCAGCCGACGATGTCGCCCAGGTCCCAGCCCTTGAACTCCTTGTGCGTCTCTTCGCCCGTGCCGTCGTTGCTGACGAAGATCTGGATGCGGCCGGAAACGTCCTGGATGCTGGCGAAGCTGGCCTTGCCCATGACGCGCTTCAGCATGATGCGGCCGGCGACCTTGACCTCGATCGGCGCCGCTTCGAGTTCCTCGCGCGTCTTCGCGCTGTAGAGTTCGTCGAGCTTGCCGGCCAGGTTCTCGCGCGAGAAGTCGTTGGGGAAGGCGCGACCGGAAGCGCGCCAGGCGGCGAGTTTTTCGCGGCGCTCGGCGATCAGGCGGTTCTCGTCGGCAGGTTGCTGTTGCTGGTCGCTCATGATGATGGTCCGATGGCGGAAAATGAATTAGACGCCCTGTTTCAGGCTCGCTTCGATGAACTGGTCGAGGTCTCCGTCGAGCACCTTCTGCGTCGCGGAGATTTCGACATTGGTGCGCAGATCCTTGATGCGGGAATTGTCCAGCACGTAGCTGCGGATCTGGTGGCCCCAGCCGACGTCGGTCTTGCCGGCTTCGAGCTTGTCGGCTTCGGCCTGGCGTTTGCGCAGTTCGAGTTCGTAGAGCCGCGACTTCAGCATCGCCATCGCCTCGGCGCGGTTGCGGTGCTGCGAGCGATCGCTCTGGCACTGCACGACGATGCCGGTCGGGACGTGGGTAATGCGGATCGCCGAGTCGGTCTTGTTGATGTGCTGGCCGCCGGCGCCGGAGGCGCGGAAGGTGTCGGTGCGCAGGTCGGCAGGGTTGATCTCGACCTCGATCGAATCGTCGATCTCCGGATACACATAAAGACTGGCGAAGCTGGTATGGCGTCCGCCCGAGGAATCGAAGGGCGATTTGCGCACCAGGCGGTGCACGCCGGTTTCGGTGCGCAGGAAGCCATAGGCATAGTCGCCCTCGACCTTGATCGAGGCGCTGCGAATGCCGGCCACGTCGCCGTCGGTCTGCTCCAGCAGTTCGGTCTTGAAGCCCTTGCGTTCGCAGTATTTCAGGTACTGGCGCAGCAGCATCGAGGCCCAGTCGCAGGCTTCGGTGCCGCCGGCGCCGGCCTGGATGTCGATGAAGCAGTTGTTGGGATCGGCCGGGTTGTTGAACATGCGGCGGAATTCGAGATCGGCAACGAGTTTTTCCGCCTCGTTGAGATCGCTTTCGACGGCCATCATGGTTTCGTCGTCATCCTCTTCGCGCGCCAGTTCGAACAGGTCGCGGGCTTCGGTGAGTCGCGAACCGACTCCGGAAAGCGTGCCGACCACGGCTTCGAGGGATTTCTTTTCGCGGCCCAGCGTCTGGGCGCGCTCGGCGTCGTCCCAGAGCTTCGGGTCTTCGAGTACCTGATTCAGTTCAGCGAGTTTTTCCGCTTTTCCGTCGTAGTCAAAGATACCTCCGCAGTTGCTCGCCACGACCGGTAAGGTCGGCGATACGGTTGGCGACGGCATTGATGCGTTCGGCTTCCATGACTGTTCCTGCGCAGGGCGAAAGCGGGGAATTATACGCGCTGCACCCCGGTCTTCATGGCCTTCTAGCGGGCAAAATCTACGTCGTGACGCGATGTGATAGCCTCGGTTTTTTACGAATGGATTCCATTGCGATGTCCGAAATGATCTTCTATGAGAGCGTTGTGGCGCTCAACGACCAGACCCACGCCAAGGTGAAGGTGCGTCCCGCAACGAGTTTCGCCTATGCGGCGAAAACCAACTCCGTGCCTCTGCTGGCCGGCGAGTTTTTCGAATGCGCGCGTGAATACCCGATCGTCTTCGCTCGTGGCGATGCGGGCCCCTTGCCGGCGGCACTGCTGGGCTTGCGCGACAGCGAAAATCTCTACGTCGATGCCGCGGGCAAATGGGACGCGCGTTATGTGCCGGCCTTCGTGCGGCGCTACCCATTCGTTCCCGGCAAAGGGGCGCAGGGCGAGCTGCTGGTATGCATCGACGAGTCGTCGCAGTGCTTTGACGCTGACGTGGGCGAGGCCCTGTTTGCGGACGGCAAGCCCACCGCCCAACTGGAGCATGCGATCAAGTTCCTCACCGAGTTTCATCAGGCTGCAGCCGCGACGGAAGCCATGGGGCGTCGACTGGAAGAACTGGGGCTGCTGCGGCAGGCGGACTCGGTGGCGCAGCTCAATGACGGCAGCCAGTTCCGCCTCAATGGCCTCAACGTGGTGGACGAGGCAAAATTGCGTGCCCTGGATCGCGATACGGTCCAGGAACTGTTCGCCAACGGCAGTCTGGCCGTGATTTATGCCCATCTCATGTCGCTGGGGAACCTGTCTGCACTGGTCGACCGCCTGAGCCGGCGCGACGGGCGCGGCAAGCCGCCGCAACGTCACTGACCGTCGCCTGAACGCGTAACGGGTGCGCCGAATCGCCCACCCGGCGCGGGGCTTCTAAAGGGCGGGAAATTTCCGCTATCATTGGAATTTCCCGCTCCTGCATTTCCATGGCCAAATACGTTTTCGTTACAGGCGGTGTCGTGTCCAGTCTGGGCAAGGGCATCGCAGCCGCCAGTTTGGGCGCAATCCTTGAATCCCGCGGCATCAAGGTTACCCACCTCAAGCTCGATCCCTATATCAACGTCGACCCCGGCACCATGTCGCCGTTCCAGCATGGCGAGGTATTCGTCACCGAGGACGGCGCCGAGACCGACCTCGACCTTGGCCATTACGAGCGCTTCACCAGCGCCAAGATGGGCAGGCGCAACAACTTCACCACCGGCCAGATCTACGAGTCGGTGATCAAGAAAGAGCGCCGCGGCGAGTATCTGGGCAAGACGGTCCAGGTCATCCCGCACATCACCGACGAAATCAAGATCTTCATCAAGCGCGGCGCCGAAGGCGCCGACGTGGCGATCGTCGAGGTCGGCGGCACCGTGGGCGACATCGAGTCGTTGCCCTTCCTCGAAGCCATCCGCCAGATGGGCATCCAGGAAGGCCGCAACAACGCCTGCTACATCCACCTGACGCTGGTGCCCTGGATTCCCACCGCCGGCGAACTCAAGACCAAGCCGACCCAGCATTCGGTCAAGGAACTGCGCGAGATCGGCATCCAGCCCGACATCCTGCTGTGCCGCGCCGATCGCGAGATACCGGCCGAGGAAAAGCGCAAGATCGCGCTGTTCACCAATGTCCAGCCTGAGGCGGTGATCTCCGCGCTCGATGCCGACAGCATCTACAAGATTCCGGCCATGCTGCACGACCAGATGATCGACGAGATCGTCTGCCACAAGCTGGGCATCCTGGCGCGCGCCGCCGACCTTTCGGCCTGGAAGAAGCTGGTCGACGCGTTGGAGCATCCGCAACACGAGGTTAACATCGCCTTCGTCGGCAAGTACGTCGATCTGACCGAGTCCTACAAGTCGCTGACCGAGTCGCTGGTGCATGCCGGCATCCATTGCCGCAGCAAGGTGAATATCCAGTACATTGACTCCGAAGACATCGAGAAGCACGGCCCCGGCGTATTGGCGACGATGGATGCCGTTCTGGTTCCGGGCGGCTTCGGCCGGCGCGGCACCGAGGGCAAGATCGCCGCAATTCGCTACGCGCGCGAAAACAAGCTGCCTTACCTCGGCATCTGCCTCGGCATGCAGCTCGCCACCATCGAGTTCGCCCGCCATGTGGCCGGGTTCGCGGGCGCCAACAGCACCGAGTTCGACGCCGACACGCCGCACCCGGTGGTTGCGCTGATCACCGAGTGGCAGGATCGCGAAGGCCGCCTCGAAAAGCGCGACGCCAGCTCCAATCTCGGCGGCACCATGCGTCTCGGCGCCCAGCGCTGCCCGGTCAAGCCCGGCACGCTGGCGTCGAAGTTCTACGGTGCCGAGGTGAATGAGCGGCATCGTCATCGCTACGAGGTCAACAACACCTATGTGCCGAAGCTCGAAGCTGCCGGCATGGTGATTTCGGCGCGTACGCCGACCGAGGATCTGCCCGAGATGATGGAGCTGCCGGCCGAAATCCACCCGTGGTTCGTCGGCGTGCAGTTCCACCCCGAATTCACCTCCAACCCGCGCACCGGCCATCCCCTGTTCATCGCCTATGTCAAGGCGGCGCTGGCGCACAAGGGCATCAAGTGATGCTCTGCGACCCCACATGGAAGGCCGCATCATGAAGCTCTGCGGCTTCGAGGTCGGGCTCGACCGACCGCTGTTCCTGATCGCCGGCCCCTGCGTCATCGAATCGCGCGAGATGGCTTTCGACACCGCGGGCCAATTGCGCGAGATCTGCCGCAAGCTGGGCCTGAACTTCATCTACAAGTCGTCCTACGACAAGGCCAATCGCAGTTCCGGCAAGTCCTTCCGCGGCCTCGGCATGGAGCAGGGCCTGGCCATCCTGGCCGACGTCAGGCAGCAGCTCGGCGTGCCGGTGCTGACCGATGTGCATGCCGAACATGAGATCGCCGCCGTCGCGGCCGTGGTCGATGTGCTGCAGACGCCGGCCTTTCTCTGCCGCCAGACCGACTTCATCCAGGCCTGCGCGGCTTCGGGCAAGCCGGTGAACATCAAGAAGGGCCAGTTCATGGCGCCGGGCGACATGAAACAGGTGGTGCTGAAAGCACAGGATGCCAATGGCGGGGCCGACAGCATCATGGTCTGCGAGCGCGGCGCCTCCTTCGGCTACAACAACCTGGTGTCCGACATGCGCAGCCTGGCGATCATGCGCGAGACCGGCTGTCCGGTGGTGTTCGACGCCACGCATTCGGTGCAACTGCCGGGCGGGCAGGGCGATCGCAGCGGCGGGCAGCGCGAGTTCGTGCCGGTGCTGGCGCGGGCAGCGGTCGCCGTCGGCGTTTCCGGTCTGTTCATGGAAACCCACCCCGATCCGGCCCAGGCGCTGTCGGATGGCCCCAATGCCTGGCCGCTGGGCGAAATGGCGGTGCTGCTGGAGCAACTGCTGGAACTCGATGCGCTGGTCAAACAGAAGGGAATGACGAAATGAGCAAGCCTGCGTATATGGTCGTCGATGCGCGTTCCAGCGATCCGCAGCGCATGGTGGAATACCGCCGGCTGTCGCAGATCGCCGTCGATGCCTACGGCGGCCGCTTCCTGGTGCGCGGCGCGCCCTACGAAACCCTGGAAGGAAGTTGGCAGCCGCAGCGCGTGGTCGTCGTCGAGTTTCCGAGCATGGAAGCCGCCAGGACGTTCTACGATTCCCCCGAGTATCTTGCCGCGCGTGCGGCGCGTGCCGGCGTGTCGGATTTCGACATGCTGCTGGTCGAAGGCTATTGAGTTAACGCTCATGGCACCGCGCGTCACCTGCCGAAGATGAAACCCGCGAAAGGCGAATTTATGGCCCCCCACCCCCATCCCCGCCCCAGGGCGGGGCTACCAATTTGCTCGCTCCGCTCGATTGTCACAAGTCGCTCCGAACGAGTCACTTCACGTTAAACACGAGGAAACAATCATGAGTGCAATCGTTGATGTTGTCGCCCGCGAGATTCTTGACTCACGCGGCAATCCCACCGTCGAGGCCGACGTCCTGCTCGAATCGGGCGTCATGGGCCGCGCCGCCGTGCCTTCCGGCGCCTCCACCGGCTCGCGCGAGGCGATCGAGCTGCGCGACGGCGACAAGGGCCGCTATCTGGGCAAGGGCGTGGTGCAGGCCGTGGAAAACGTCAACACCGAGATTTCCGAAGCCATCATCGGCCTCGACGCCGAGGAGCAGGCCTTCATCGACATGGCGCTGATCGACCTCGACGGCACCGAGAACAAATCGCGCCTCGGCGCCAACGCCATTCTCGCCGTATCGATGGCGGTGGCCAAGGCCGCCGCCGAGGAGGCCGGCCTGCCGCTGTATCGCTATTTCGGCGGCTCCGGCCCGATGCAGATGCCGGTGCCGATGATGAACGTGATCAACGGCGGTGCGCATGCCAACAACAACCTCGACATCCAGGAATTCATGATCCTGCCGGTTGGCGCCGGCAGTTTCCGCGAGGCCCTGCGCTGCGGCGCCGAGGTCTTTCATCACCTCAAGAAGCTGGTGGACAAGAAGGGCTATCCGACCACGGTCGGCGACGAAGGTGGTTTTGCGCCGAACGTCTCGGGCAACGACGAGGCCATCGAGCTGATCCTGCGCGCGATCGAATCGGCCGGCTACACGCCGGGCCAGGACATGGTGCTGGGCCTCGATTGCGCGGCTTCCGAGTTCTATCGCGACGGCCGCTATATGCTGGCCTCGGAGAATCTGGAACTTAGCTCGGAGGCCTTCACCGACTACCTGGCGACGCTGGCCGACCGCTACCCGATTATCAGCATCGAGGATGGCATGGCCGAAGGCGACTGGCCGGGCTGGAAACTGCTGACCGACCGCCTGGGCAAGCGCGTGCAGATCGTCGGCGACGACGTTTTCGTCACCAATCCGAAGATCCTCAAGGAAGGCATCGCGCAGGGCATCGCCAATTCCATCCTGGTCAAGATCAACCAGATCGGCACCCTGACCGAAACCTTCGCCGCCGTCGAAATGGCCAAGCGCGCCGGCTATACCTCGGTGATTTCGCATCGTTCCGGCGAAACCGAGGATTCGACCATCGCCGACATCGCGGTCGGCTTGAACGCGATGCAGATCAAGACCGGCTCGCTGTCGCGTTCGGACCGCATCGCCAAGTACAACCAGTTGCTGCGCATCGAGGAAGATCTCGGCGATACGGCAGCCTACCCCGGTCTCGACGCCTTCTACAACCTCAGGAAGTAGGCCATCCGCGGCGATTCGCAATGAAGTGGCCGACGCTGGTGCTGGTCGCCCTCATTGCCCTGCTGCAGTATCCATTGTGGCTGGGCAAGGGCGGCTGGCTCCGCGTCTGGGACTACGAGCGCCAGTTGCAGGCGCAGCGCGAAGTCAATCAGGCGCTGGAGCAGCGCAATGGCGGGCTGGATGCCGAGGTGCGCGACCTCAAGGCGGGCTACGAGGCGATCGAAGAGCGCGCCCGCTATGAACTGGGCATGATCAAGGAAGGCGAGGTTTTCGTCCAGGTGCCGCAGAAGGTGATGCCGCCTGCGCCCGCGGCAGGCAAGCCCGCCGCGGTGAAGTAGCTCAGCCGGCCGGCGCGAGCAGCGCGCGGTAGCGCCGCGCGTTTTCCACGTAGCCTTGCGCGGCAAGCCGCAGCCGCGCGACTTCCTCGTCCGTCAGCTGGCGCACCACCTTGCCCGGCGAGCCCATCACCAGCGATCGCTCGGGAATTACCTTGCCTTCAGGAATCAGCGAGTTGGCGCCGATGATGCAATGGCGGCCGATCTGGGCATTGTTGAGGATCACCGACTTGATGCCGATCAGCGATTCGTCGCCGATGCTGCAGCCGTGCAGCATCACCAGATGCCCCACGGTGACGTTGGCGCCGAGGGTCAGCGGCACGCCTTCATCGACGTGCAGCACGGAGCCGTCCTGGATGTTGCTGCCGGCGCCTATCGTGATGGTGTCGTTGTCGCCGCGCAGCACGGCGTTCCACCAGATGCTGGCGTTGTCGCCGAGGCGCACGTCGCCGATGATCGTGGCATTGGGGGCGACCCAGGTGTCGCGTCCCAGGCTGGGCTGGCGGTCGCCAAGGCTATACACGGCCATGAAAACTCCTCCTCGTCCCGAACGCCGGCGCCGGGTTCAGCGTTCGCGCTTCTTCCATTCCGGCTTGGCGCCGTCGGGTTTCTTCCAGTCCGGCTTCTTGCCGTCGCGGGCAGGTGCGGCGCGGCGCGGCGGGCGGGTATCGACGAACTCGCCGGGTTCCATGACGCGCGTCTTGAGCGCGAACTGGCGCACGCGGATGCGGCGCAGGATGTCCATCAAATCGTCCGACAGATTGGCCGGCAGTTCCACCGAACTGTAGTCTTCGAACAGGTTGATCTGGCCGATGTCCTTGCCGGCGATGCCCGCTTCGTTGGCGATCGCGCCGACGATTTCCTTGGGCAGCACGCCCTGGTTGCGGCCGATCTCGATGCGGTAGCGCTGCATCGTGGCGCCGTCGGCGAAGCTGCGCTGCTTGACCGGCGTGTCGCTGCGGCCGGCGGGGCGTTCGCGGCGCGGCTCGACGGCCGGGTAGCTTTCGGCCGGCTTGGCGCGGGCCTTGAAATCCGGCTTGCGCTCGAAGTCGCGGGCAGGAGTTGGCGCTGGCGGTACGGCGGGCGTTGATCCCGTTTCACGCGGCGCGTGGTCGCTGGCGCCGGGCATTTGCAGCGGACGCTCGCGCGTCGCCAGCCAGGCCAGCGCGGCGGCGATTTCGCGCGCGGCGATGTCGTTCTCGCCTTCGATGCGGCGTACCACGTCGAAGAAGAAATCCAGCTTCTCGGTCTTGATGATGTCGACGATCTGCTGGGTGAACTGCGCGACGCGGCGGTTCGCCACTTCGCCCGGCGTCGGCATGGTCAGTGCGGTGATCTTCTGCTTGGTGGCGCGCTCGATCAGCTTCAGCATGTACATCTCGCGCGGCGCCAGGAACAGGATGGCGCGGCCGGTGCGGCCGGCGCGGCCGGTGCGGCCGATGCGGTGCACGTAGGCCTCGGTGTCGTAGGGCACGTCGTAGTTGATGACGTGGCTGACGCGCGCCACGTCGAGGCCGCGCGCGGCAACGTCGGTGGCCACCACGATGTCGATGGTGCCGGCCTTGAGCCGTTCGATCACCTGCTCGCGCAGGCCCTGGGTCAGGTCGCCGTTCAACGCGGCGACGGAATAGCCGCGCGCCTCCAGCTTGTCGGCGATTTCGACGGTGGCGGTCTTTGTGCGCACGAAAACGATGGCGGCATCGAAGTCGTCTTCGACTTCGAGGATGCGCGTCAGGGCTTCGAGTTTCTGCCCGCTGTGGGTCTGGCAGTAGGACTGGCTGGTGGTGACGACCGTCGAGGTGGCCGAGCGGATCTTTATTTCCTTCGGGTCGCGCAGGTGCTCGCGCGCCACGCGGCGGATCACGTCGGGCATGGTGGCCGAGAACAGCGCGGTCTGGCGTTCGGCCGGGGTGTGTTCGAGAATCCACTTGACGTCGTCGATGAAGCCCATGCGCAGCATCTCGTCGGCTTCGTCGAGCACCAGCATCTGCAGGTTGGCGAGCACCAGGCTCTTGCGCTCCAGGTGGTCCATCACTCGCCCCGGCGTGCCGACGATGACGTGGGTGCCGCGCGACAGCGCGCGCAACTGCACCACCATGCTCTGCCCGCCGTAGATCGGCAGGACGTGGAAGCCGGGCATGTGATGGGCGTATTTCTGAAGGGCTTCGGCGACCTGGATCGCCAGTTCGCGCGTCGGCGTCAGGATCAGGGCCTGCGGCACGGCGCGCTTGAGGTCGATCTTCTGCAGCAGCGGCAGGGCGAATGCCGCGGTCTTGCCGGTGCCGGTCTGCGCCTCGCCCAGCAGGTCGTGGCCGGCCAGCAGCACGGGGATGCAGGCGGCCTGGATCGGCGAGGGAGTTTCGTAGCCGACGTCGGCGAGGGCGGCAAGCAAAGGCGCTGCGAGCCCGAGGGTGTCGAACCCGGCGGCATTAAGATCTGGGGAGGTGGTCATGGCGGGCCTGCGCTGGGCAGGGAATTTCGGGGAAAAGGCGGGCCGGGCATGCTGTAACCGGCCGGAGAACCGCGCATTATCGCAGAGTTTGGGCGAAAATGCCCGATTTTGTTGGCCCATGACAGATGCGCGCCCGTAGCGGGGCGCGGCGGCCGAGCGAATGAAGCGGTGACGCGGGTTCGGGCGGGACTTATTGCTGCAGCCAGCGTTTCAGGCGGCGCAGCACCAGAGCCGTGACGATGAAGACGACGCCCAGAGTGCCCGTGGCATCGGTCAGGTGGTTCAGTGCCGGGCCCTGCGCCGGATCGACGCTCAGTGCGACCACCCGGTAAGCCCTGCCTTCGGCAGCGCGCGACAGCAACTGGTGCACTTCTTCGGCAGACAGCCCGCTCACCGTGAAGCTGCGATCGACGCTGCCGGCGAAGACTGTGACGAGGTAGGTGTTGTTACCAATCGCTCCCATGCCATGAAGTCTAGGCAGGCGCGCGCGCTACCGCTATCGCGAGCCCTGTGGACTTCATGTCGTGGGCGAACTACGCCGGACTTGCCCCGCGCCGGCCCGGTGGGCTGCGAGCTACACGCGCAGCAGGGCGATCTTGAGCGGCGGCTGGCCGTCGGAACTGGGGAAATCGGCTTCCGGCATGATCCACTCCATCTCGCGGATCGGCCGCCCGGCCTTGGCGGCGCTGCGCTGCAACTGGTCGAGCCAGACGTCGCGTTGCACGTCGGCGACGTTGTTGGTGCAGATCAGCGTGCCGCCCGGACTCGTACATAGCAGGGCCGGCTTGAACACCGAGGCGTAGTCGTTGATCAGGTCCACCACGCCGAAAGGGCTCTTGGCATAGCGCGGCGGATCGAGGAAGACCAGGTCGAAGGTCTGCGCGTCGAGCTTGGGGAAGGGCGGCATGCGCTTGCCACGCACCCGTTCGGCCTGGCCCAGCCCCGCGTACTGGCGCATCGCGGCGAAGGCGTCGCTCAGGACGAAGCGCGGGCGCACCGGCAGATCGTTGAGGCGCGC
Organism: Rhodocyclales bacterium; assembly: GCA_016192435.1. Taxonomy (GTDB): domain Bacteria; phylum Pseudomonadota; class Gammaproteobacteria; order Burkholderiales; family Rhodocyclaceae; genus Sulfuritalea. The sequence goes on along the minus strand of JACPUD010000111.1, from coordinate 4,462 downwards.
ATTTTCCTTGCCGACCGAAATGCTGGATTCGGCGAAATCGACATTGACCACGAAGCGCGCGCCAGCCTTGGCCGCTGCGATGCCGACGCCGCAGGTATAGGCAAACAGGTTCAGCAGCGACTTGCCCGGCGCTTCCTGCATCACGCGCCGCCGCGCCGCGCGCAGGTCGAGGAACAGCCAGGGGTCCTGGCCCGCGTGACGTCCGGCGATGCGGTAGCTGACGCCCATTTCGTGGATCTCGCGCGGCAGCATCGCCGCGTCGATCTGTTGCGCCGGCAGCGGATTGCCGATGCGCGAATTGGCGTGGCTGCGATCGTTGTAGACCACGATCAGGCCGGGCAGCAGCGGGGTGTAGAAGGCTTCCACGGCGGCCAGGGCTTCCGGCGCCAGCGGGCTGTGGAAGCACTGCACCAGCAGCAGGTCGCCGTAGCGGTCGATGGTCAGGCCCGGATGGCCCTCGACGCTGCCGTGGAACAGGCGGTAGGCGTCGGTCTGCTCGCCGTGCAGGCGCGGCAGGAGTTCCGCGCGCGCATCGAGCGCGGCGGCAAGCAGGGGGACCAGGGCATCGGACATGGGGGTTCTCGGCTGGGGCTCCGCGCTCGCCAGGCTTGGCAAGCGTGGAAAAGGGCGACATCTTACGCGCATGCGGGATTTGCGTCGCCGCTGCCTGCCCGCGCTGGGGAATCAGGTCGTTTCGGGCGGCAGCAGGTCGACCCGCAAATAATCCGGGCAGGTCCATTTCGCGTCTATGCTGCGCTCATAGTGCCGTTCGAGTCGGCCCTTGGCCTGGTCGAACAGCGGCGAATCGATTTGGTGCTTGGGTTTGAAGGCGCCGGTCGCGGCATGTTCGACCAGCGGCATGGGCTGGATCCAGAAAGCGCGCACCCCGCGCCGCGCCAGCACCGTCTGCGCAAAGGCCCGCGCCAGGGGCGTACCGAGTCCGTGTCCCTGGTGTTCGGGCGGTGAGGCGATCAGCGCCAGCAAGGCTATGGCGCCCGCCTCCAGCAGCGAGGGCGGGCATTGCTCGCAGTTTCTGCGCAGGCAGGCCGCCCAGTCGTCCCCCACCGGCGAGTGCGATTCGAGCGCTTCCAGCGTGCCGTCCTTGCCGCCGGTGACGCCCATGTCCACCAGCAGCCAGCGCATATACACCAAGTCCTTGCCGGCCGCGTCGTCCACGCGCACGGCGTACTCCGTGATGCCTGGCACCTCGACGTAGCCGGCGGACTCCTCCCAGGTGGCGACGTAGGGGCGGCCGTCCACCTGCAGGGTATCGCGCTGGCTGTGTTCCGTGAATTCACCGATTAGCTTCATGCCCTTGCCCCGTCAGTTTCAGACCGTTCGGCGCCGCCTGGCAGCCGGGAACCGCAATGGAATCTCCCGCGGCGCAATACCCATTATGACGCAGGTTTTTTTGCCGGTCGGGATTGCGTGCAGCGTTGATCTTTTCGCCGATCGGCGCGACGATTGAGATATGAACAATCCGACTTTCGGTAAATAGGGGCGGCCCGCCGTGAGCGATGCCGCCGCCATCGGCGCCACGCTGGAGGCCATCTACCGTGCCGAGTCGCGGCGCGTGCTGGCGACGCTGATCCGCCTGCTGGGCGACTTCGACCTGGCCGAAGAGGCGCTGCACGAGGCCTTTCGCGCCGCGCTGGAGCAGTGGCCGCGCGACGGGCTGCCCGCCAATCCGCGCGCCTGGCTGGTGTCGGCGGGGCGCTTCAAGGCCATCGATGACATCCGCCGCGGCGCGCGCTTCGCCTCGATCGAGGATATGGCCGAGCGGATCGAGGCGATTCCCGACGAAACCGCCGACGAAGCTGCCGACAACGCCGGGGAAGGCATCGAGGACGACCGCCTGCGCCTGATCTTCACCTGCTGCCACCCGGCGCTGGGGCCGGACGCGCAGGTCGCCCTGACGCTGCGCGAGGTCTGCGGCCTCAGCACCGAGGAAATCGCCCATGCCTTCCTGACGCCGGCGCCCACCCTGGCGCAGCGCATTGTGCGCGCCAAGGCCAAGATCCGCGATGCCGGCATTCCCTACCAGGTGCCGTGCGCCGAGGAACTTGCCGAGCGGCTCGACAGCGTGCTGCGGGTGATCTACCTGGTTTTCAACGAAGGCTATTCGGCCTCGCTCGGCGCCGAGCTGACACGGCGCGATCTTTCGGCCGAGGCGATCCGCCTCGGCCGCCTGCTGCTCGAACTGTTGCCCGCGCCGGAACCCGAAGCGGCCGGCCTGCTGGCGCTGATGCTGCTGCATGAATCGCGGCGCAGCGCGCGCGCCTCGCCCGGCGGCGAGCTGATCCTGCTCGAAGACCAGGATCGCTCGCTGTGGCAGCGCGAACTGATCAGGGAGGGCGCCGCGCTGGTCGAAGCCGCCCTGCGCACGCGCCGCTTCGGCGCCTATACGCTGCAGGCCGCGATTGCCGCGGTGCTGGCCGAGGCGCCCAGCCCCGGCGCCACCGACTGGAAAGAAATCGTCGGCCTCTACGACCTGCTGCTGCGCGCCGAACCCTCGCCGGTGATCGAGCTGAATCGCGCCGTGGCCGTGGCCATGGAGGACGGCGCCGCGGCCGGGCTGGCGCTGGTCGAGGCCTTGCTGGCGCAGGGCGACCTGGCCGACTACCGCTTCGCCCACGCCACGCGGGCCGACCTCTGCCGCCGTCTTGGCCGCAGGGACGAGGCCCGCGCCGCCTACCGGCGCGCCCTGGAGCTGACGCAGCAGGCGCCCGAGCGGCGCTTTATCGAACGCCGCCTGGCCGAACTGGACCGGCCATGAAAAAATTTTCACAACGCTGTCGATTTCGCGTCCGGCCGTTCGACCAGTAATCAGGAAGCGGCTCAATCAGGGTCGCCATCCCCAACCAGCCAAGGAGAACACAACATGCGCTTCATGATCATCGTCAAAGCCAGCGCCGACTCGGAAGCCGGCGTGATGCCCGAGGAATCCCTGTTGACCGAGATGATTCAATTCCACCAGGAAATGGCGCAGGCCGGCATCCTGCTCGACGGTTCGGGCCTCAAGCCGAGCAGCAAGGGCTGGCGCATCCGCTACGGCGGCGGCAGTCGCAGCGTCGTCGATGGGCCCTTCGCCGAGACCAAGGAACTGATCGCCGGCTACACCATCATCCAGGTCAAGTCGCGCGACGAAGCCCTGGCCTGGAGCAAACGCTTCCCCAACCCCGTCGGCCCCGGCCGCGACGCCGAGATCGAGGTGCGCGAATTCTTCGAAATGGAAGACTTCGTGCAGTGCCCGGCAATCGAGATGGCCCGCGAACTCGGCCTCGGCGCAAAGGTCTGAATCTCTCCGGCGCGGCTTGCGCGCGCCAAGCATCGAAAGGAGAAGCAATGAACGAGAATCCCGTCCGCTGGTTTGAAATCTACGTGCAGGACATGGCGCGCGCCCGGCGCTTCTATGAAACCGTGTTCGCCACCACGCTGCAGCAGCTCAAGGCGCCCGCCGGAGAACTGGAAATGTGGGCCTTTCCGATGGCCATGGACAGAGGCGGCTGCGCCGGATCGCTGGTGAAAATGCAAGGCTTCCCCTCGGGCGGCAACAGCACGCTGGTGTACTTTGCCTGCGAGGATTGCGCGGTCGAAGCCGCGCGCGTCGCCGGCGCCGGCGGCAAGCTGTTCCGCGAAAAAATGTCCATCGGCGAGCATGGCTTCATCGCGCTGGCGATCGACCCTGACGGCAACATGCTGGGCCTGCATTCGATGAAATAGCCGCGTGCCGCGCCGCCGCACCCGGCGGCGAGGCCCGGTCTCATTCACGGGAGCGCACCATGAAGTATCTCTGCCTGGTCTATCTCGACGAAAACCGGCTCGACGAACTGCCCGACGCCGAGTGCGTCGCCTATGACGAAGCGATCCGCCGCAGCGGCCACTGCCTCGCCTCCGAGGCGCTGCAATCGGTGCACAGCGCCAGCACTTTGCGTGTGCGCAGCGGCAAGCTGGTCATCACCGACGGCCCCTTCGCCGAGACCAAGGAACAACTCGCTGGCTTCTACCTGATCGAAGCGCGCGATCTCAACGCAGCCATCCAGGTCGCCGCGAAAATTCCTCCGGCGCGTGTCGGCAGCATCGAAATAAGGCCGATCCGGCCGATCCGCGAGGACGTCGCCGCCGCGGCAGGGCAGCGCGGGCGCTGAGGCATGCGGCGTGGTCGGCGTGGATCGTGGCGCGAGGCGGAGCGCCGCATCGGCGTGTCGCCAGCGCCAACTTTCGAGCTTACGCATTGGTCGCGCAGGCGTGCGTGCTGACTCAAGAAATGGGTGGCGTGAAGGCGGCAATATCGATGGCCGGCGGCAAAGTGCGGATCGGCGGCATCGACCAGCGCGCCCACCGTGCAGTTGCCGATCAGGGCCAAGTCCAGAGTGTTCATCGTGCTCCTTTCAGTGCTTCATTGAGCCAATGGCGGACAGCCGTAACGTGAGCCAGGCGATAGCGGGCGCAACTCGCGCCG
>JACPUD010000099.1 GCA_016192435.1 Rhodocyclales bacterium | reverse complement strand
GGAGCCGGCCAGCTGGCCGATCTCCTGCGCCGCGACCTGGCTGCGCTCGGCCAGCTTCCTGACTTCGGCGGCGACCACGGCGAAGCCGCGGCCGTGCTCGCCGGCGCGGGCCGCCTCGATCGCGGCATTCAGGGCCAGCAGGTTGGTCTGATAGGCGATGTCGTCGATGATGCCGATCTTGGCGGCGATCGACTTCATCGCCGCGACCGTGTCCCTCACCGCCGTGCCGCCCTGGACGGCCTCGGCCGAGGATTTGGCGGCGATCTTGTCGGTCTTCCCTGCGCTCTCGCTATTGCGGTTGATCGAGGCCGCCATCAGTTCGATGCTGGCGCTGGTTTCCTCGACCGATGCCGCCTGCTCGGAGGACGACTGCGACAGCGACTGCGCCGTGGCCGAGACCTGGCCGGAAGCGCTCGACAGCGCATCGGCGGCGATTTCGATTTCGGCGATGGTGTCAGCGAGCCGGGTTTGCATGGCGGTGATCGCATACAGCAGGCTGCCGGTATTTTGGCGATCGCAGCGGATTTCTTCGGCAAGATCGCCATTGGCGATGCGATGCGTCACGGCCACCGCATAGTCGGGTTCGCTGCCGATGATGCGCTGCTGGAAGCGGCGGATGACGAAGCCGAGAATCGCCAGCAGGAACAAGCCCAGCGCTCCGGCAACCAGGATGTTTTGCCAGAGGAAACTGGCCCGCGCTGCATCCGCCTTGGCCAGCGAGATTTTCATGCTGATCACGCCGAGGGTGGCGTTTTCCGCGGCGTCGTGGCATTCGAGACAATTCTTGCCGAGATATTTCTTGAGGTTCTTGGTGGGACGGATCACCTGCAGATAGGAGCCTTCTCCATCGGCGCGCACTTCGACCAGTTCCTGGCCGGACTTGATGACCTGGCTTTCCAGTTCGTTCGGCGTCAGGTCGTGGCGCGGTTTGCCGATCATCTTGGAGCTTTCGACGCCTTCCAGGGCGACTTCGCTCGGTACCACACGTAGTTCGCGCACCGATGCCATTTGCTTGATCTGGTCGAGCAGCAGGTGCCGCTTGTCCATGGTGTCGGTAATCATCATGGCGGTGAGTCCGGCCAGGGTCGCATCGTAAAGACTGAGCGACAAATCGCCTGCCTGCTCGATGGCGGCAGCCCGATTCTGCCGGCTGCCCCAGGTGATGGTGCCGCCCAGCAGCAGCGCCAGCATGAGAAACACGGTAGCCGTCAAGCGCAGCCAGAGCGGCATTTTGCGGAGGATATCCATCATGGTTTCGTCACCGTAAAGTCAGTCCGTGCTCGGGGTCATGCCACTCTGAAAATCTTTATCAGCTCTTGCAATTGCGCGGCCTGGCCGCCCATCTCCTCGGCGGTGGCGGCGAGCTGCTCTGAGGCTGCGGCATTCTGTTGCGTGGCTTGGTTCAGCTGGCCCATGGCGCCGTTGATCTGGCCCACGCCCTGGCTCTGTTCCTGGCTCGCCGCGGCGATCTCCTGCACCAGGTCGGAGGTCTTCTTGATGCTGGGCAGCATTTCGTCGAGCAGCCGGCCGGCCTGCTCGGCCAGGGTGACACTGGAGCCGGCCAGTTGGCCGATCTCCTGCGCCGCGACCTGGCTGCGCTCGGCCAGCTTCCTGACTTCGGCGGCGACCACGGCGAAGCCGCGGCCGTGCTCGCCGGCGCGGGCCGCCTCGATCGCGGCATTCAGGGCCAGCAGGTTGGTCTGGTAGGCGATGTCGTCGATGATGCCGATCTTGCCGGCGATCAACTTCATCGCCGCGACCGTGTCCCTCACTGCCGTGCCGCCTGCGACGGCTTGTGCCGAGGCCTTGGCGGCGATGTTGTCGGTGACCCCGGCGTTCTCGGTGTTCTGGGTGATCGAGGCGGTCATCTGTTCGATGCTGGCCGTGGTTTGCTCGACCGATGCCGCCTGCTCGGAGGATGACTGCGACAGCGACTGCGCCGTGGCCGAAACCTGGCCCACGGCGCTGAACAGCGAGCCGGCCGTATTCGCCACTTCGCCGATGGTCGCGGAAAGCTGGCGCGAGGTCTTGCCCAGCGAGCTAAGTAGGTCGCCCATTTCGTCCTTTGCGCTGGCCGTCACCACCGCGGTCAGGTCGCCTTGCGCCAGACGCTGCGCTATCGCCACGCCTTCCCGCAGGCGCCGCAGCATTCCCGTCAGCAGACGGAAGAACAATGCGGCGAGGACGACCAGGACCAGGGCAAGGACGGAGGAAACGACAATGCCGCGCAGGGCGATGCTGCCAAAGTGTCCGACCCGCGCCTGCAAGGCGGCGGCGAGCTTGTCCTCGAGCAGTTTCATGGCATCGATCTTGGCCGTGATGGTGTTGAACCAGAGCGACGGATCGATTTCGAAATTTCCCAGGAAGGCTTGCTCGATCACCGTGCCGCGCATGCGCAAGGTCTCCTGGGACGGCTTTGCCGCCAACAATGCGTCGAGCGCCTGGGTGTCGTCCGTGGCGGCGAGGCTGCGGAACGTGGCGAGGTAGAGGTCCTGAGCCGTGATGAGGGTCTGCAGGCGCTGGAACAGGGCCACGTTCATCGGCCGGTCGGCGGTCAGCACGCCATTCACCGTGGCGCGTTCCCGGCCGGCCTGTTCCTTGGCGTTGATGAACATGGCATAGGCGAACAACTGCTGGCTGATCCCGGCATCGTCGGTGGCCTTGGTCGCCTGGCTGAGGACGCCGAGCAGCCGGTCTATGGTCTGGGTGTAGAAGTTGAATGACTCGGGGCCGCCGAATTGCAGGTCGCTGACTCGGCTGCGGGCATCCGGCAGCTTGCCCAGAGCGGCGACTCCGTCATCCACGCTGTGGCGCAGCATGGCCGGCAGGGCAGCGCCGCTGCCCGCTGCCAGCCACTTGACGAGTTCGTCCTGTCGGGCATCCGTCAGGCCGCGCTGCTGCTTCAGGACGTCGCCAAACTTCGTGCCTTTGCTGCCGATGAATCCCGCCGACAGTCCGCGCTCTTTCTGCAGTTCATGCACCAGATTGCTGACGGCGACCACACTGTGGCCGACGGCGTCGATATCGCTGGCCTGGGCGATTCTGCGCCAGTCGGCGAGGAAGTTTGCACCGGTGTGGAAGACCGTTGCGGCCAGCAGCAGGCAGAACAGCGCAAGCAGCCGGACGCGCAGCGTGGTCAGTGATTTGGGCATGGCCTGGTCGCCTCGTTTCCCGTTGTGGCGCTCGCCCGCATGCTCAGGGAACTTCGTTCCCGGCGAGGCTTTCGTGCGTGTCCGCCAGCGCGGCGATTTCATCGACGGAAAGCACTTTTTGGATGTCGAGGATGATCACGAACTTGCCTGCGACCTTGCCCATGCCGGCAATGAAGTCGGCGCGGATCCGGGCGCCGAAGGAAGGCGGCGGCTCGATTTCGCTGCCGGGGATTTCCAGCACCTCGGACACCGCATCGACCACCACGCCGATATCGTGGCGCTCCTCGTCGTGACTCAGTTCGACGATCACGATGCAGGTGCGGCGCGAAGCCTCGGTCTGCCGGCCGCCGAAGCGCGCGGCCAGGTCGATGACCGGCACCACGGCGCCGCGCAGGTTGATCACGCCGCGGATGAAGGCCGGCATCATCGGGATCTCGGTGAGATTGCCGTACTCGATGATCTCCTTGACGTTGAGTATGCCCACCGCGTACATCTCGCCCGAGAGCAGGAAGGTCAGGTATTGATTGGCCTCGCCGGCCGCGGCCAGATGCTGGGCGGCGACCAGTGCCTGTTGGCTGCTGTGCTGCGTGGAAAGCGGATTTGCCATGCTGTTCTCCTGGCTTAGAAGCGTTCGAAATCGCCGTCGACCGCGGCGGCCACGGCCAGATGACGCGCGGTGCCCAAGCTGGGCGCGCGGCTGTGCAGCGCCTGGGTCGGCTGCGCGCGCTGCGCCGTGTCGCCAGCGCCAACTTTCGCGCGAGCAATGCCGCTACCCTGCGTCCCGATCTTGAAGAAGTCCATCAGCGCCTGCAATTGCGCGGCCTGGCCGCCCATTTCCTCGGCGGTGGCGGCGAGCTGCTCTGAGGCCGCGGCATTCTGTTGCGTGGCCTGGTTCAGCTGGCCCATGGCGCCGTTGATCTGGCCCACGCCCTGGCTCTGTTCCTGGCTCGCCGCGGCGATCTCCTGCACCAGGTCGGAGGTCTTCTTGATGCGGCGCAGCATTTCGTCGAGCAGCCGGCCGGCCTGTTCGGCCAGGGTGACGCTGGAGCCGGCCAGTTGCCCAATCT
>JACPUD010000058.1 GCA_016192435.1 Rhodocyclales bacterium | reverse complement strand
GATGGCGCTGCGCGGCAGGCTGTCGACGATGACGACGGCGGCCAGGCGCTGGGTCTTGCCCAGGCGCTGGTTGGCCCAATCCCTGATCGGGATCGCCGCATCGCCAGCGCCAACTCTTGTGACGACGAAGGCCACCGGCGTTTCGCCCCAGCGCTGCGAGGGGACGCCGACCACGGCGGCCTCGGCCACCGCTGGATGCCGGATCAACACCGCTTCGAGGTCGCTCGGATAGACGTTGAAGCCACCCGAGATGACCATGTCCTTCCTGCGATCCATCAGCGTCAGGAAGCCGTCGGCATCGAAGCGGCCGACGTCGCCGGTGCGGATGAAGCGCTTGCCGTCGGGTGCGTACCACTCGGCTTCGCGGGTCTTCTCGGGCTGGCGGTGGTAGCCGCTCATCATCGCCGGCGAATGGCCCACCACTTCACCGACCTCGCCCTGCGCCACTTCGCGGCCGGCCTCGTCGATCAGGCGGATGTCGTGGCCTTCGGCCGGCGCGCCGACCGTGGCGAGCTTGTCCGGTTGCTCGTGGGCGGCGAGGATGCAGGTGCCGCCGCCTTCGGTCATGCCGTAGTACTCGACCAGGCCGCCGGGCCAGCGCCTGAGGATGTCGGCCTTGAGGTCGGCGGCAAAGGGTGCGCTGGTGCACAGCTTCATGCGAAAGCTGGTCAGGTCGTGGCGGTCGAAATCGGAATGCGACATCAGGCGCTGGTATTGCACCGGCACCAGCATGGTGTGGGTGGCGCGGTGCCGTTCGGCCAGCATCAGATATTGCCCGGCGTCGAACTTCGCCATCAGCACCACCGTGCCGCCCAGTGTCACGGTGGGGAAGAAGCTGACCAGCGTGGTGTTGGAGTAGAGCGGGGTGGCGATCATGGTGATCGCATCGGGGCCGTAATCCTGCAGGCGCGCGCGCTGCACATGGGACCAGCGCATGCCGTGGGGCTGGACGATGCCTTTCGGCGTGCCGGTGGTGCCTGAGGAATAGATGATGTTGAAGGGCCATTCGGGGCGGATGTTCACTGCTTTGGGCACGGCGCCGGCCGGCGCCAGCCATTGCGAGAAGGGCTGGCCCGCAGCGCTGTCGTCGAGCGTGACGAAGCGCGCGGCGATCTCGCTGCGCACCGGCGAGAGTTCCTGCGCCGTCGTGGCATCGACGAACATCAGCTTGGCTTCGGCGTTCGCCGCCATGTCGGCCAGGCTCTGCGCGGTCGAGGAGGGCGCCAGCGGTGCCACGGCGACGCCGGCGCGCAGCGCGCCAAGAAACACCGCGGCGTATTCGAGCGAGGTGGCGGCGCAGATCGCGACGGCCGCGGTGGGGCGAATGCCTTCGCGCTGCAAGGTGGCGGCGACGCGGTCCATCATCGCGTCGAGCGTGGCGAAGGAGACCTGGCGCTCGTCCTGGATCAGCGCCAGATGGCCGGGGCGCGCCAGGGCCTGCGCGTGTATCAGTTCGGCGTAGGTGCCGAAGGGGCGGGCAAGCAGCTTGTCCAGCTTCATGGCGCAGGGGGCGTCGATCGAAGGCACGAGACCTTCACTTTTCTGAGCGGGCTAAGCCCGCGAACCGTTGTCACCCCCTTCCCCGGGAAGGGGGATGGGGGGATGGTTGTTCTTATCACCGCGGCGCCTCGGCGAAGCCGGGGCGCCGGCGGTACATGCCGTAACCCTCCATTTGCGCGACTTCCTCGTTGCCCTGGTTCAGCACTTCCCAGCGCACCAGGACCAGGCCGACGTGGGGCTTGCTCTCCATCGGGCGCGCTTCGAGCACCACCGAGCGCACGTGCAGCGTGTCGCCGGGGCGCACCGGCTTGAGCCAGCGGATGTTCTCCAGGCCGGGCGAGCCGAGGCTCGCGGTGTCGAGCAGGAATTCGTCGCACATCATGCGCATGGCCAGCGCGCAGGTGTGCCAGCCGCTGGCGCAGAGGCCGCCGAACAGGCTGTTCCTGCCGCCTTCCTCGGAAAGATGGAAGGGCTGCGGGTCGAACTTCCTGGCAAAGTCGATGATCTCCTCGGCGGTGATCGTGATGCCGCCGAATTCGCGGATCTTGCCGACGGGAAAATCTTCCCAGTAGTACTTGTAGGTTTTTTGTGGGGCGTTCATGTTTGACCTGGCGTGGGTTCAGACGGGACGCAGCGCGCCGTTCTGCAGCAGCGGCACCACGTCGAAACAGCTTTCCTGCGCGGCAAAGGCGACTTCGGCATCGAGCCGGCGCGCCAGCATCATGCGCCCGACGCGGGCGCGGCGCAGCGCATCGAGGCCGTCGCAGTGGTCGTGCAGCAGTTCGGCGGCCAGCGCCGCATCGGAATAGTCGGCGCTGGCGGCACGGCGGCGGAACAGGGATACCAGATAACCGGCGCCGTAGAAGTCTTCGAGGTTGAAGTTGTCGGCCGAGCCGGAACAGACGATCAGGATAGTGGAGTCCGGATGCTGCGCGACGATGTGCTCGACCACGGCGCGGCCGTTGAGCAGGGCCGCGGCATAGACGTGGGCGGCGCCCTGCGACTTGGCCAGCGCCACGGTGCCGTTGGTGGTGCAGTAGATCAGCAGGCGGCCACTGATGCCTTCAGCCAGCAGCGCCTTCGGCGTCGGGTGCACGAAGCCGGGCAGGGTGTCGGCATTGAGTTCGCCGGAGAGGACATAGGAGCCGGCGGGAAAGTCCTTTGCCACTTCCTGCGCTGCGCGGCCGTCGAGGGTGGGGATGACTTCCGTCGCGCCATGGGCCAGCGCCGTGACGATGGACGAGGTGGCGAACAGGATGTCGAGCACTACGACGACCTTGCCTTCCAGGCGCTGGGCGTCGAGTTCTTCCTTTTTCAGCAGTACATGGATTTTCTGCATGTCGTCTTCAGCCGTCCGGCTGTTCGCGCGGCGTGGCGGGCTTCATCAGGGCGAAGACGCCGGTGCCGGTCATGATGGTGCGCTCGCCGGTCCGCAATGTGCAACTGGCATAGGCCAGGCGGCCGCCCATGCGGTCGATGTCGACATGGGCCTCGACCCAGTCACCGGGTTCGGCGGCGGTGATGAAGTTGGTGGTCAGGCTGACCGTGACGATAGGCTGCGCCGGTTCGCGCGAACTGGAGACGACGATGCCCAGCGCGGTGTCCACCATGGTGACGAGGAAGCCGCCGTGGGCGATATGGCGGATGTTGGTGTGGCGGTCCTCGATGCGGATGGCGAGCACGATCTGGCCCTTTTCGCCCTTCGTCTCATCGATGCGGTAGTACCAGGGACCGAGGCTGGTCAGGTAGCCGCCGCCGCGCTTGAGCGGCTTGAAGCCATCGGGGATATCGGTGTTCATGTCTTGTGTCCGTGGATTTTGGTGGGGTCGGGTGGGCGTTTTTCGAGGAAGGCGGCGAAGATTTCCTTGGCCGCCGGGGCCGCGACGAGGTCGGAGAAGAAGACCACTTCCTCGTCCATGGCCTCGCGCGCACTGCGTTCGGGCGGACGCTTCATCAGCGCCTTGGTCACGGCCAGCGACTGTGCCGGCAGGGCGGCGAGCTTTCTTGCCGCGGCCATGGCGGTGTCCATCAAGGCGGAGGCGGGCACGACGCGATTGACGAAGCCCGCAGCGCAGGCCATGGCCGCATCGAAAGGCTCGCCCAGCAGCAGCAGCTCGGCGGCGCGCTGGTGGCCGGCGACGCGCGGCAGCAGCAGGCTGGAGCCGGCCTCGGGACACAGCGCGAGATTGACGAAGGGCAGTTGGAACTTCGCGTTGTCGGCGGCATAGACCAGGTCGCAATGCAGCAGCAGCGTCGTGCCGATGCCCACCGCATTGCCGGCGACGGCGGCGACCAGCGGTTTCTCGAAGGCCGACAACAGGTGCAGGAAAGGGATCGCCGCGCTCGGATCATTGGCCTTGCGCTGCAGGAAGTCGCCGAGGTCGTTGCCGGCGGTGAACAGATCGTCCTGACCGCGGATCAGCACCGCCCTGACGTGGCTTTGCTCGCGGGCATGGCCAAGCGCCGCGCTCATGGCGCGATACATGTCGCCGGTGATGGCGTTCTTCTTGTCGCGGCGGCTGATCTCGATGCCGACGACGCCGTCGCTGTCGCTGACGAGGATATTGGGGTGGGTCATGGCGTAGTTGGCAGGTCGTACTGCAGGCGGACTGTAGGGCGGACTGTAGGGCGGACTTCAGTCCGCCAATCAACATCGGCCGGCTGAAGCCGGCCCTACAGGCCCTGCATGGTTTGTCGAAAGGTTTGCAGAATATCGCAAGCCGCGCACTAGAAGCTCTCTGGCTTGATGGTCAGGGTGGTGTCGTCGAGGCTGCGCAACAGTTCATGCCACTGCTTCGTCTTGGGCAGTTCCCAGCGGTAGAACCAGCGGCAGGCCGCCAGTTTGCCACGATAGAAGTCGGCATCGGCGGCGATGCCGTTGGTCAGACCGCGCTGGGCGGCGAGAGCCTGGCGCAGCCAGATCCAGGCGATCACGGTATGGCCGAAGGCTTCGAGGAAAAGCACGGCATTGGCCAGCGCCAGGGTCGGGTTGCTCGCCAGTACGGGACCGAGCGCCTGCAGCGTGGCGGCGACTTCGGTCATCGCGGCTTCCAGTTCGGCGGCGTAGCCTGCGAGCGCGTCGTCCGATTTCGCTTCGACACACGTCTTGCGCAGTTCTGCGGCGAACAGCTTCATCGCCGCGCCGCCGTTCATCACCGCCTTGCGCCCGAGCAGGTCCAGCGCCTGGATGCCGTGGGTGCCTTCGTGGATCGGATTCAGGCGGTTGTCGCGGTAGAACTGTTCGACCGGATATTCGCGGGTGTAGCCGTAGCCGCCGTGGATCTGGATCGCCAGGCTGTTGGCTTCGAGGCACCACTGCGAGGGCCAGGACTTGGCGATCGGCGTCAGCAGGTCGAGCAGCAGGCCGGCTTCCAGAATCGCCGTGTCACCAGCGCCGACTCTTGTTTCGTCCACCAGCCTCGCGCAATACAGGCACAGTGCGTAGCCGCCTTCGACGTAGGCCTTCTGCGCCAGCAGCATGCGCCTCACGTCGGCGTGTTCGATGAGCTTGAGCTGTGGCTCGGCCGGGTTCTTGTTGGTCGGCGCCCGGCCCTGCGGGCGTTCGCGGGCGTAGGCCAGCGAAGCCAGGTAGCCGCGGTAGCCGAGCATCACGGCGCCCATGCCGACGCCGATGCGCGCCTCGTTCATCATGTGGAACATGTAGGACAGGCCCTTGTGCTCCTCGCCGATCAGTTCGCCGACGCACTGGTTCTGCTCACCGAAGGCCAGCATGGTCGAAGTGGTGCCGCGGTAGCCCATCTTGTGGATCAGGCCGGTCAGCGTCACGTCGTTCCTCGGCCCCAGCGCGCCGTCGTCGTTCACGCGGAACTTGGGCACGATGAACAGCGAGATGCCCTTGACCCCCGGCGGCCCGCCGGGAATCTTGGCCAGCACCAGATGCACGATGTTTTCCGTGAGTTCGTGGTCGCCGCCGGAAATGAAAATCTTGTTGCCGCGCAGCGAATAGCTGCCGTCGGCGTTCGGCGTGGCGCTGGTGGTGATGTCGGACAGGCTCGATCCGGCCTGCGGTTCGGTCAGCGCCATGGTGCCGAAGAAGCGGCCGGTCAGCAGCGGCTCCAGGTACTTCTTTTTCTGCGCCTCGCTGCCGAAGCGGTGGATGACGTTGGCGTTGCCGATGGTGAGGAAGGGATAGGCCGCGGTGCCGACGTTGGCGCCCTTGAACAGCGAGAACGCCGCCTGCGTCATGACCACCGGCAGCTGCATGCCGCCGCGTTCGAAATCGTGCGCGGCAGCGATGAAGCCGGCCTCGCAGAAGGCCTGCAGTGCCTCCCTGACCTCGGGGATCATGCTCACGCGCTGGCCGTCGAAGGTCGGTTCGTTGGCGTCGGCCTTGTGGTTGTGCGGTTCGAACTTTTCGGTCGCCATCGCCTCGGCCGTGTCGAGCACGGCGCGGAAGGTTTCCTTGCTGTGCTCGGCGTAGCGCGGGCGGGCGGTCAGGGCTTCGGTGTCGAGCACCTCGAAAAGCTGAAAGTCGAGGTCGCGACGGTTGATGATGCCGCTCATGCTGCAAGCAGGGTGTCGCTGAAGCGGCCGAGGTGATAGTCGACATCGCCGAAGGTCAGGCCGATCATGGTCAGGCGCTTGAAGTAATGGCTGACGTTGAGCTCATCGACCACGCCCATGCCGCCATGCAGTTGCACCGCCTGCTGGCCGACGAAGCGGGCCTGGGTGCCGATGTAGGCGCGCGCGGCGGCGACGGCGCGGCTGCGCTCGGCGGCGTCAGGCGAGTCGACACGCACCGCGGCCAGCGTGGCCATGGAACGGGCCTGTTCGGTGGCGATCACCATGTCGGCCATGCGATGCTGCAGGGCCTGGAACTTGCCGATCGGCACGCCGAACTGCTTGCGCGTCTTGAGGTATTC
>JACPUD010000098.1 GCA_016192435.1 Rhodocyclales bacterium | reverse complement strand
GCGCCGGTTGTGAAATTCGCCTTTCCACGGCCGGCCTTCGCTCAGTTCCGCCCACATCTCCCGATAGGTCTCCTGCGTGGTCCTCCCAGAGTGCAGCATCCGCGGGTTCCGCCCGATCACTTCTTCGCGGCTGTAGCCGGTCGCCTGGATAAAGCTGTCGTTCACATACTCGATGCAGGCGTCGGTATTGGTGATGACGATGCTCTCCGGGCTTTGTTCCACAGCCAGCGCCAGCTTGCGCAACTGATCCTCGATCGCCCGGCGCTCGGTGGTGTCGCGGGCGATGCCCTGATAGCCGGTGATCCGGCCATCCTCGGTGCGCAAGCCGACGCCCCGGGCGGAGTGCCAGCGCACCGTGCCGTCGCGGCGCACCGCGCGGTAATCGACGCTGCTGCTTCCGCGCGGCGGCGCACTGGGATCGAGCAGACCGGTCACCAGGTCGACGTCGGCCGGATGAATGTAGTCCCTGAAGGAGTTGCCCAGCGCCTCGACGGCAGGCTCGCCGATGTAGTCCGGCCAGTTCGGCGAGACATAGGTCAGGACGCCTTGCGGCGACAGTTCGTAGATCAGGTCGCTGGCGTTCTCGATGAAGCCGCGAAAGCGCTGTTCGCTGGCGCGCAGCGCCGCCTGCACCTCGCGCTGATCCTCGAGCACACTCAACAGGGCGGCGCGCGCGCGTTCCGCCTCCTGGACGTGGCGCACCGTGGCCGCCTCGGCGCGCTTGCGCTCGCTGATGTCGCGGATGATGGCGGTGGACAACGGTTCGCCGCGCACCGCACTTTGCGACATGGAGAGTTCGATCGGGAAAGGCTCGCCGCTTTTTCTGCGCGCCGTGACTTCGATCGACCGGCCGCCGACGCGCGCCTGCTGCATCGACCCGGAGCGCAAGAATCCGGCCTGATGCGCCGCGGGTTGATCCTCCGCAAGCAGCAGACTGGCCGGCCGGCCCAGCGCTTCGTGCGCCGCATAACCGAACATGCGCTCCGCGCCGCGACTGAAAAAACTGATCGCGTCGGCCGAATCCACACTGACGATGGCATCGCTGGCCGAATCGGCAATCGCCTTGAAGCGCGCCTCGCTTTCCTGCAGTGCCGTTTCCGCCTGGCGCCGTTGCTGCCGTCCGCGCGCTTCCACCCGCTCGCGCTGCACCGCCGAAGCCAGGCGTGCGAGATCGCTTTTCATCAGATAGTCGTGCGCGCCGCGGCGCATCAGTTCGATCGCCGGCATTTCCTCGATCACTCCCGAGACCACGATGAAGGGAATGTCGAGCCCGCTCTCCTGCACCAGCGCCAGGGCTTCGGCCGCGCCGAAATCCGGCATGTGGAAATCCGACAGCACGACATCCCAGGCCTGCGCATGCAGCGCGTCGCGCATCGCCGCCGCGGCGTCCACACGCTGGTGCGCGACCGCAAAGCCGGCTTTCTGCAACTGGTGCACCATCAGGCCCGCATCGCTGGCTGAATCTTCGACTATCAGGATGGATAGCGGCGTGCTGGCAATGCTCATCGGAATGCGCTCACTGGAATCAGCATCTGGGCGGCGGCTGGTTGACCACCAGCCAATACATGCCGAGCTGCCTGATGACCTCGGCGAACTGGTGAAAATCCACCGGCTTGCGGATATAGCTGTTGGTGCCGTTGTCATAGCCGGCGGAGATGTCGCGTTCCTCGCCGGAGGATGTCAGGATCACCACCGGGATGCGCCGGGTGCGCGGATCGGCGCGGATCCGGCGCAATACCTCCAGGCCATCCACGCGCGGCAGCTTGAGGTCGAGCAGCACCAGCAGGGGCGTGTCGGCAATTTCGCGTGCGCCGTGAGGGCCGGTGCAGAAGATATAGTCCAGCGCGTCCTGGCCGTCCTCGGCCACCACCAATGGATTGCTGATGCCGCTCTTCTCCATGGCCCGCCTGGTCAGGCCGATGTCGCTCGGATTGTCCTCGACCAGCAGTATCACCTGGCTCGTCATGCTGCCTCCGTCAAAGTGAAGTAGAACGTCGCGCCCTGGCCGATTGTAGCGTCGGCCCAGGCTCCGCCCTGATGGCGATGCATGATGCGCTGCACCGTGGCCAGGCCGATGCCGGTGCCGGGAAACTCGCTGACCTTGTGCAGTCGCTGAAAAGCGCCGAACAGACGCTGGGCGTGCGCCATGTCGAAGCCTACCCCATTGTCGCGCACAAAATAGATGGTCTGGCGCGAACCCGTCTGCAAATCCTCGCGGCTCTCGCAGCCGAACTCGATGCGGGCCTTGCTGCGGGTGCCGGTGAATTTGCAGGCGTTGTCGAACAGGTTGGTCAGCGCGATCTCCAGCAATTGCACATCGCCGGTCGCCGCCAGGCCGGGCTGGATTTTGAAGTCGATGCTGCGCCCGGGTGCGGCCTGTCGGCAACGCTCGGCAATGGTCTGCGCCAGGGCGCTCAGATCGACCGGCTGCACCGCGATTTCGGCCCGGGTGACCTGCGACAGCGCCAGCAGGTCTTCGATCAGCCGGCCCATGCGCTGCGTTTCGGCGCGAATGGTGCGCAGATACTCGCGCGCCTTTTCGTCCAGTTGCGCGCCGTAATCCTCGGCCAGCGCCAGACTCCAGCCGTCGATGCCGCGCAGCGGCGCCCGCAGGTCGTGCGACACGGAGTAGGCAAAGGCCTGCAGTTCCTGGTTGGCCGCATCGAGCTGATGGCCACGCTGCTTCAAGGCCTGGTTGCTGCTCGCCAGTTCCGCCTCGGCGGCGGTGCGCCGCGCCACTTCGTCCTGCAACTGCCGGATCGCGTCTTCCAGTTGCTTGGTGCTCGGCAGTTTCAGCGCCTTGGGAATCAATGGCCAAAGCAGTACCGCGGTGATCAGCGACACCGTTGCCGTCCCCGCCTTTATCGCAGCATCCAGCCAGTAATCGGGATTCCAGATGGTCCAGATGCCCATCAGGTGGGTCGTGCCGCAGGCAAAGATGAACAGCGAGAACAACACGAAAATCCAGTTGAACTGGAAATCCCTGCGCTTCCTGACGAAATACATGAGTCCCAACGGAATCGAAAAGTAGGCCAGGACGATGACGCCTTCGGCAAGCACATAGGTCCACAACAGTGCCGGCGTCCAAAGGTAGCAATGGCCGTGGGGTATGAAGCCCGACGCACTGCCCCAACTGCTCAAGAATTCCTGCATTCCGTCAGTCCTCCTCCATCAGTTGCCCCCATCGGCGCCGGCTTCGCCCGCCTCGACACTGGCGTAACGCGGTGCTGTGCCGAGGCTGCGCAACAGCGTATTGACCTCGGTCTTGAGTTCCAGGACCCGGCTCTCGCGGCCCAGCGTCAGCTCATACCATTGCCGCAGTTCCTTGAGCTGCTGCTGGTCCTTTTCCGCGGCCAGCTTGCGCTCGGTGATGTCGCGCACGATCAGGCTGGTCATCGACCGGCCGTCGCTCGCGGTGAACACTATCGACGAAATCTCGGCAGAGAATCGTCTGCCGCCGGCATCGATCAGGGTCAGTTCGCCGCGGAAGCGACCTTTGCCATTGCGCTCGGCCAGGGCCGCCGCCAGTCGCGGATCGGATGCGTCGACCACGCCCTCTTGCCCGACGGCGCGCAATTCCGCTTCGCTGCGGCCAAACAGCTGCTGCGCCTCGTGGTTGGCGGCCAGGATCGCGCCCTCCGGGGTCGTCAGCAGCACGGCGTCCATGTTGTTGTCGAACAGCGCGCGGAACATCTGCTCGCTCTTGCGCAGCGCGGCCTCGACCTGCCTGGCCTGGGTGACGTCGTGGGCGAGCACGGCCCGCGCGCGACGGCCGCCGAAATCCAGCGGGTGCGATGCGATCTCGACCAGCATCTCGCTGCCGTCCTTGCGGCAATGCCGCCAGACGCCGGACTCGTTCAAACCCTCGCGGCTACTCTCGACCGCCATCAGCATGGCCGGCACGTCCTGCGCCGGACGGATGTCCCGGATGGTCATCGCCAGGAACTCGGCGCGGCTGTAGCCGTAATGCGCGACCGCCGCATCATTGACCGCCAGGAAGGCCAGCGTCTCCAGGTCGTAGACCCACATCGGATGCGGGTTGGCGTCGAACAGCTCGCGATAGCGCAGTTCCAGGGCGTGCCGCTCCGCCTCGGCCCGCTTCTGCTGGTCGATGTCGGTGTGGGTCCCGAGCATGCGGAGGGGCCGCCCCGCATCATCGCGGGCTACCACGCGGCCCAGCGTCAGTATCCATTTCCAGTCGCCGGCACGGGTTTTCTGGCGGGCCTCGACGCGGTATTCCGGAAGCTTGCCGGCCAGGTAGTCGCGATACTGCTGTACGACCTGCGGGTAATCGTCGGGATGCAGGCGTTCGAGCCAGCCGGCTCTGGTTTCATGGAAGCCGGCCGGGTCGTGGCCCAGGATCGTGGCGTACTCGGGACTGACGATGATCTCGCCGGTTTGCATGTTGAAATCGTAGATGCCCTGATTGGCGGCCTCTAATGCCAGCTTGAGGCGCTGCTTGTTCTCCTTGAGTTCGGCGAGCGAGGCTTCGGCCCTGGCTTTGGCGGCAATCGCATC
>JACPUD010000100.1 GCA_016192435.1 Rhodocyclales bacterium | reverse complement strand
CCAGATCAACGGCGCCATGGGCCAGCTGAACCAGGCCACGCAGCAGAACGCTTCGGCCTCCGAGCAACTCGCCGCCACCGCCGAGGAAATGGGCGGCCAGGCCGCGCAACTGCAGGCGCTGATGGAGTTCTTCAAGATCGAGCCGCCGGGCGGCGGCACTGTCGACGCGAAAGTTGGCGCTGACGACACGCCGCCACGTCCGCCCGCAAGGACGGCCGCCGCACCTGCGCGGCGCGCCCCGCGCGCGCCGGCCGTGGTATCGGCCGACGGCGATTTCGAGCGCTTCTGAGCCGGGAACGGGCATGGCAATCCCGGTGTCGACGCACCGGACCGGCCCCTGATCGACTCGGACTGCGTTTGAACAAAACAACAAGGCCCCGTGCGGGGCCTTGTTGTTTGCTGCGTAGCGCAAGACTCTCAGCGATGCCGCTGTCCGCTGTGATGGCTGGCCGGCTTGGCGCCGCCGGTGCCGGAATGGGCCGGACGCGGTGCGCCACTGCGGTTGCCCGCACCTGTTCGTGCGCGGGCCTGGGCCGGCTTTGGCGCGGAAGGGCGTCCTGCAGCGGGGCGCGGCACGGAATGCGTGTGCTGCGGCTCGAAGCCGGGCATGATCGAGGTTTCGATCTCGCGCTTCAGCAGGCGCTCGATGTCGCGCAACTGGATGCGCTCGTCGCTGCTGACCAGGCTCAGCGCCTCGCCGCTGGCGCCGGCACGACCGGTGCGGCCGATGCGGTGGATGTAGTCTTCCGGCACGTTGGGCAGTTCAAAATTCACCACGCGCGGCAGGGAATCGATGTCGAGGCCGCGGGCCGCGATGTCGGTGGCGACCAGCGCCGCCAGCTTGCCCGACTTGAAGTCGGCCAGGGCGCGGGTGCGGGCGTTCTGCGACTTGTTGCCGTGCAGCGCCGCGGTGCGCACGCCGGCCTGCTCCAGCTTCTTGGCCAGCGCGTCGGAGCCGTGCTTGGTGCGGCAGAACACCAGCACCTGATGCCAGCCGTGGGCGGCGAACAGATGCAGCAGCAGGTCGCGCTTCTTGTCCTGATCGACCTTGATCACCGAATGCGAGACCAGTTCGGCCGGTGCATTGCGCCGCGCGACCTCGACCATGGCGGGATTCTTCAGCACGGTGTGGGCCAGTTCGCGCACTTCGGCGGCGAAGGTGGCGGAGAACATCAGGTTCTGCCGTTCCCGGGGCAGGCGCTCGATGATGCGGCGGATGTCGCGGATGAAGCCCATGTCGAACATGCGGTCGGCTTCGTCGAGTACCAGGGTCTGCACTTTCGACAGGTCGACGGTGCGCTGGCCGAGGTGATCGAGCAGGCGGCCGGGGGTGGCGACCAGGATGTCGATGCCGCGGCGCATGGTCTGGATCTGCGGGTTGATGCCGACGCCGCCGAACACGGCGAGGCTGCGCAGGCCGGTGTGGGCGCCATAGAGGCGCACGCTTTCGAGCACCTGCGCGGCGAGTTCGCGGGTCGGCACCAGCACCAGCACGCGCGGCGCGGTGTGGGTGACCTTCTGCAACGGACTGGTGAGCGGATTGGTCAGGCGCTGCAGGATCGGCAGCACGAAGGCCGCGGTCTTGCCGGTGCCGGTCTGGGCCAGGGCTTCGAGGTCGCGGCCGGCAAGAATGTGGGGAATGGCCTGCTGTTGCACAGGGGTGGGCGTGGTGTAGCCCTGCTCGCCAATGGCGCGCAGGAGCTCGGCCGACAGGCCGAGTTCGGAGAACTGCATGTTGAATACCTCTGAAGCCGACCCCCGCAATGTTGCAGGCCAATCTGGGCGGAACTTCTATGGGGTGTAACCTTCGATGCGACTTGGTGTCGCCATTCAGGCACGACCGGCAGACTGGGGCGCGGTCGCTGAGGAGGTGAAGCGGGGCGGACTGTAACACAGCCGACCTGCAGGAACGTGAATTACTTCGCCGTCCTGCCAGCGCCGACTTCCGGCCTCAGAACTCCATCATGACGAATTCGTGCTTCGCCACCCCGCACTCGGGGCAGACGAAGCTGTCTGGAACATCGGCCCAGCGGGTGCCGGGAGCGAGACCATGGTCGGCGTCACCGGCGGCTTCGTCATAGACCCAGCCGCAAACAACACATTGCCACGTCTTCATTTTTTCTCTGGTTGGGGTTAGGGGAAGCCCATATTAGGGGCTTCCGGCACGCCGATCCAATGAGATATTTCAATCCGATCGATAGCGACCGGCTATTGCGCTCCGCTGCGCGGATCAGCTCTTGAGAAAGGTCGGGCGCAGGCCCTGCCAGGACAAGCGCGGCCATTCCAGGGCGTCGAGCATGTTCTTGACCCGCAGGCCGAGCTCGGTGTCGCCCTCGATGCTCAGGCTGCGATTGAAGAACAGGGTATCGGGATCTTCCTGCCGGCTGACCATCTGCAGAAAAGCCGAAAGCCGCGCCGTGAAGTGCAGGTCGGGCTGGCCGGAAGCCATGTAAATCGGACGGAAACTGCCCTGGCGGTAGGTGAAGTCGGCCACCATGCCGGTGTCGAGCACCGTGACGCGGAAACTGCGGCCCTCGATCTGCTGCAGTGTGTCTTCCGGCAGCACACCCAGTTTCTTCGCCGCATTCAGCGCCAGCGCCAGATTCATCGAGTGCGGCCATTGCGGCAGGCGCGCGCCGAGCCGGGCCACCAGGGACGGCAGGGTGAAAGGCGGAATCGTTGGAAGTTTCAAGGCATTGGCCATCGGGACTCCTTTGAACTTCGCTTCAGGCGGACTGGTGCGCGGTGCCGGCACGACCGAACCAGAAACCGTTGACCAGACCCGCGGGCGCCCAGCTTGCCTGATCGGCGGCCGGCTGCCCGTGGCGGGCCTGATCGAAGGCATCGAGAATATCGAAAGTATGTGCCGGCTGCGGGCTGATGCGCACAGCGTCGATGCCCTGCGCCAGCAGCTCAGGCATCTGCGCCAGCAGGCTATAGGTCTGCGCCGACATGGTCTGGATCCCGTTGAGGGTCAAAAAGTGCTGCCCTTCGCGGGTATCGACCAGCATGCCTTCGGGATGGTCGAGGCACTTGAACTGGCAATCGTCCTTGTTGAGGCCGTAATGGCGCGCCGTGAAGCAGCGTGCCGAGAAGGCCAGCGGCAGCTTGCCGAAGGCGAACACCTCGGTTTCCATGCCGGCCGGACGACTCTGGTGCAGGGTCTCGATCACGCTGCCGGACACTTCCAGCGGCGGCAGCCAGCGCTGGACGCCCTGAGCGGCAAAGAAGGCCAGCGTGCGCTCGTTGTAGATATTGAGATGGGGCCCGGCGACGATGCCAAGGCCCTGGTCCTGCGCCATTTTCACCGCGCCGAGGTCGTTGGCCTCGACCAGGCCGCCGGCATCGGCCATCAGGCGGCGCATGGCCTTGAGATCGCTTTCCGATTCGAGCAGCGCCTGCGCCGTGAGCACGACTTCCTTGCCGGCCTCGCGCAGATCCTTCGCCAGGCCGATCCAGTCCGCCGTGCGCAACTGCTGGCGGCGCGAGCAGACCGCTTCGCCGAGGTAAATGCGGTCGATTGCCGGATGCTGCGCAGCCTGGGCATAGAACTCCATGACCTCGGCCTTGGGCCAGAAGAACAGCAGGGGACCGAGCGTGATCTGCATCAGCGCCACGGCCTGTTATAGGCGCCGAGCGTTACTTGCGAGCCTTCGGCGACCTTGCCCAGCTCGGCCATCCAGGCCGGCTTGACGGCGAACTTTTCGGGCGCAGCCGCGGCGGCGTCAATCGCCTGGCGCAGGTTGCGCGTCACCTGCGCGACATAAGTCGGGCTGCGCTGGCGGCCTTCGACCTTGATCGCGGCGACGCCGATGCGGATGATCTCGGGCAGCATTTCCAGCACGTTGAGGCTGGCCGGCTCTTCCATCGCGTAGTAGGTCTCGCCTGCGACTTCGAAGCGGCCCTTGCAGATGGTCGGGTAGCCGGCGTTCTCGTCGTTGCCGTAGCGATCGATGAGGATGCCGTTCAAGCGCACGTCCATCTCGTTCGGCTTCTTTTCCCACTGCACGAACTTGGCCGGCGAGCAGGCGCCGACCGTGTTGGGCGACTCGCCCGTGGCGTAGGACGACAGCCAGCAGCGGCCCTCGTTCATCACGCAGAGGCTGCCGAAACCGAACACCTCGATCTCGACCTCGGTGTGGCGGATCACGTTCTCGACCTGGGCCAGGGTCAGCACGCGCGGCAGCACGGCGCGCTGGATGCCGAACTTCTCGCGGCAGAAATTGATGGCCTCGTAACTGGTGGCCGAGGCCTGCACCGAGAGGTGACGGCGCATGTTGGGGTAGGTCTGCGCCGCATAGTCGAGCACCGCCGGGTCGGCGATGATCACCGCGTCGATGCCCAGCGTCGCGGCCTTGTCCACCGAAGCCGTCCAGTCGGCGAAGCGCCCGGCCTGGGCGTAGGTGTTGATCGCCGCCAGTACCTTGCGCCCACGCTGGTGGGCATAGCGTATGCCTTCGGCCAGGCTTTTCTCGTCGAAGTTCAGCCCGGCGAAGTTGCGCGCGTTGGTGTCGTTGCGAAAGCCCAGATAGACGTCGTCGGCACCGTTATCGACGGCCGCCTTGAGCGCCGCGAGACTGCCGGCCGGACACACGAGTTGAGGTTTTGCCGCCATGTAACACCCCTAAAAGCAGGCGGGCAGTGTAGTTGAGCGGCGGGAAAAATCAACTGATCCGCGTCAACCCGGGACAACATCAGGTCAAATCGGCAGCCAGCGAGGCGCGCACCGGTTCCGCCAGGGGGCCGCTCGATGCCGTGTAATGGGGGTGATCGACCCCCACCGCCAGTGCCGCGCCGCCCTTGATGGCGGCCACCATGGCGGCCGAGAGTTCGAAGCGCAGGAAATGCACGGCCGAGGTCTTTTGCTCGTTTTCGCGCTCCAGGTCTTCGTCGGCGATGGCGAACACCGGGTCGAAGCCGGCTACGCGGACCCAGACGCGGTCCTCGACGCCCTTGAGCTTGCCCAGCATCTCGTGACGCTGCTGCTCGTCGGCGTACTCGATCTGCATCGTGACCTTGAAGTTGCTGCCGGTCGGCACCAGCGGCACGTAGGATTCCAGCTCGTGCCGGATGCCGTCTTCCTCGAAGATCTTCTCGACGCGCAGCATTTCCTGGATCTGGTAGCGGATCAGCAGTTCGTTCTCGAAAATCAGCAGGATGTGCTCGCCGAGCTTGACGCGGCGCAGCTTCTTCTGCGCCATGACCTGCTCGCGCATCGCGGGGCGGGCCTTGGCATAGGCTTCGAGGGTCAGCAGGCTATCTCGTGTAATGCGGCAGGTGATGGTCATTGCGCTTTCCAATTATGTCTCCGCGGGACGCGAAGACGGTATCCCCTGGCGGGATTAGTCGAGCCCCTCATTTGAGTCCATACGCGATGCGCAGCAGGGTCAGCGGATGCTGCTTTTCCTTCCTGCCGGTAGCGCCGGCCTCGTTCATGCCCTGCAGGATGTGGCGTCCGGCGATGGCGCAGTCGGAACTGACGTAGTCCGGCTCGTCCCTGGCCATGGCCTTGAACACCGGCTTGCCGATTTTCATCGACAGCGCGTAATACTCTTCCTTGACGCCCCAGGTGCCGTCGTGGCCTGCGCAGCGCTCCACGGTATTCACCGTGGCACCCGTCAGCTTGAGCATTTCCTCGGTCTTGCGGCCGACGTTCTGCACGCGGGAATGGCAGGGGATGTGGTAGGACACGCGGCCCAGCGGCACCTTGAAGTCGGTCTTGAGCAGGCCGTCCTTGTGGCGCAGCACGAAGTACTCGAACGGGTCGTACATCGCGTCCGACACCGCCTTGCAGCGCGCGTCTTCGGCGAACAGCAGCGGCAGCTCGGCCTTGAACATCAGCGTGCAGGAGGGCACCGGGGTCACGATGGCGTAGCCGGCCTGGGCCAGGTCGTAGAGGCGCGGGATGTTGCGCTCCTTGTACTTCTCCACGGTTTCGAGGTCGCCCAGCTCCAGCTTGGGCATGCCGCAGCAGGTTTCGCCCTGTACCAGCACGTAGGGAATCTCGTTGTGTTCGAGCAGCTTGAGCAGATCGTGGCCCAAGCCCGGCTCGTTGTAATTGACGTAGCAGGTGGAAAACACCGCGACTTTCCCGGGTGAGCGCTCACCCTCGCGTACCGGATGGTTGTGGCTGACCGATGCGTTGGCGCGGAAGTTGGCGCTGGCGAACTCCGGCAACTGGCGCTGCTTCTGCACCCCGAGCACTTTTTGCAGCACGGCGCGCGCCGGACCGTTCCTGTTGGCGGCGTTGACGAAATGAACCACCACCGGAATCGAGGACAGAGTGCCGACCAGTTCGGTCGAGGTCAGCAGCTTGTCGCGGAACTTCATCTTGCCCGTCTTGTACTGGATGGCCTTGGCGCGCAGCATGGTGTGCGGGAAATCCAGGTTCCAGGCGTGCGGCGGCACATAGGGACACTTGGTCATGTAGCAGACGTCGCACAGATAGCACTGGTCGACAACCTTCCAGAATTCCTGTTTGGGCACGCCGGCGGTTTCGGCGTCGCCCGCCGCGTCGATCAGGTCGAACAGGGTCGGAAAGGCATTGCACAGCGAGACGCAGCGGCGGCAACCGTGGCAGATGTCGAAGATGCGGCCGAGTTCCTTCTCGCAGGCCGCCTCGTCGTAGAACTCGGGTTCCTTCCAGGCTATCGGATGTCGGGTCGGTGCTTCCAGGTTGCCTTCGCGCATGGCGTCCTCAGGGCTGGCTGCTGATGGAAGGGTGTTGGGGCGGGGGTGAAAATAGGCGCTGGCGGTACGGCGCGCGGGCTGGCCGCGTGCCGTCCGCAGGGTTTTATCAGCCGTTCAGGCTGTCCAGCGTCCTTTGGAACTTGTTGGCATGCGAGCGCTCGGCCTTGGCCAGCGTCTCGAACCAGTCGGCGACTTCGTCGAAGCCTTCGTCGCGAGCGGTCTTGGCCATGCCCGGGTACATGTCGGTGTACTCGTGCGTCTCGCCGGCAATCGCGGTTTTCAGGTTGGCGGCGGTTTCGCCGAAAGGCAGGCCGGTGGCCGGGTCGCCGCAGGTTTCGAGATATTCGAGGTGGCCATGGGCATGGCCGGTCTCGCCTTCGGCGGTGGAGCGGAACACGGCGGACACATCGTTGTAGCCTTCGATGTCGGCCTTGTTCGCGAAATACAGGTAACGCCGGTTGGCCTGGGATTCGCCGGCAAATGCGGCTTTCAGGTTGCCTTCGGTCTTGGATCCCTTGAGTTCCATAATTCTGCTCCTCTGGTTGGATGGGAGGCGCCGTGTCCATGCACGGCCCCAAGTCACTGAGACATCAGCTCGTGGACCTGAGCAAACTCTAGCCGAGTAACCCGACAAGTTCTAATTGTATTTTTTGACTGCCGCAATAGGCGCGAGCTATCGCGCCGTCGCGTGAGTGCCTGGCAAGCGGCAGTCGAGCAGCGCCTGGCGAATCACGTCGATGGCCTTGTGCCGCGGGAAGCTGGAGCGCCAGACCAGACCGACGCGGCGCGTCGGCGTCGGATCGACGAAGGGCTTGACGCGCAGCAGCGGATCGTCGGCGGGAATGCCATCGACGCTGCTGGCCGGCATCACCGTCACGCCGACGCCGGACGAGACCATGTGGCGTATCGTTTCCAGCGAGCTGCCTTCCAGCACCTGCGGCGACTCGCCGCGACTGGCACGGGCGCAGAGGTCGAGCACCTGATCGCGAAAGCAGTTGCCGGCGCCCAGCATCAGCAGTGGTTCGTCGAGCAACTGCTCGGGGCGCAAGGACTTGAGCCGGGCCCAGGGATGGGCGACCGGCACCAGGGTGCGAAAATCCTCTTCATAAATCGGCTGGACGACCAGCCCGGGTTCCTCGATCGGCAGCGCCAGCACCAACACGTCGAGCTCGGAAGACTTGAGCCTTTCCAGCAGGTTTTCGGTGTAGCCCTCGGCAATGTACAGCGGCATCTGCGGCGCACGCTCCCTGACGCGCGGCACCAGCGCCGGCAGCAGCCAGGGGCCGATGGTGTAGATCACGCCGAGACGCAAGGGTCCGCACAGCGGGTCCCTGCCACTCGCGGCGACCTCTGCCACCCGCGCTGCTTCGGCCAGGACGCGCTCGGCCTGGGCCACCACCTGGGTGCCGATCGGCGTCGCGCGAACGTCGCCGGAACTGCGTTCGAACAAGGCGATGCCGAGTTCGTCCTCAAGCTTCTTGACCGCCACCGACAGCGTCGGCTGCGAGACATTGCATTTGTCCGCCGCGCGCCCGAAGTGGCGCTCCCGGGCCAGGGCGACGATGTAGCGGAGTTCGGTCAGGGTCATGGCGAATTGGCGGAAACGAATACGGGGCAGAGTTGCAATCGGCGCCGGCCGGGTCTGCAAGCGTGGCCGGCCTCAGTTGGCGCGAGACTATCACGGCCGTCGGATCATCGCCGGGAATGACGCGGAAGCCATGGTTCAGCGTCAGCTTCAAGGCTTGCGTATTGCCGGCCTGGATGATGCCGTGCATCTCTTTCTGGCCGACGGCAAGGGCGATCTCCAGCAAGGCCTGCAGCAGGCCGCCGCCGATGCCCTGGGCGCGATGCTGGGGCAGGACCATGAGCGCGAACTCGGCCTTGCCGTCCGTCGCGACATACTCGCCGTGACCCAGCACCGCGCCATCGCGGCCGACTGCCAGCACTGCGACGCGATCGCGCTGCTCGACGGCCTCGAGGCGCCGCAACAGTGCCAGGTTGGGTGCATCGCCATGGGAAAAGTGGCGCTGGTAAAGCCCGGCACGGTCCATCGCAGCGAGAAAATCGGCCACCTGCTCGCAATCGCCGGCGTCGGCGGTCCTGACTTGGGCCGCGAGGAAATCGACGGCCCAGGGCTGGCGGGCGCTCACGACCGGACTCCGGAGATGAAATCGACCGCCGCCTCGATCACGGCCGGATCTTCGAGCAGGCGCCGATGCCCCAGGCCTCGGGTCGCCTGCAGGCGGGCGCCGGGCCAGTTGAGCACATGACGGCGACCGTCGCTGAAGGGCACCTCGCGATCCTCTCGATCGTGAATCACCAGCATGGGCTGCTCGCCTGTGACGCGTTCGGCCTCGAACTCGCTCCAGTCCACGCCGAAGCGATACTCGATGCGGCGCTGCATCGCGGCGCGCAACGGCTCAGGCCAGGCCAGCTTTTCGGCCATGCGACGCGAAGATGCCGCGAGGCTGGCGGGGGGCGCGATCAGCACCGCACTGCCAATCGCCGGGCGGCGCGCCAGAGCGCCCGCCGCCACGGCGCCGCCGACCGAATGGCCGATGATGGCGTGCACCGCTCCCAGATGATCCAGCACCGCGTCGAGTGCCTGCCGGATGTGGGGCAGCGACGATTCCCGGCCGCCAGTCATGCCATGCCCCGGCGCATCGAAGGCCACCACCGAAAATCCCTGTCTGAGCAACGGCGCGATGAAACCGCGCAACTGGGTGCCACGCCCGCCCCAGCCATGCACCAGTACGACCGCCGGATCGGCGACACGACCCCAGCGCCAGGCGATCAGGCGGCCCGAAATCAGCGGTACCGGCAGCAGGCTGGCTTCTTCCAGGGTCAGCAGCTCGGCGTCGGAAAAGGCTTGGCGCGGCGGCGTCAGCATCAGGCGCATGGCCCGCGCGATGGCGCGCTGGGGGGAGACTTGCCACAACACGCGAAAAACCGCGCGCTGCAAATACAGCCCTGCCGAGAACTTGACAGAACGAACGATCGTACGTTTTGTTGGCCAAAAAAAAGCGGCCTTGAGATTCAGTTCCATGACTACTCCTTCTGCTGGATTACGGCATGGTCGCGGACCAGTCGGTCGAATGCCGCCAGCGCCCGGCGGTCCGCATCGGGGTCGCTGAACAGGCGGCGGTTCTGCTGTGTCGCCTGGTAAATCCCGTTGAGTTCGAATACAAACTGCTCGATGTCGATATCCGGCCGCAGTTCGCCGGTTTCCACGGCCTTGGCCACCGTCTCGGCCAGAGTGCGGCGCAACGCCAGCAGGCTGTTCCTGACCTCATCGCGCAAGGGTCCCGGCTGGTCGTCGAATTCCAGCGCGGCGGCATTGATCACGCAGCCACCGGGCAGGTTCACCGCGCGGGTCCAGTCCAGCCAGTTGATCACCATGGCGCGCAAGCGCCCCAGACCGCGCGGCAGGCGCAAGGCCGGACGCAATACGACTTCGGCGAAGCGCGCCTGGGATTCGCGCAACACCGCCAGTTGCAATTCCTCTTTCGAGCCGAAATGGGCGAACAAGCCGCTCTTCGACATGCGCGTACGTTCGGCGAGTACGCCGATGCTCAAGGCCCCGACGCCGATGCGACTTGCCATCGAGAACGCCTCGTCGAGGATTGCCTGCCGTGTTTGTTCGCCTTTGCCCATGGCGACTTTATAGAACGATCGTTCGTTCATGTCAACCCCTGGGCCAGAAATACTCCCGAAGCGCAAGAGTTGGCGCTGGCGGCACGGCGACCACGTCGCCGGCCGGTCGGGCAAGCTTACGGACTGCCGAACTTACATGTTGCCGAGATCGGCAATGGCGTCGACCACCATGCCGGTACCGACCGCGATCAGCAGGATATCGGTGGCGACGCGCACATACTTGTGACCGGCCGGCGGTACCCCGAGGCTCACCACCACCTGCGGCGGCAGGTCGTAATAAATCACGTCGCGCGGCAATGGCCGCCCCTGCACCCACTTCTTGGCCTGACCGGGAGGCAGGCAACCGTTATGCTTCTTCGCCAGCCCGGGCGGGCAGCGTCCGGAACGGAAGCTTTCCTCGTAATACTGGCGCACGACGACGCGTTGCTGATCGTTGAAATAGGTTTTCCCCCGCCCGTCGCGGCCTTCGTCGCGCCGGCCGTCATTGCGCGACTTGGATTCCTTGGCCTGCTTTCCCGGTTTGCCATTGCCTGCCCAATCCGGTTTGTCGGCGAACACCGGACTGGCGGCAAAGATGCCGCTCACGAACAGGGCCAGCGCAACTTTTTTCTGCAGCATGGTTCGCATGACTATTCTCCGTAGATCATGATTAAAGGCCCCGCCGCCAGGGCCAAGGCCCTCGCGAGTATGCGCGCCGCCTGCGCAAAAACCTGTGCGTTATCACACACGCAACGGCATATTGTCGGCGCCAGCCGGGTTGCCGCAAGGCATGGCCGGCTCGATCGCGATTCGCTGCCGTATTTTCAAACTATCATGACATTGATGTTTGTCAATGCATTCGCATTTCGATGGCTCACAATGAAATCCAAAGTTGCGAATGCGATTCGTCGACGAAAGCACTTCCGATTCTGCTTTAAACTTGAACAAGTACTTCCCACGTCGCGTTTCTTCGGTCGGTCGTTCTGTCTTGACCCGCGGCGGACCGACGAGACAGCAGACATTCCTTCCGCGCCGGCACGACAGAATTGCCGCGCAGGGCCAGACATTTCGGTTTGGCGTGACGCGTGCCATCAGGCTGTAGAGCAGAGAAACGAAAAGCCATGAGTTTTGGCGCCAACCAGGCAGGGAAGCCTTCCCTCAGTTCCGTGATGCCGAATCGATCCCGGTTCCGCCTGCTGCGCTATTTCACGATGGCGGGACTGGCTTCCTTCCTGATCGTCGGCATTGCCCTGTATCTGCTCGAGGAAAGGGAACTCGCCTTTTTCAAGCAAGTGCAGCAGGGTCAATCGAAGTTCTTCAGGGACGCCCAGGCCGAACTCGCGATCGAAACCGAGCAGACAGCGCGGAAGAATCTGGTGACGGCACAGGAAATTGCCAACGTCAACCTGACGCAGCTCTTTGCCAATGCCCTGTGGGAGTCCGATTTCGCGCCGCTGGTGAAACGGGTTCAACCGATTTCGCTGGATCGCTGCAGGGCGATGGCCGAGAAGACGGCAACGAGCGCGGCAACCGACGCACGC
Organism: Rhodocyclales bacterium; assembly: GCA_016192435.1. Taxonomy (GTDB): domain Bacteria; phylum Pseudomonadota; class Gammaproteobacteria; order Burkholderiales; family Rhodocyclaceae; genus Sulfuritalea. Next base: position 53,111 of record JACPUD010000100.1, on the reverse strand, counting down.
CAGGAATGCTTCGCCGAACTGGGGCTGAAGATCCGGTCGCAGCCCGGCTTCGCCGCGCTGGACCGGCGTGCAATCGCCGTCATGCGCAACAGCAACGTGTTCAAGATCAAGGTCTTCGATCTGCGCGGCTTCACCGTCTATTCATCGGATCACCGCAACATCGGCGAGGACAAGGCCGCCAATGCCGGCTGGCGGTCGGCCGCGACGGGCAAAGCCGCCAGCGAGCTGACCCATCGCAACCAGTTCAGCAGCTTCGAGGGGATAGTCGAGCACCGCGATCTGCTCTCCAGCTATATCCCGATGCGCCGCCACGGCAGCCAGGAGGTCGTCGGCGTTTTCGAGATCTATGCCGACGTCACGCCGATGCTGGAGCAGGTCAAGACCAGTTCCGCGCAGCTTGCCGGCCTGGTGGCCGCCAACCAAGGGAAGGTCGAGCAGGCGTCGAAACACAATGTTGAGATCGTCGCCGCGAACGCGTCCAGCGTACTGAATATCGTCGGCGCCTTGCTGGTACTGTTGTTCGTCACGCTGCTGTACATCGTCAAGCGCGGACAGGACATCATCGATGAGCAGATGCAGGTGCGGGAACAGGCTGCAGCGCGCGAGCGGCTCTGGCACAGGGAAAAGATGGCGGCGATGTCCACCATGGCAGCCAATGTTTCGCATGAGACGGGCAACGCCCTGACCGTGATCGCCTCCCTCGCCGAGGAGCTGGCCGACCCGCAGCTGACCGGCAAGGACCCGGCCGACGTCGCCCGGGAAATACGCGAGCAGAGCCGCCGCGTGTTCCAGATGACCCGCCAGATAAACGCCTTCGCCGCGGCCAGCGACCAACCCGAGTTTGCCAACGTCAATCCGCTGATCGAGGCCGTCTGCTATTTCTTCAGCTTCGACCGCCGCTTCCGCAGCCCCATCGAATTCCACCCCGGCGAAAACCTGCCGTGGTGCGACTTGATTCCCGATTACCTGAAGGAAGTCCTGATGAATCTGCTGCCGACCCGGCACGGACACATCGTTGTCGACACCGCGCCGTGCAGCAAGGGCGTGCGCATCCGCATCCGCTCCGAAGCGGCAACCGCCGCCGCAACGTCGCCACCGGAGGACGACCCGCTGTCCGCCGATCGGCTGGAAATAGCCATTCGACGCGTCGGCGACATGGGCGGCAGCGTGGCGCTGGGCGGCACCGACGGCGAACTGATCGAGATCGAACTTCCGGCCTGCATGCGCGAAGACAGTCCGCACTGAGCACGCTGACACGGAAACCCGGCCCCGAGCCAAGGCAATCATGGCGACCCCGTCCCCTGCCCTGCCACTCCTGATCGCGGCACTGCTGGAACCGCGCCGCTACCCGCATCCTGCTGCCAGCGTCGAACTGGTCGAAACCCATGCCTCGTGGCTGCTGCTGGCGGGCGAATTCGCCTACAAGATCAAGAAACCGATCGTCCTGCCTTTCCTCGATTACGGCACGCTGGCGCGGCGCGAGGCCTGCTGCCGTGCCGAGCTGGCGCTCAACCGGCGGCTTGCGCCGGCGCTGTATCTCGACTTGGTGCCGATCGGCGGCAGTCCGCAGCAGCCGCATCTGGGCGCGACACCGGCGATCGAATGGGCGGTGCGCATGCGACGCTTCGACGAGTGCGGCCGCCTCGACCGGGTCGCTGCGCGCGGCGAACTGCTACCGGCACAGCTGACGCAACTCGCGGCCACGCTCTGGGCCTTCCACCAGGCCGCGGCGGTCGCCGCGGCCGAGACGCGATTCGGCGCGCCGCAGCAGGTGCTGGCGGCGGCGCAGGAAAATTTCGCCGAGCTGCGCCAGTTGCTGCCGGCCCAAGCCCAGCCGCAAGTCGAACAACTGGCACGGTGGACCGACGCGGAGTTCCTGCGCCGCGCCGGCGACTTCGCTGCGCGCAAGGCCGGCGGTCGCGTGCGTGAAGGCCACGGCGACCTGCACCTGGGCAATCTGGTGTTGATCGACGGAACTGTCACACCCTTCGACTGCATCGAATTCAACGAGGATTTCCGCTGGAGCGACGTGATCAGCGAAATCGCCTTCGTCTGGACCGACCTGCTCGACCACCGGCGCCCGGGGCTCGCGGCCTGGCTGCTGAATGCATGGCTGGAAATCGGCGGCGATTTCGGGTCCATGACCGTGCTGCGCTTCTATGCCGTGTACCGCGCCGTGGTGCGCGCCAAGGTCGCGGCTCTGCGCGCCGGCCAGCAGGCCGGCGCGCAGCGGCAGGCCGGGCTCGATGCCGCCGGCGCGTATCTGCGGCTGGCGTGGCAGCTCGCCGTACCGCCAGCGCCAACTTTGTTGATCACCTGCGGCCTGTCGGGCTCGGGCAAGACCACGGCCAGTTCGGCGCGCCTGCTCGACCCGGGCGGATCAGCGGCCGGCAGCGTGGTGCGCCTGCGCTCCGACGTCGAACGCAAGCGCCTGTTCGGGCTGGCGCCGCTGGCCGCCAGCGGCTCGGCGCCCGACGCCGGCATCTACACCGAACAGGCCACCACGCGCACCTACGCGCGGCTGCACGAGCTGGCGCGCCAGTTGCTCGCTGCCGGCTGGCCGGTGATCGTCGATGCCGCCTTTCTGCGGCGCGAGGAACGCGCGGCCTTCCGCAGGCTGGCGGAAGAACTCGGCGTCGGTTTCGCCATCCTCGCCACCGCGGCGCCCGCCGCCGAACTGCGCCGCCGCCTCGGCGCGCGCAGCGACGACGCTTCGGAAGCGACTGCCGCGATAGTCGACCGGCAACTGGGCTGGTTCGAGCCGCTCGACGCGGACGAACAGGCCTGCGCCATCCGCAGTTGAACCAGGTGTGGCTGCCTTATGCCGCGACGGCGGTGCTGTAACGCGCCAGGCCTTCCAGCACCAGATTGTCGATCAGGCGCAAGGGCAGGCCCAGGTGCGGCGCCAGCTCGTGCGCCGCGCCGCCCGCAAGCAGGCACAGCGCGTCCTCGCCGAGCGTCGCATGGATGCGGGCGATGGCGCCCAGCGTCGCATGGATCGCACCGCTGACGATGGCATCGTCGGTGTTGGTCGGCTGCGCCCGGTAATGGCCGGCGGCATGCGGCAGATCGGCGGTGTTGCGCGCCAGCGCGGCGCGCATCAGGGCCAGGCCGGGCAGGATCAGGCCGCCGCGAAACAGGCCCTGGCCGTCGAGCGCATCGATCGTGGTCGCCGTGCCGGCCATCACCACCACGGCCGGCCCCGCGTGCAGCGCCCGCGCCCCGATCAGCGCCGCCCAGCGGTCGGCGCCGAGTTGCTGCGGCGTGTCGTAGCCGTTCGTCACGCCGCAGGCCGTGGCCGAACCGATCAGCCAGGCCAACGGCACATCGAGGCTGCCGGCCAGTGCCGCAATGCGCAGGCGGATCGCTTCGCCGGCCACGTTGCAGGCCACGATGCGGCGCGGCTGCTGCGGCAACTGTGCGGCCAGGTCGTCGAAGTCCGGGTAGGCGAGTGCGCCCTGCAGGCGCCAGCCGCTGTCGTCCCGGAGGCCGTACTTCAGTCGCGTGTTGCCGGCATCGAGGCAAAGCAACATCGCGGATCAGGCGCGGCGCAGCGAGACTTCGCCGGACAGGATGCGCTCGCGGCGGCCGTCGACGTCCAGCAGCAGCGCGCCGTCGCCATCGACGCCGCGGCAGATGCCGAGGACGGGAGGGCCGAAATCGCTGGCTATGCTCACCGGGACATCCTGAAAGGCATGGCGCGCCAGCCATTCCGCGCGCAGTGCGGCGAAACCCTCGCTGCCGAAGCTTTCCAGCGTGGCCAGCAGTTCGCCGAGCATGGCGGCATACAGCGCGTCGCTGTCGGCCGCGTCGATCGCGCCGATGGCGGCCGAGGCGGCGCGCACCTCGTCGGGCATGCCTGGCGGCAGTTGCAGATTGATGCCGATGCCGATCACGGCGGCATGCGGCGCACCGGGCACCAGCTCGACCAGGATGCCGCCGAGCTTGCGCCCCTCCTTGAGGATGTCGTTGGGCCATTTCAGCGCCGTATCGCCAGCGCCAACTTTCTGCAGCGCACGGGCCACGGCGACGCCGGCGGCGAGCGAGAGGCCGGCCGGTGCGGTGCCCGGCGCAAAGCGCCAGAGCAGCGAAAAGGTCAGGCTGTCGCCGGGGCTGGAAAACCAGCTGCGGCCGCGCCGGCCGCGGCCGGCGGTCTGCTGCTCGGCGATGACGACGGTGCCGGACGGGGCGCCGGCCTCGGCGCGGGCCAGCAACACCGCATTGGTCGAATCGCAACTGGGCAGCAGGTCGATATCGAAACGGCGCGCGGCATTTCCCAGCTTGGCGGCGATGGCGGCAATGGTGGCAGGCATGATCGATCCCCGATGACAGTGGGTTGCCGGCAGGGCCGGCCTGGTCATGCTGACTATACTTGAAGCCGCCGCGGCGCGTCAGCCCTCCTCGGCCTTGAGCTCGTCCAGGCCGAGTTCCTGGATCTTGCGCGTAATGGTGTTGCGCCCGATGCCGAGCAGTTGCGCGGCATCGATGCGGCGTCCGCCGGTGGCATTCAGGGCGCGCCGGATCAGGGTGGCTTCGAACTCGCGGTTGAGCTGATCGAAAACCTGGCCGGGCGCCGCGGCCAGCAAGCGGTCGGCTTCGCCGCCCAGTGCCGCGCTCCAGCTCGCCGGCAGGTCGCGGCGCGCGACACCGTCCTGACCCTCGCGCAGTTCGGCGGGCAGATCCGGAATGTCCACGCTCTGGCCGGGCGCCATCACGGTCAGCCAGTGGCAGAGGTTTTCCAGTTGCCGCACGTTGCCGGGGAAATCCAGCCCCTGCAGGTACTTGAGCGCCGCATCGGTCAGGCGTTTGGGTTCGCCGCCGAGCTCCTGGGCGCTTTTCTGCAGGAAATGCCGGGCCAGCAGCGGGATGTCGTCGCGCCGTTCGCGCAGCGGCGGCAGGCGCAGGCGGATCACGTTAAGGCGGTGGAACAGGTCTTCGCGGAACAGGCCGGCCTTGACCCGCCCTTCGAGATCCTGGTGGGTCGCGGCGATCACGCGCACGTTGGCCTTGACCGGCTGGTGGCCGCCGACGCGGTAGAAGTTGCCGTCGGAAAGTACACGCAACAGCCGCGTCTGCAATTCCGCCGGCATGTCGCCGATTTCGTCGAGGAACAGGGTGCCGTTGTCGGCCTGCTCGAAGCGTCCGCGGCGCAGCGCGGCGGCGCCGGTGAAAGCGCCCTTTTCGTGGCCGAACAATTCGGATTCGAGCAGGTCGCGCGGTATCGCCGCGGTGTTGATGGCGATGAAGGGCGCATCCTTGCGCGGGCTGTGCCGGTGCAGGGCGCGCGCCACCAGTTCCTTGCCGGTACCGGACTCGCCGTTGATCAGCACCGTGGCGTGCGACTGCGACAGCCGGCCGATGGCGCGAAAGACTTCCTGCAGCGCCGCGCCCTGACCCAGGATCTCGGGTACGACGCTGGCTTGCTCTGCTGCACCATTCTGGTGCGACGCCTGGGTAATCGCCCGGCGCACCAAATCCACGGCCTGATCGACGTCGAAAGGCTTGGGCAGGTACTCGAAGGCGCCGCCCTGGAAAGCCGCCACGGCCGAATCGAGATCGGAATAGGCGGTCATGATGATGACCGGCAGATCCGGGTAGTGCTCCTTGACGTGGCGCAGCAGGTCGAGGCCGCTTTTGCCCGGCATGCGGATGTCGGAAACCACCACCTGCGGCCGCGCGCCGTGCTCGAAAGCCGCCAGCACTTCGTCGGCGGAACCGAAGCACCTGGCCGCAATGTTCTCCCGACCGAGGGCCTTTTCCAGCACCCAGCGGATGGAGCGGTCGTCGTCGATGATCCAGACCGGATTCATGGGGCAAAACCCAGCGATGCGAAAAGCCTGTTCATCAGTCTTCCTTCTTCTTTAACTCCGACATAACGCCTGCATTCGCAGGCATTAGTCTTCGCTGAAACTGCGTTTTCGCGTCACCGGCAGCATCAGCGAAAAGCAGGTGCGGCCGGGGCGCGAAGCGACTTCAATGGTGCCGCCGTGTTGCTGGACGAAGCTCTGGGAGATGGTAAGACCGAGGCCGCTGCCGTTCTCGCGGCCCGACACCAGCGGATAAAAGATCTTGTCGCGTATGTCTTCGGCGATGCCGGGTCCATTGTCGATCACCTGCAATTCGAGTGCCAGCTGGTAGTGCTTCTTGGCCAGCGTGACCTGTCGCGCCGCCCGGGTACGGAAAACGATCTCGCCCTTGCCCTGCATCGCCTGCGCCGCGTTGCGCGAAATGTTCAGGATGGCCTGGATCAGTTGTTCGCGGTCGCCGGTGATCTCGGGCAGCGAAGTGTCATAGTCGCGCCGCACCGCGACGTCATGATATTCGGCATGGATCAGGCGCCGCACGCGTTCGAGGATCTCGTGGATATTCACCTGCGCCGGCTGCATCACGCGGTGCGAGGAGAGCAGGCGCTGCATCAGGTCCTGCAGGCGGTCGGCCTCGTCGATGATGACCTGGGTGTACTCCTTGAGCGGTTCGCTGGCCAGCTCGCGTTCCAACAACTGCGCCGAACCGCGAATGCCGCCGAGCGGATTCTTGATTTCGTGCGCCAGGTTGCGCACCAGTTCCCGGTTGGCCTGCTGCTGCTGCGCCAGCTGTTCCTCGCGCGCGGCCTTGAGCTGCTGGTCGATCGGCCGCACTTCGAGCAGCAGGCGGGCACTGCCGCTTTCCACCGGCGTCACCGTGCAATCGACATGCAGTTGCGTTTCCGGCGTCGGCTTGATCAGGATGTTGTGGCCGGTGTAGCTCCAGTTGTTCTTCAGCGCATTGTCGAGCGCGGCCGAAAGTTCGGGCGGATCGCCGACCAGGCGCTGCAGGGGATGGCCGAGCAACTGGCGCGAACTGACGGCGAACAGATTCTCCGCCGCCGGATTGACGTGGCGAATGATCAGTTTGGCATCGACCAGCACCACGGCGGAAGACAGCAGGTCGAGCCCGCTGAAGGCATGAAAGGTTGGGCTAGCGTTCATCACCGGCGATTCTCGCAAGAAGCACACCAGCCAGCGGATTTCATCTGCGCCGCGAATCAGCGCAGGTTGCCGAGTTCTTTCTTGAGCGACTCGACGTTGCGCTCATGCAGCGCCAGGGTATCGCGCAGCGGCTGCAACTTGTCCGCCGGCTGGTTAGCGGCATCCTGCAGGGCTTTTCTGGCTTTCTCGGCGTTCTGCAGTTCTATGGCCAGTTCCCGGTCCAGAATCGCGCGGCGATCGCCGTCGCGAACCCTCTGTTCATTGCTTGAAACGCGCGGGAAATCGCCTGGCGTGGGCGCCGCCGCGGGGCGTTGCCTGACCACGCCGCCGGGGGGCGGGGGCGGCGACTGGTAGGAAAGCACGGTGCACCCCTTGCGGGTGGTCTTCTGGTTGGTCAGCAGCACCGCACCCGACTCGTCCGTACATTTGTAGAGCGTGTTGGCTGCAACTGGCAAGGCCAGCAGCAGCGACAGAGGCAGCAGGAACATCTTCATGCCGTCCAGTGTATGTCAACGGCGAAAACATCGCCACAACACCATTCGCGGTGCTCCTGCCGCGGACATGTCGCGCCCGGGGAATGCCGTCCGCGCATGCTGCGCGGGGCCTTGCCCGCCGGGGAGTGCGCTGCGCGCGCCGGCGAAAAAAAAAGGACGGGCAAGCCCGTCCTTTTTCAGTGCCTTGCGGCAGGACTCAGATCGAGTAGTACATGTCGAATTCGACCGGGTGCGTGGTCATGCGGAAACGCTGGACTTCCTCCATCTTCAGCTCGATGTAGGCGTCGATCATCTCATTGCTGAACACCCCGCCGCGGGTCAGGAACTCGCGGTCCTTGTCGAGGTAATCCAGCGCCTGGTCGAGGCTGGAGCAGACGGTCGGGATCTTCGCATCCTCTTCCGGCGGCAGGTCGTAGAGGTTCTTGTCGGCCGGGTCGCCGGGATGGATCTTGTTCTGCACGCCGTCGAGGCCGGCCATCATCAGCGCGGTGAAGCACAGGTAAGGGTTGGCACCCGGATCCGGGAAGCGCGTCTCGATGCGGCGCGCCTTGTCGGAATGCACATAGGGCACGCGGATCGAGGCGGAGCGATTGCGCGCCGAATAGGCCAGCTTGACCGGAGCTTCGTAGCCGGGAACCAGGCGCTTGTAGGAGTTGGTCAGCGGGTTGGTGATGGCGTTCAGCGCGCGCGCATGCTTGATGATGCCGCCGATGTAGTACAGCGCGAACTCGGACAGGCCGGCGTAGCCGTTGCCGGCGAACAGGTTCTTGCCGTCCTTCCAGATCGACTGGTGCACGTGCATGCCGGAGCCGTTGTCGCCGACGATCGGCTTGGGCATGAAGGTCGCGGTCTTGCCGTAGCTGTGGGCGACGTTATGCACGATGTACTTGAGGATCTGGGTCTGGTCGGCGCGGCGCACCAGGGTGTTGAACACGGTGCCGATTTCGCACTGGCCGGCGGTGGCGACTTCATGGTGATGGACTTCCACCGGCACGCCGCAGGCTTCCAGCGCCAGGCACATCTGGGCGCGGATGTCGTTCAGGCTGTCGACCGGGGGCACCGGGAAATAGCCGCCCTTGACGGTCGGGCGATGGCCGGTGTTGCCGCCGTCGAACTTCTCGGCGGTGGCCCAAGCGGCCTCTTCCGAGAAAATCTTGCAGTAGGCGCCGGACATGTCCACCTTCCACTCCACGGAGTCGAAAATGAAGAATTCGGGTTCCGGGCCGAAGTAGGCCGTATCGCCGATGCCGGAGGACTTCAGGTAGGCCTCGGCGCGCTTGGCGATCGAGCGCGGATCGCGGTCATAGCCCTTGCCGTCGGCCGGCTCGACCACGTCGCAGGTCAGCACCAGCGTGGTTTCGTCCATGAAGGGATCGATGTAGGCGGTCGACGCATCGGGCATCAGCTGCATGTCCGATGCCTGGATGCCCTTCCAGCCGGCCACGGAGGAGCCGTCGAAGGCGTGGCCGTCTTCAAACTTTTCCATGCCGAAGGCGGAGATCGGCACACCAACGTGTTGTTCCTTGCCGCGCGTGTCGGTGAAGCGGAAGTCGACGAAGCGGACTTCCTTCTCTTCGACCAACTTGAGTACGTCCTGGGGGGTCATGAGCTGCTCTCCTGAGAGTAAATGGCAAATGCTGTGAAATCGATACCGAAATAATAACGGTGCAGCTCGCAGATAGCAGGTAGCGTGCCATTTGCACCGGGAAAGGAAGCGATTGTGCCACAAGTCTTTTTGCTTCTCGATGCCTCGATACATGCACCAAGATCATGCATAACCGCAATAAACCGCACTAATTTGGTGCAACCCTCTGATTGAGGCGAATGGCGCTGAACCAGGGGTCGCCGGGCAGGGCCGCAGCCACGCGCTGCCTGATCGCGGCGACCTCTGCATCATCGGCAAAGCCAGGCAGCAGAAAGACTTCGGCCTCGACCCGGGCGCCGAGGTAATGCAGGATGGTCCGCTCGAACTCGGGCGGATCGGCGCCAAGCAGTTCGCGCAGATGGGCGAGCAGGAAGGCGCGGTCGGGCAAGGCAACGGCGGCGTTGCCCAGCAAGTCGTTTTCGGGGTCGACGTGAACCAATACGTCGAGCACTTCCGCATGGCTGTCCAGCACGCGCTGCCGCACCGTTTCGGCAACGCGGTGGCCTTCGGACACGCTGATGCGCGGATTGACCTGGACATGGGCATCGACCAGGACCTGGTGCGCCATGCGCCGGGTGCGCAGTTCATGCATGCCGAGCACCCCTGGCGTGGTGGCGATGGTCTTGCGAATCGCTGCCACTTCTTCCGCCGCGAGTCCGGTGTCGATCAACTCGCGGATGGCTGCCCAGCCGAACTTGAGTCCGGCGCGGACGATCATGGCGCCGACAACGATGGCGGCCGCAGCGTCGGCAAAGTTGAAGCCGAGCAGGGCGCCGGCGATGCCCGCCGCCACCACCAGCGAGGACAGCGCATCGGCGCGGGCGTGCCAGGCATTGGCCACCAGCATCGGCGAACGCAGGCGCTCGGCCGTGACCAGCATGTAGCGGAACAGGCCTTCCTTGGCCGCCAGCGTGAACATCGCCGCCCACATCGCCGCGACGCCGACCGGCGGCGCGCTGCCGATGTCCTGCAGCCGGCCCGCCGCCGTGATCAGGATGCCGGCGCCGGTGCCGGCCAGCAGCAGGCCCAGCACCAGCGAGGCCGCCGTCTCGAAGCGGCCGTGGCCATAGGGATGCTCGGCGTCGGCGGCTTCCGCGCCCTTGCGGTTGGCGAACAACACGAAGGCGTCGGCGACGATGTCCGACAGCGTGTGCATGGCGTCGGCAATCAGGCTCTGTGAATGCGCGACGAACCCCACCACCAACTGCATGGCAGTCAGCACGACATTGACGCAGACACTGACCCGGGTGATGCGCTGCCCTTCCGCGAAGCGCGTGTACTCGCGCGCCGGCGTGCCCGTGCGCGGGAGGTCGGCCATCTTCGGTGAATGGGTTTCGCGGGACATGAGGGGAAGCTATACTCGAATCCTTCGCATTCTATCCCGCTCATCCAGCCGGTCTTTCCATGGGACGCATCACCGAACTGCTCAGTCTGGCCCAGGCGCGCGCACGCGAGTTGAATCTGTCCTACGAAGGCGCGCTGACGCCGCGCGAGGCGCATGAGCTGCTGCAGCTGGCACCCGGCGCGCGACTCGTCGACGTGCGCACCAAGGCCGAGTGGGACTGGGTTGGCCGGGTCCCCGGCGCGATCGAAATCGAATGGATGGCCTACCCGGGCAACCTGCTCAATCCGCATTTCATCCCGACCCTCAAGCATTCCGTGATGACCGAATCTCTGCTGCTGTTCCTGTGCCGTTCCGGCCAGCGTTCCAGTGCCGCAGCGAAGGCCGCCACCGCGGCCGGCTTCCCCGATTGCTACAACATCCTCGAAGGTTTCGAGGGCAACAAGGATGCCAACGGCCAGCGCAACCGCAGCGGCGGCTGGCGCGCCTGCGGCCTGCCCTGGCACCAGTCGTGATTCCCGGTGTCCAATTTCACGAATTCACATCATGCAAACCGCCACCATTTCCTTTGACCGCTTCAACGCGCTGGCCGATACGGACGCCGGCGAACGCATTCGTGCCGCCCGCGCCAAGCTCGGCGACTCGGTCGTGCTACTGTGCCACCACTACCAGCGCGCCGACGTCTATGCCCACGCCGACATCACCGGCGATTCGCTCAAGCTCTCGCGCCTGGCCTCGCAGGCGCAGGCGCAGAACATCGTCTTCTGCGGCGTGCACTTCATGGCCGAAGTCGCCGACATCCTCTCGCGTCCCGAGCAGGTTTCCATCCTGCCCGACCTCGCCGCCGGCTGTTCGATGGCCGACATGGCCAGCCTGGCCAAGGTCGAGCGCGCCTGGCGCGAACTAGGCGCCGTGCTGAACCCCGACGAAAAGGTGACGCCGGTCACCTACATCAATTCCGCCGCCGACCTCAAGGCCTTCTGCGGCGAGCACGGCGGCATCGTGTGCACCTCAAGCAACGCGCCGAAGATCCTCGACTGGGCCTTCAAGCAGCGCGAGAAGGTGCTGTTCTTCCCCGACCAGCACCTCGGCCGATGGTCCGGCTACAAGATGGGCATTCCGCTCGACGAGATGGTGATCTGGAACCCCGACCTCGAACAGGGCGGCCTCACCCGCGAGCAGATCGACAAGGCGAAGATCATCCTCTGGCACGGCTTCTGTTCGGTGCACCAGATGTTCCAGCCGCGCGACATCATCAAGTTCCGCAACCAGTATCCGGACGGCCTGGTTATCTCGCATCCCGAGTGCGGCTTCGAGGTCTGCAAGCAGTCCGACTACATCGGCAGCACCGAAACCATTTTGCAGACGGTCAAGGCCGCGCCGCCCAACACGCGCTGGCTGGTCGGCACCGAACTCAACCTGGTCGAGCGCCTGGCACAGGAAGTCAAACACGAGGGCAAGATCGTGCAGTTCATGGCCAGCACCGTCTGCATGTGCTCGACCATGCAGCGCATCGATCCGCAGCACCTGGCGTGGACCCTGGAGAACCTGGTCGACGGCAAGGTGGTGAACCAGATCAAGGTGCCGGAACACGAGGCGAAACTGGCGAAGATTTCGCTGGAACGCATGCTCGCGGTATCCTGAGGCCGCCCAGCCTTGCGCCGGCGTCGGCCTTGGCGCGAGGACGAGGACGCTTACGGGTGCAGTCGTTTCAGCAGCAGGCGATCGATGGCATTGAAAAATTCGTAAAGGGATTTGAAATCCGCGAATAGTTCCGCATCTCCCGGAGGCGATTTCCTGAATTTTTCCTCGGCTCTGACCAGGGCAAAAATTTCTCCGAAGCTGCGTTTGCCATCGATGTACTTCATGACGAATTTGCCGTATTTCCCGGGATCGAGCGCAACGCGGACGCCGGTATGCGAGTGATTCATCACCAGCGGCCGCGTCTGGTTCTTGTGGATGATGGAGGAAATTTCCGGGCCGGTTACCGGCTCGTGAAAGAAGAAAGGGATCATCGCCGCATCTCCGTACGGCGCAGCGGGACTCGGGTTCGCCGTGACGTAAAAGGAATGCATGTCGAGCTTGCTGCTGAGCAGTTCGGCAATGGCGTATTGCTCGCGCAGGGGCTTGGCCGCTACGGCGGAGAGGAACTGCGGCTGGTGCGGGCCAAGCACCATCTGTGGCAGATAGGACGAGCGGCCGCGGCCGACATCGGTGAATTCGAGGTGCAGGCCGTGGCTGTCCTCGAACCAGGCAAACAGCTCGGGCACCGTGTAGGCGCGATCCTGCGGATGCAGCAGCAGGTCGTAGATGCCGGCGTCGCCGAACATTACGTGGTCGTGGTACAAGTCCCTGCCGCGGCTGAACCAGTTGCTGGCAGGCAGGGTATTCAGAACCTCCTTCGCGGTGGCCAATCTCGCGCCGATGCCGGTGGCGTCACCAGCGATCAGGCGCAGCAGCGACTGCATCTGGTATACCCCGGTCCTGCCGTAGCGTCCATAGACCATGATGCCGAGCGCGCCGGAGGGCTTCCTGACAGACAGCAACGCGTCGAGCCCGGCATCGGGGTCGGCCAGGTGGTGCAGCACTCCGCTGCAATTGATGTAATCAAACTCGCCCAGGCCCAGGCGCGGAAGGGATAGCAGGGAGTCATGCAGCCAGCGGATGTTGTCGAGCTTTCTGATTTCAGCCCGGCGCTTTGCAATTGCGATGCTGGACTCGCTGAGGTCCAGATGCACTATCTGCGCGTCGGTATTGCGCAATTGCTCGGCGAGGTAGATCGTTCCGTCACCCGTGCCGCCGCCGGCGACCAGAACCCGAAAGCCGCCCGCGAAGGACTGTGCGCCGCCGAAGCAATAGTGGTTGATCATCGGCAGGTCGTCCAGCCAGGTGGTGATCAGGCGCTTGTTTTCATCCTCGGGATCGCGCGGGGGATAGGGAAGATTCTCATACTGTTCGCGTACCTCGGGAAGGAAATTGGAAGCGATCGTCATATTTTGCGGAAAGCCGGTGTTCGAGGTTGAAAGTGTCGCCGGCACTTCGCGTCGCCGACGGTCGAATGGTCCAGTTTACCGCGCGAGCCAGACAGCGCGCGCCAAAAGTCAGCCCTGGCGAGACGGCGTACACTTCGCTCCTGCCATCCCGAAAGGTCCTGCCGATGAACGCCCAGCGCAGCTGCCGCTATTGCGACCTGGTCATGGCGGCCCTGGTCTGCGTGCCGCCGTGTTCCAAGCCGCTCGGCGCGCCCAAGGCGCGCACAGGTCACGCTGCCGCTGCTTGGCGAGGTGAGCTTTTCCGCCGCCGTGCTGTTGTTCCCGATTTCCTATATCTTCGGCGACACTTGGCGCATCGCCGCCGGCTCGATGGTCGCCTTCTACGGCATCTGGCCCGATGTGCAGGTGGCGAAGATCGCGCTGGCGCAGTACCTGTTGAAAACCGGTGGGGAAGTGGTGACGCCGCCGCTCACCTACCGCATCGCGGCCTTCCATATTCGCGTATGAAGCCGCCTGTCGATTCCTGAACCGCCGCCCGAGGGCATTGCCACATGACGCAAGCACTATCCATCGCCACCTGGAACATCCACAAGGGTTTCTCGCAGTTCAATCGCCGCATGATGGTGCATGAGCTGCGCGAGCGCCTGCGCGAATTGTCGGCCGACATCGTGTTCCTCCAGGAAGTGCAGGGACTGCACATCGGGCACGCCGCGCGGCATACCGACTGGCCGTCGCAGCCGCAACACGAATTCCTCGCCGAGGACGTCTGGAGCGACCATTGCTACGGCAGCAACGTGGCGTATGACCACGGCCACCACGGCAACGCGATCCTGTCGCGCTTTCCCATCCTGCATAGCGACAACCAGGATGTGACCCACCTGCGCTTCGACAAGCGCGGACTGCTGCACTGCGCCGTCGAATTTCCCTTGCTGGCGCAGCCGCTGCATTGCGTCTGCGTGCATCTGTCGCTGTTCGCCCGCTCGCGGCGGCTGCAGCTCGATGCGCTGGCAAGCCGCATCGAGGAAGTCGTGCCGGCCGCGGCACCGCTGCTGATCGCCGGCGACTTCAACGACTGGCGCAATCGCGCCGACGACCTGCTGGCCGAGCGCCTCGGCCTGGTCGAAGTCTTCTCTGCGGCCGGCCGCCGGCCTTCGCGCAGCTTCCCGGCGGCGCTGCCGATGTTTCGCCTCGACCGGATTTACCAGCGCGGCCTGCAGATAACCGGCAAGCAGGTGCATGCCGGGCCGCCGTGGTCGAACATCTCGGATCACGCGGTGCTTTCCGCGGAATTTCAGGTCAGGGCCGACTTTGCCGGCCTGCGCAGCGGAAGTCCCGGCAGGCAAAGCGCGTGAGCGCCGCCATGCGCGATACGGCGGCGCAGCGCTTCCTCGCAGGCAACCGTCTGTCCTTGCTCAATTCGGGCGGCGAATACTTTCCCGCGCTGATCGCCGCGATCGATGCGGCGCGCCATGAGGTGCACCTCGAAGCCTACATTTTTGCCGACGACAGCACCGGACGCCGGGTGGCGGAGGTGCTGGCCGCCGCGGCACAGCGCGATGTCGCCGTGCGCGTGCTGGTAGACGGCTTCGGTGCGCGCGAATTCGCCGCGGGCCTCGGCGCCTCGCTGGCGGCGCAAAACGTCGAGGTCATGACCTACCGCCCGGAGATCGGACAATTCCGCTTCAGGCGTCACCGCCTGCGCCGGCTGCATCGCAAACTCGTCGTCGTCGATGGTCGCCTGGCCTTCGTCGGCGGTATCAATGTGCTGGACGATTACGACGACGGCAAGGCGCTGTCGCCGCGCTTCGATTACGCCGTGAGCATCGAAGGCCCACTGGTGGCGCGCATCCACGCCGACATGCGGCATGTCTGGCAACTGGTGCGCTGGGCACGCCTCGGCCGCCGCCCGCCGCCGCCGGCGCCGCTGCCCGCCGCGCCGGCCGTCAGCGGCAGGACGCTGGCCGCGCTGGTGGTCCGGGACAACCTGCGCCATCGGCGCGACATCGAAAATGCCTATTTGCATGCGATCCACGCCGCCCGGCGCGAGATCGTGATCGCCAACGCCTATTTCTTCCCCGGCCGGCGCCTGCGCAAGGCGCTGCTGGCGGCGACCAAGCGCGGTGTGGCGGTGACCCTGCTGCTGCAGGGCCGCGTCGAGTACCTGCTGCAGCACTATGCGACGCGCTCGCTCTACGACCACATGCTGGCGGCGGGCGTCCGCGTCTTCGAATACGACAAGGCCTTCCTGCATGCCAAGGTGGCGGTGATCGACAAGCACTGGGCGACCGTCGGCTCGTCCAACATCGATCCTTTCAGCCTGCTGCTGTCGCGAGAAGCGAACCTCGTGGTACGCGACGCCGGCTTCGCCAACACCTTGCATGCCAGCCTGGAAGCTGCCATCGCAGGCGCCTCCCACGAAATCCGCGCCGCGGACCACCGGCGCCGTTCCTGGCTGGCGCGCATCGCCAGCGCCGCCGCCTACAGCCTGGTGCGCCTGCTGATCGGCGTCACGCGCTACGGCGGCAAGCAGTACGCGGACTAGCCGCTGTTGCGCAGGCCTGCGGCAACGCCGTTGATGGTCAGGTGGATGCCGCGCTGTACGCGCTCGTCGGTCGCGCCGGCACGGTGGCGACGCAGCAGTTCGATCTGGATGTGGTTGAGCGGATCGAGGTAGGGAAAGCGGTTGCGGATCGAGCGCTTGAGCAGCGGATTGAGGTCGAGCAATTCCTTTTGCCCGGTGATCGCCAGCAAGGCGTCGATCGACGACTGCCACTCGGCCTTGAGGCGCGGGAAGATCGCATCGCGCAGCGTCTCGTCCTTGACCAGCTGCGAGTAGCGTTCGGCGATCGCGATGTCGCTCTTGCCCAGCACCATGTCCATGTTCGACAGCAGGGCGCGGAAGAAACCCCATTCCCGATTCATTTCCGCAAGCAAGGCCATGCCGGCCTCGCCATGCGTTTCGCGGAACGCGGCAACTGCCGCACCGAAGCCGAACCAGCCCGGCAGCATCAGGCGGCACTGCGCCCAGGAGAAGACCCAGGGGATCGCGCGCAAGTCCTCGATCGCCGTGGTCTGTCCGCGCGATGCCGGCCGGCTGCCGATGTTGAGCGCGGCGATTTCGGCGATCACCGTGGATTCCCAGAAGTACTGCTCGAAGCCCGGCGTCTCGTAGACCATCCGGCGGTAAGCAGCGAAGGACGCGGCCGAGAGTTCTTCCATCGCGGCGAGGAACTCGGGGCGCGGCGCGTCGTGCTGGTGGCCCAGCAGCGTGGCTTCGAGCGTGGCGGCGGCGAGGATTTCCAGGTTGCGCCGGCCGAGTTCCGGGTTGGCGTATTTCGAGGCGATCACCTCGCCCTGTTCGGTGATGCGGATCTGGCCCTGCACCGCGCCCTGCGGCTGGGCCAGTATCGCCTGATAGCTCGGCCCTCCGCCGCGGCCGACCGAACCGCCGCGGCCATGGAACAGGCGCAGCGTGACGCCGTGGCGGGCGAAGACCTGGGTCAGCGCGATTTCGGCGCGGTAGAGCGCCCAGCCCGAGGTCAGGAAGCCGCCGTCCTTGTTGCTGTCGGAATAGCCGAGCATGCATTCCTGCAAGGTCTTGCGCGAAACCAGCAGGCGCTTGTAGAGCGGGATCGCGAGCAGGCGGTCCATGATGGCGCCAGCATTGGCGAGGTCGCCGATGGTTTCGAACAGCGGCACGATGTTCACGTCGAGCGCATGTTCCAGCGGCCGCAACAGGCCCACTTCCTTGAGCAGCACCGCCACTTCGAGGATGTCGGAAACGCCGTCGGTCTTGGAAATGATCACGTTCTCGATCGCCGCCTTGCCATAGCGCCGGTGGATGCTCTGCGCGGCATGGAAGATCGCCAGCTCGTTGCGGGTTTCCTCGGAATAATTGACGCCGGGCGCCGTCAGCGGGCGCGGCGTGGAAAGCTCTTCGAGCAGCAGCGCGATGCGCGCGGCTTCGTCCCGCGCCAGGTAGTCGCTGCCCGGGCGCGCGATGGCCAGCAGTTCGGCCACGGTGCGCGCATGCACGTCCGAGTTCTGGCGCAGGTCGAGCGGGGCCAGGTGGAAGCCGAAGATCGCCACGGCGTGGCGCAGCCGGCGCAGGCGGCCGCGGCCGAGCAGGCCGGCCTTGTGGCTCAGCAGCGAGCGGTGCAGCACGTCGAGATCGGCGCCGAATTCGGCGGCCGTGGCATAGGGCTCGGCGGCGGCCACGGCATGGCGCGGCGCTTCCAGATTGTCGAGCTGCAGCGCGGTGGCCGCCAGGCGCGCATAGAAGCCGGCGATGGCGCGCCGATAGGGTTCATCGAGTCGGTGCGGGCTGCGGTCGGGCGACTGTTCCGCGAGCCGCATCAACTCGACGTCGGGCACCGAGATCAGCGAGGTGGTGGTCGACAATTCGGCGCCGAGCTGGTGCAGTTGTTCCAGCAGGTAGGCTATGGCCTTGCGGCTTTGCGCGCGCATCGCGGCATCCAGCACCTCGGCGGTGACGAAGGGGTTGCCGTCGCGGTCGCCGCCGATCCACGAACCGGGACTGAGGAAGGCCGACAACTCGGCCATGCCCTGCGCCT
The DNA here is from genome assembly GCA_016192435.1 of Rhodocyclales bacterium. Classification (GTDB taxonomy): domain Bacteria; phylum Pseudomonadota; class Gammaproteobacteria; order Burkholderiales; family Rhodocyclaceae; genus Sulfuritalea. Next base: position 35,095 of record JACPUD010000100.1, on the reverse strand, counting down.
CCCAGCCGGGCACGGCGGCGGCCAGCAGGTCCTCGCAGGCGTTGTAGAGCCGCGGCAGTTCGCGCAGGAAGGTCATGTCGTAGAAGGACAGCGCGTTGCTCACCTCGTCCATCACCGAGAGCTTGGCCCGCCGCAGCATGCGCGTCTGCCACAGCCGCAGCACCGCGCGGCGCAGGGCCTCGTCGTGCTCGGCCTGCTCCTCGGGCGAGAGTTCGGTGCGGTCGCGCTGGTCGAGCAGGCGTGCGATCTTCCACTGGCAGTCGAGGATGCTCTTCCTCTGTACTTCGGTCGGATGCGCGGTCAGCACCGGGCGCACCTGGGCGCCGGCGAAGAAATCGCGCAGCCTGGCGGCATCGATGCCGGCGGCCAGCGCCCGCGCCAAGGCCAGCGCCAGGCTGCCCTCGCGCGGCGCGGCGCCGGCGCGGGCATGGGCGCGCGCGCGGCGGATGTGGTGCTGGTCCTCGGCGATGTTGGCCAGATGCGAGAAATAACTGAAAGCGCGCACCACCATGTTACTGCCCTCGCGCGGCAGATCGCGCAGCACCGCTTCCATCTCGGTGCGCGCCGCGGGATCGTCGTCGCGATGGAAACGCAGCGCGAGGCGGCGGATCTGCTCGACGCGCTCGAACACTTCGAGGCCTTCCTGCTCGCGCACCGTGTCGCCGAGCAGGCGGCCGAGCAGGCGGATGTCGTCGCGCAGGGGCTGGTCTTTATCGACGGCAGTGGAGTTCATCAGGGCTTCCGGCGCTGGAGTTTTGTTCGGCTTTCCTCGATCGCGCGGTCGAGGTAGGCGGCGTAGAAGTCGGCCAGACGGAAGCCGACGATGGGTTCGGCCAAGGCCGCGCCGTCGGGACCGTGGAACATCACGGTCGGCGCGAAGCGCGCCTGCATCTGGTTTGAAAAGTCGGCGCTGGCGATACGGCGCCCGGCGAAATCGACCACGGTGCCCGCGCGGTCCATGTGCAGTTCGCGCACCACGGCCGGCGCCGCCGGATTGCGCGAGAGGGGACCGAGATGCTCGCGCTTGACCTTCTCGCACCAGCTGCAGTCGTCGCGGCTGTAGAGCACCACCAGCGGCACGCCTTTCGCGGCGGCGAGGCGGGCATCGGCGGCCAGATCGGTGGCCTCCGTCAAGACGCCGGCCGGCGCCGCCGGCGCCAGTGCCGGCACAGCGGCTAGCAGGCACGCCGCGATCAGCGCGAGGCCGCGCTTCAAGCTGATTCCGAAACCCATGATTTCCTTTCCTCCGAGGCCCAGCATGGCATCTTACCGGCGCGTGGCGCCGGCACAATTACTGTCTTCAATCCTGCGATCAGTGGTGCAGGATGCGCGAAAGGAAGGTCTTCGCGCGTTCGCTGGCCGGGGCCTCGAAAAATTGCGCGGTCGGCGCATCCTCGACGATCTCGCCGTGGTCCATGAAGGCCACGCGATGCGCGACACGGCGCGCAAAGCCCATTTCGTGGGTGACCACCATCATGGTCATGCCCTCCTGCGCCAGTTCGACCATGACGTCGAGCACTTCGCCGATCATTTCCGGATCGAGCGCCGAGGTCGGTTCGTCGAACAGCATGCAGATCGGGTCCATCGCCAGGGCGCGGGCGATCGCCACGCGCTGCTGCTGGCCGCCCGAGAGCTGGCCGGGAAACTTCGCCGCATGATCGCGCAGGCCGACCCGGTCGAGCAGCGCCGCACCGCGCGCGGCGGCCTCCTCCTGGCTGCGGCCGAGCACCTTGACCTGGGCCAGCGCGAGGTTCTGCAGCACGCTCATGTGCGGGAACAGCTCGAAGTGCTGGAACACCATGCCGACGCGCGCCCGCAGCCTGGACAGGTCGGTCTTCGGGTCGCCAACCGAAATGCCGTCCACCGTGATCGTGCCCTGGGTGAAGGCTTCGAGGCCGTTCACGCACTTGATCAGCGTGGACTTGCCCGAGCCCGAGGGCCCGCAGACCACCACCACCTCGCCCTTGGCGACATGGGTGCTGGCACCGTTCAGCACCTGGGTCTGGCCGTACCATTTCGAGACATTGCGGATTTCGATCATTGGGGCTTTCAGCGGATGATGGCGACGCGTTTTTGCAAAGCTTTCACGGCCAGAGACAGGCCGAAGCAGATGGCGAAATAGATCAGTGCCGAGAGCACGATCATCTCGACCGGTCGATTGTAATTCTTGCCGACCACGTCGGCGGCCTTGAGCATGTCCTTGGCGCCGATCGCATACACCAGAGAGGTGTCCTGGAACAGCACGATGGTCTGCGTCAGCAGTACCGGCAGCATGTTGCGCAAGGCCTGCGGCAGGATCACGTGGAGCAGGGTCTGCGCCGGCTTGAGGCCCAGCGCCCGCGCCGCATCGAGCTGGCCGCGCGGCACGCTTTGTATCCCGGAACGCATGATTTCGCAATAGAAGGCCGCCTCGAAGGCGGTGAAGGTGATGACGGCCGAGGTTTCTGCGCCGACCGGCGCGCCGGTGAGGTAGGGAATCACCAGGAAGAACCAGAGGATCACCAGCACCAGCGGGATCGAGCGCATCAGGTCCACATAGGCGCCGGCGAGGCGTGACAGCGGCACGATCGGCGACAGCCGCGCCAGCGCCAGCAGGGTGCCGATCACGATGCCGCCCGTCATCGCGATCAGCGTCAGGCGCAGCGTGAACAGCAGGCCGTCGCGGATGAAAGGCAGGCTCGGGCCCCAGACTGTGAAGTCGAATTCGCCCATTTCAGTTTCTTTGCCGCGCTTCGCGCCGCATCGAACAACGTGGTTGTTGGTGGGGGGCGCCGGGCGCCGGCGGTGGCAGGGGGCCGCCATTGCTCGTGTCACCCGGACCGGGCTGCGCCCGGTCCTCCTTCTTTACCTCGCTATGTCGGCCCCCTGCCACCGCCGGCGGGATACGCCCTCGCTTCTTGGCCGCTAAACCCCCACGGCGTATCCCGAACGGGACGGTGGGGTGCTCTGCAAAGCGAAGTAAAGAAGGAGGAGGAGGCCGCAGGCCGACGACGGGTGACATGAGCGGCGCAGAGCACCCCACCGTCCCGTTCGCGTAACAGACGCCAAGTTTCATCCTAGCTTGTCCTCGCGATCAGGCCCGGCACGCGCGTGCGTGCTTCGATCCAGGCCATGCCGCGATTGGCACTGAAGGCGCAGATGAAGTAGAGCAGGGTCACCGCCAGGTAGGTTTCGATGCCCTGCTCCGAATCCTCCTGCATCTGCCGCGCCTGGAAGGTCAGCTCCAGCACGCCGATGGCGAAAGCCACCGAGGAGTTCTTGAACACGTTCATGAACTCCGAGGTCAGCGGCGGAATCACGATGCGCAGCGCCTGCGGCAGGATCACGTAGCGATAGGATTGCGCCAGGGTGAAACCCAGCGCGAGGGAGGCATCGCGCTGGCCGCGCGGCAGGCTGCCGACGCCGGCACGCACCTGCTCGGCGATGCGCGCCGAGGTGAAGAAACCGAGGCAGATTGCGGCGGTGGCGAACTCCTTGGCCGGCATCTCCTGCTTGATCCACAGCGACCAGTCGCGCGGCAGGAACTCCGGCACGACGAAGAACCAGAGGAACATCTGCACCAGCAGCGGAATGTTGCGGAACAGCTCGACCCAGGCATTGCCCAGGCTGACCAGCAGGCGCGAGGGCGTGGTGCGCAGCGCGCCGACCGCGATGCCGATCGAAAGCGCAAGCAGCCAGGCCGTCAGCGACACGGCCAGGGTCCAGCCCAGGCCGGTGATCAGCCAGTCGAGATAAGTCTCGTCGCCCGACTTGACCTGTTCGCGGAAAATGCCCCAGTTCCAGTGGTAGTTCATGCTGCGCTCGGTCGAAGCGGCGAATCGCGAAGGATCTCGCCGTTACCTGCCCGCGAAGCGGAATCCCAGGTACGCAAAGCGAGCCAGCGCCAACTCTTACTTCCGGTTGAAGCTCTCCGCCGGCGCGTCGCTCGGCGCCTTGATCAGGGCCTTGAGTTGCTCGCTCATGGGGAAGTTCATGCTGACGTTCTTGGGCGGGATCGGCGACATGAACCAGCGCGTGTAGAGCTTGTCGAGTTCGCCGCTTTTCATCAGGCCGATGACGGTTTCGTCGACCAGCTTCTTGAATTCGGGATCGTCCTTGCGCAGCATGATGGCGATCGGCTCGATGTTGAGTACCTCGCCGACGATGGCGTAATCGGCGGGCGACTTGGAGCTGACGATGAGCCCGGCGAGCAGGTTGTCGTCCATGACGAAGGCCACGGCGCGGTCGGTCTCCAGCATCAGGAAGGCGTCGGCGTGGTCCTTGCCGTAGACCTCCTTGAAGTCGATGCCCTTGCCTTTTTCATGGGCGCGCATCAACTGCACGCTGGTGGTGCCGGTGGTGGTCGCCACCGGCTTGCCGCCGAGCTGGCCGAGGCTCTGGATGCCGGAGGCCTTCTTCACCGCCATGCGCACGTTGGTGACGAAAGTGGTCGGCGCGAAGGCCACCTGTTTCTGCCGTGCCTCGTTGTTGGTGGTCGAGCCGCATTCGAGGTCGACCGTGCCGTTCGCCACCAGCGGGATGCGGTTCTGCGAGGTCACCGCCTGGTGCTGCACCTTGAGCGCCGGTAGCTTGAGCCGGGCCTTGACCGCATCGACGATGCGCTTGCAGACGTCGATGTGGTAGCCCACCGGCTGCTGTTTGTCGTCGAGGTAGGACAGCGGGTAGGAGGATTCGCGGATGCCCAGCGTGATGCTGCCGCTGTCCCTGAGCTTCTTCAGCGTGCCTGCGTCCTGGGCCAGTGCGGGTGCGGCGACGGCGGCGAGGATCAGTGCAACAAGTGCTGCGGCGCGAGCGTTCATGGCGGTCTCCTTGGATCAGGCTTCGATCAGGTGCTGCTGCTGTTGCAAGGCCCACATCTGGGCATACAAACCGTCGCGTGCGAGCAGCGCGCGGTGGCTGCCGCGTTCGACGATGTGCCCGGCATCGAGCACCAGGATCTCGTCGGCGTTCATGACTGTAGACAAGCGGTGAGCGATGATCAAGGTAGTGCGGCCGACGGCGACCTGTTCCAGTTCCGCCTGGATGGCTTTTTCGGTCTTCGAATCGAGCGCCGAGGTGGCTTCGTCGAAAATCAGGATAGGCGGATTCTTCAATAGCGCCCGCGCGATCGCGACGCGCTGCTTCTCACCGCCCGAGAGCTTGAGGCCACGTTCGCCGACGCGAGTTTCGTAGCCGTCCGGCAGGCGCTCGATGAAGTCGTGGATGTGCGCCGCCTGGGCCGCCGCGATGACTTCCTCGCGCGGCGCCGCTGGCCGGCCGTACTGGATGTTGTAGAAGATCGTGTCGTTGAACAGCACCGTGTCCTGCGGCACGATGCCGATCGCGGCGCGCACCGAGGCCTGCTGCAGCGCGCGCAGGTCCGAGCCGTTGATTTTCACCGAACCCGAGCTGGTATCGTAGAAGCGGAACAGCAGCCGCGCCAGGGTCGACTTGCCCGAGCCGCTATGACCGACCACGGCCACCGTCCTGCCAGCGCCAACTTTGAAATTCACGTCGAACAGGATCTGCCGGTTCGACTCGTAGGCGAAGCCGACATTGACGAATTCGATTTCGCAGGGTCCGCTTTCACCATTGGGGAACAGCGGCCGCGCATCGGGTGCATCCTGGATTTCGCGGTTCTTGCCGAGCAGGCCGAACATGCGCTCGATGTCGGTCAGCGACTGGCGGATCTCGCGGTAGAGCACGCCGAGGTGGTTGAGCGGCATGTAGAGCTGGATCAGGAAGGCATTCACCAGCACGATGTCGCCCACCGTCATGTTGCCGGAGGCGACGCCGACCGCGGCGCGCCACATCATCACCGTGACGCCGGCGGCGATGATCAGCGACTGGCCCAGGTTGAGCCAGGACAGCGAAATCTGGCTGCGGATCTGCGCCTTTTCCCACTTCTGCATCTGCTCGTCGTAGCGGTCGTGCTCCCAGCGCTCGTTGTTGAAATACTTGACCGTCTCGAAGTTGATCAGGCTATCCACGGCGCGCACGTTGGCCGCCGAATCCAGCTCGTTGACCTCGCGCCGCAGCACCGTGCGCCAGTTGGTGACGACGATGGTGAAGGTCACGTAGAGCACCAGCGTGACCACCGTGATCAGCGTGAAATCCTTGTCGTAGCGCGCGGCGAGGATGCCCAGCACCAGCGCGATCTCGACCAGCGTGGGCAGGATCGAATACAGCGTGTAGCTGATCAGCGAGCCGATCGAACGCGTGCCGCGCTCGATGTCGCGCGTCAGGCCGCCGGTCTGGCGGTCGAGGTGGAAGCGCAGCGAGAGCGAATGCAGGTGCTCGAACACCTGCAGCGTGATGGTGCGCACCGCGCGCTGGGTGACGCGGGCGAAGAAAATCTCGCGCAGCTCGGTGAACAGCACGGTCGAAAAGCGCAGCGCGCCGTAGGTCGCCAGGAGGCCCAGCGGCACCAGCAGCACGGCCTGCTCCAGCTTGCCGGCGCCGGGCAGGGTGAAGGTGTCGATGATGTCCTTGAACACCAGCGGCACCGCGACATTGGTCAGCTTGGCCAGCAGCAGGCAGGCCAGCGCGAAGACCACGCGACCCTTCCAGGCCCACAGATAGGGCAGCAGGGTCTTGATCGTGTGCCAGTCGTGGCGGGTCTCGGGAATCGGGCCCGGCAGGGCCATGGTGGGGGGGGTGCGGCGCATCATGCTTTAGATTCTAACAACTTGGCGCGCCGCGCCCGGCCTGGCGTGCCGGCCATGGCGCAGCGAGAGCCGTCGATCGGCGGCGCCAGGCCTGCCGCTCAGGTGGATAGCTTGCGCCCCAGCCTGCCCTCGACGGCAGCCACCTTGGCCTTGATGCGTCCGCCCGGCCCGGCGCGATAGTCGATCTTGATCTGCGTGCTGATCCGGTCGCAGTCGGTGCGCATCGCCTCGAAGCAGGCCGTGACGACCGCCATGACCTCGGCCCATTCGCCTTCGATGATGGTGCCCATCGGCGTCAACTGGTAGGGCAGGCCGCTCTTGTCGATGATGTCGAGCGAGCGCGCGACATAGTGACTCAGGCTCTCGCCCTTGGCGAAGGGCGACATCGAAAATTCAAGCAGCACCATGCTCGTCTCCCTCGGCCCGCCCCGCCAGCGCGTCGATCGCCAGTACCGTGAAGTCGTCGGCGCCGTGCCCGGCGGCGAGCAGCCGGTCCATGCGGTCGGCCACGCAGGGCAGCACCGCCAGCGGCCGCCCGCCGGCCGTCGCCAGCATCAGGCCGAGATCCTTGCGCGCCATGGCCAGCTCGAAACTCGGCGCGAACCTGCCCCTGGCCATGTTGGCGCCGCGCGCCGCGACGATCGCATTCAGATCCAGCAAGCCGAACAGGCGGATCGCCGCCGCGCCATCGACGCCGCTGGCCTGGGCCAGGGTCAGCACGTCGGCCATGGCCGCCGACAGGCTGATGATCAACGCATTGCCGAAAAGCTTGTTCGCCGCGGCGAGATCGCTGCGCTCGCCCTGGTACTCGAGGCGCCCGGTCATCGCGGCAAGCTCGTCCTTGACGGTGTCGAAGACCGCCGCCGGACCCGCGACCAGCATCGAGCCCTGCGCATTGCGCGCCGCGGCCGGGGTCATGAACACCGGACAGTGCAGATACTTGAGCCCGGCCGCCGCGAGCCGCTGCGCCCGTTCGGCGGTCAGCACCGGCAGCGTCGTGCTGTGGTCGATCAGCACCGCCTCGGCCGAGAATCCGGCGCCTGCCGCGGCAATCACCTCATCCACCACCGCGTCGTCCTTCAGCACCAGATGCACCCGCGTCGTGCCGCCCACCGCCTCGGCCGGCGTCGATGCCACCCGTATGCCGAACCGGGCCAGGGCGCGCGCCTTGTCCGGCGAGCGGTTCCAGACCGTGACCGTATCCCCCCGCTGCGCCGCCGCTTCGGCGAAAGCCGCGCCGAGCAATCCTGTGCCGAGAAATGCAATGTTTGCCATGGTCGTAGTCCTCAAGAATTGAGCATCCTGGATGACGCCGAAGCCCGCCGATTGACAGGCCTGCGTTGCTCGATGATCTTAACCCGGAGCCGGCGGATCGGCGCGGGCGTTGGTGAGGCGGTCGACCGAGGAAACGATCGGTCCGCTTCGGACTGAAACCAGGCGAATGACAATGGCCGTGCCGGTGACCGGCCGTCCTCGCCGGCTTCACCCAGATTCGATGATCAATGACTGCCGACTGCGTCGATGAGTCTGTTAAGTTCGTCGGGGGGGTTGATAAAGCGAAACCCCGAGGCGTGTCCGTGGCTGCCATCCGGCAGCGTAACGACCTCGGAATAACGCACTTCAAGGTCGACGGTGACGGGATCGAGTCCTGGAACTTCGATGCGGCTGCCGACGAGCACAGTGCCTGGCTCGAGCGTAATGTCGGCCGCATAGAAAAGAGCGCCGATGCCGCCGAAGCTGATATCCCTTATTTTCGCTTCGAACGGCATGATCCCTCCGGCATCGGCGACGCACCGCAGTAGCGCCGCAGAGGTCACTTCATGACGATCATGTTTCCGGCGCTGCTGTACGGCAAGGATATCCGGATAGCGCAGGCATATGGCCGGAATTCCCCTGTGTATTACTTTGCTGGGTGCGGCAGCGACGAACTGAATGTGCCAGTCGCCGAGCTTGGAAACGAAAGACACATTGGCGCGGGCAAGCAAGGCATCATTTGCTGATTCGTCCGCGGCCATGGCGACGACGATGAACCCCCATCTCGCGTCGGCGCCAATAATCTGCACGCTGAACTGACCTCGATTCCCCGGGATTTCTGCCGTGACCACCTCGTGCCGGGCGACCAACGCATCAAGCACTCGCTTGATCTCGATCCTTGAGCGCAACAGATGGTCGGATGTGGTCGCAGTCTTTTCGGTCGTGGGCATAGGCAATACAGTACCAGTTCAGAAAGCTCCGATCAAAAGCCGCTCATGTCCGACACAAATATCTCACCGGAGGATGGCACGTCAGCGGACGGGGTGACGCTTGCCTGCAATCGCCATCGGCTGCAGCCCAGGGCGAGGCCATGAATAATTCAAGCACCAGCGGCCGGGATCGTCCTGTCGTCGGCACTGGTTGCTCCATTGTTCCAGATCCGCTTCGTGGTGGATCCGGCCCATGCAATGCCTTCCGTTGCCATCGTCAATGTCGGCGCTCGCCACAGAGTCTTGATACCCACGATTCATGGGCAGCCAGCTCGCCGTTGCGTCTATGCTTGGCGGGGAAACGGCCGCAATGGCCAACAAGCCAGCCCCTCGAATTCGCTGATTTGCGGGGCCGCGCGCCGTACCGCCAGCGCCAACTCTTGGCCCGTAGTCACCCGTCGCCTTGGTTGCTCGGCGGTCCCGCCGCGGGCCTGACGCCCAAATTTATTGCTGCCCGCCACACTCGCGCTGTCTATACTTGCCACCATGATCACCGTCCACCATCTTGAAACCTCGCGTTCCCAGCGCGTGCTGTGGCTGCTGGAAGAACTCGGCCTGCCTTACGAAATCAAGCGCTACCCGCGCCATCCGGTGACGCGGCTGGCGCCGCCGGAACTGCGCGCGGTGCATCCGTTGGGCAAGTCGCCGGTGATCACCGACGGCGAACTGACGATTGCCGAGTCGGGCGCGATCCTCGAGTACCTGGTCGAGCGCTATGGCGACCGCGGCCAGAGCGACGTGGCCCATCTGCAGCCGCCTGCCGGGACGCCGGAGCATCGGCAGTGCCGCTTCTGGATGCATTACGCCGAAGGCTCGCTGATGAACTGGCTGGTAATGAAGCTGGTGTTCCTCAGCATTCCGAAGCAGCCGATGCCGTTCTTCGTGCGGCCGATCGCGCGCAAGCTCTGCGCCCAGGTGCTGGCGAAGCTGGTCGACCCCAACGTCGCCACGGCGATGAAATTCATCGAGGAGCATCTGGCGACGCATGCGTGGTTTGCCGGCGAGCGGATCACGGTGGCGGATTTCCAGATGAGCTTTGCCGTCGAGGCCGCGCTGGCGCGCGCCGGCAACGGCCGCTTCCCGCACCTGCAGGCCTACAAGGCCAGAATGGAAGCCCGGCCCGCGTATCAGCGCGCGATCGCCAAGGGCGGTCCGGTCGTCATGGCGGCCTGATCCGCCGCCAATCCCGCCGGCAGCTTTTTGCCGGCTCCCGTTTTGTTTCATTCGAAGGTCATTGCATGCATCCTATCCACGACGTGGACGTACTCCTCCTAATGGCGACGGCGCTCGCGGCGAAGCGGCGGCCGGCGGAACTGGTGGAAATCATGGCCGCGGCGCACCTGATCCACGGCGCCATCCCGCTCGACGTGGACCTTGCCGCGGCATTCCTGCGCCTGTCCGCCCAAGGCCTGATGGCCGAGGAGGCGGGTGGCTACGCGCTGACGCCGGACGCGGCGGCGTTCATGGCCGGCGTGCGCCACGAGCGCAAGGCCGGGCCGGAACAACACCTGCTCGCGATCAGGCTGGCGCTGGCCGACTACTCGCCCAGGGGCGGCGGCACTGCCATCGTGCTGGCGACGGAACAGATCGGCGTCGCAATCCAGGCGCACCGGGCTTTCCTCAAGAGCCCGGGCAGGAACATGCTGGTGCCGAAGCCGAAACCCGCGCCGGACAAGACCAGGCGCCCCGGCCAGTGGCGCAAGCCCGACGGCGGACGCGGCGCCAAGCGTTAACGTGAAATACGCAAGTAAGTGCGCCCTGACACATTCGAGCGCAGCGAGCCAACCAGGAACCCCCCGCGAGGGGGGCGAAGGGGGGCGGGCGTTTGAGAAGGGCTAACTTTCATGATGCGGGGTGATGTTTCCCGCATCATGAAAGTTAGCCGGATTCGGCAGCGGCAGCCGACCACAGCGGACGGCCGGTCGCGTCAAGGTGGCAGAGGTAGGCGCGCAGGTCGAATTCGAGCTGGTGATAGTCGGGTTCCATGTGCCGGCACAGCTGATAGAAGGCCTTGTCGTGGTCGCCTTGCCGCAGGTGGGCCAGCTCATGCACCACGATCATGCGCAGGAATTCGGGCGGCATTGCGCGGAACACCGTCGCAATGCGGATCTCGCGTTTGGCCTTGAGCTTGTGGCCCTGCACGCGCGAGATGCGGGTGTGGGTGCCGAGTGCGTTGCGGATCACATGCAGCTTGCTGTCGTAGGCGACCTTGCTCAGCTGCCCGGCGTTGCGCAGGTACTCGTCCTTCAGCGCCTGCACGTAGTCGCGCAGCGCGCTGTCGCTGCGCACCGCGTGCGGCAGCGGGTACTTGCGCAACAGCTGCCCGGCCAGCTGGTCCTGTTCGATCAGGGTCCGCACCTGCCTGGCCAGCTCGGCGGGATAGCCGGCAAGGTAGTCCGGCGCGGGTTTCGGGCGCATGGGGTTCAAGGCTGGACAGGGTGGCGCGATTGTACCGGCCGCCGGCGATTTGACATTTCAAGCTTCATTGAGCAGACTGAAACAACCGTTTGAAACCCTTGTTTCCCGAAGGCATGGCCGCCCATGGAACCCGATACCCGCTCCCGCATTCTCGACGCCGCCGAAGCGCTGCTGGTGCAGCATGGCCTCGACGCGACCACGCTGCGCATGATCACGACCGAAGCGCAGGCCAATCTGGCCGCGGTGAATTACCACTTCGGCTCCAAGGAGGCGCTGATCGAGGCGGTGTTCCGCCGCCGCCTGACCTGGCTCAACCGGCAGCGCATCGCCGCGCTCGATGCGCTGGAGGCCGAGGCCCGGGGCGCGCCGCTGAAGCCGCGGCAGATCGTCGAGGCGTTTTTCGGCGTGGCGATCCGCATGGCCGCCGACACGGGCGGCGGCCGCACCTTCATGCGCCTGCTCGGGCGCACCTACACCGAGCCGTCGGATTTCGTGCGCACGTTTCTCGCCGAGGAATACGCCGAGGTCATTACGCGCTTCAAGGCGGCCTTTTTCAAGGCACTGCCCGACGTGCCGCAGGAGGAATTCCTCTGGCGCTTCCATTTCATGATGGGCGCGCTGTCCTATGCGATTTCCGGCGCCGATGCACTGCGCCTGCTGGGGCCGATCGACGAGCCCGATCCCGACGCGCTCTACGCGCGCCTGATGAGCTTCCTGATCGGCGGCCTGCGCGCGCCGCTGCCGGCGCTGGTGCCGGCAAGCCCGGCCAAGCCGCTCAAAAAGCCGCGCGGCCGGCGGGCTGCCTGACCATGGCCGACGGCGCCATGCCGGCCGCAAACGTTTAGCGCCATGCGCCCGCCGATACGCCTCGAATACCGCGCCAAGCCGTCCGTCCTCGGCTTCATGTCGAAGGTCTGGCGCCCCTCGCCGGGCTTTGCCGGCGACGGACGGCTGCCCGACATCCAGGCGCACTGGTCCGGCCATCGCTCCTCGCCGCGCGAACTCGAGGATTTCTTCAGGCTGTCCGGCATGGCGCCGGGCGCCGGCCTGTCGATCCTCTATCCGCACACGGTCAGCTTTCCGATGCTGATGGCGGTGCTGAGCCATCCGGCATTTCCGCTGCCGATCTGGAAGGTGCTGCAGGTGCGCAACCGCCTGGTCCAGCACCAGCCGATCGCGCCCGACGCGGTGCTCGACTTCAGCGTGCGCACGGGCGAACGGCGGGTGCTGGCGAAGGGCGTCGAGATGGACTTGCTGGTCGCGGCGCACAGCGGCGGCCGCAGCGTGTGGGAGGCGGTGGATACCTTCTATGCGCGCGGCAACTACGGCGCCGCGACGCCGGGCGAGGCCGCCGCCAGCCCGGCCGTGGCGGCGACCGCGGCCACCGAGTGGCGCATGCCGCAGCACGGGCGCTGGCGCTACGGCCTGCTCTCGGGCGACCTCAATCCGCTGCACATGAGCAACTGGTATGCGCGCCGCTTCGGCTACGCCGGGGCCTTCACCCATCCGCAGCGGGCCATCGGCCAGTGCCTCGGCCATCTCGGCGCCGCGCACCATGCGCCGATGCAGCTCGACACCTGGATCAAGGGCCCGGTGTTCTACGGCGCGCGCGTCGCCCTGCGCAGCGAGCCGCGCGCGGCCGGACAGCTTTTCGCGCTGCACGTCGACGGCGATGCGCGGCCCGCCATCGTCGGCCGCTTCGTCATTCCGGACGAAACCGACGCCCGGGAAACGGCGGCATGAGCCGGTTCAGGCACTGGCGCCTCGAACGCGACGCCGATGGATTGGCCTGGGCGATCCTCGATACCGCGGATTCCTCGACCAACACGCTGGGCGCCGAAGTCATGACCGAGCTGGGCCTGCTGCTCGACGAATGCGCGCGGCAGGCGCCGCGGGGCCTGATCTTCAAGTCGGCCAAGGAAGCCGGCTTCATTGCCGGCGCCAACATCGCGGAGTTCGTTGCGTCCGACACGCCGGAGCTGGCGCGCGCCCTGATCCGGCGCGGCTGGGAGGTCTACAACCGGCTCGCCGCCGTGCCCTACCCGACGCTGGCGCTCGTGCGCGGCCATTGCATGGGCGGCGGCACCGAGCTGGCGCTGGCCTGCCGCTACCGCATCGCGGTCGATGAACCCGGCACCAAGTTCGCGCTGCCCGAAGTCATGCTCGGCATCGTTCCCGGCTGGGGCGGCATGCTGCGCCTGCCGCGGCTGGTCGGCCCGGCGGCGGCGCTGGACATGATGCTGAGCGGGAGGAACATCGCGGCCTCGCGGGCGAAAAAAATCGGCCTGGCCGACGCATGCGTGACGCCGCAGCTCATGGACGATGCGGCACGCAAGCTGGTGCTCTCGGCGCGGCCGCCGCGCCGCCTGCCCTGGCTGCAGCGGCTGCTGAACGGGCCGCTGGAAGCCCTGGTCGCCCGCGGCGCCCGCAGGCAGGCGGCGCGGCGCGCGCGCCCCGAGCATTACCCGGCGCCTTACGCGATCATCGACCAGTGGCAGCATTACGGCGGCAACACGCTGGCGGTGCCGGCCGACAAGCCGACCTCGCTCGACGCGCTGGTGAGCCACCCGACCACGCGCAACCTGATCCGCGTTTTCTTCCTGCAGGACAGGCTCAAGGGCTTCGGCAAAGGCGCGGAGAATTTCGCGCCGCGTCACGTGCATGTGGTCGGCGCCGGCGTCATGGGCGGCGACATCGCCGCCTGGTGCGCGCTGCGCGGCATGACGGTGACGCTGCAGGACCTGTCGCAGGAGCGCATCGCGCCGGCCGTCGACCGCGCCGCGCACTTTCTCGCAGCGAAGCTGCGCGACCCGCAGCTCGCGCGCGCCGCGCTCGACCGCCTGATCGCCGACCCCGCGGGCGACGGCCTGCGCCAGGCCGATGTCATCATCGAGGCGATCGTCGAGCGGCTCGCAGCCAAGCAGGCGCTGTTCGCCGAAATCGAGGCGCGCGCCAAACCCGATGCGCTGCTCGCCTCGGCCACCTGCTCGCTGCGGCTGGCCGATATCGCGGCGGGCCTCAGGCATCCGTCGCGCCTGGTCGGCATCCACTTCTTCAATCCGGTGGCGCAGACGCCGCTGGTCGAGGTCGTCGCCGGCGCCGGCGCCGCGCCCGGGATGGCCCAGCGCGCGGCGGCCTTCGTGCGCCGGATCGACAAGCTGCCGCTGCCGCTGCGGGACGCGCCGGGCTTCCTGGTCAATGCCGCGCTGGCGCCCTATATGCGCGAGGCGATGCGCTGCGTCGATGAGGGTATCGCGCCCGAAACCGTCGATGCGGCGATGGTCGCCTTCGGCATGGCCGTGGGGCCGATCGAGCTGGCCGACAGCCTGGGCCTCGACCTCGTCCTGGCCGCCGGCGGGCAACCGGCCGGCGCCGCCGCAGCGCCGCAGAAGCTGGTCGCGCTGGTGAGCGCCGGGCATCTGGGCAGGAAATCGGGGCGCGGCTATTACCGATGGATCGATGGCAAGCCGCAGAAAGTTGGCGCTGGCGGCACGGCGCATCCGGCGCTGGCGCAACGCCTGCTCCCGCCACTGCTCGCCGCGACGCAGCGCCTGGTGCGCGAGGGCGTGGTGGCGGATGCGGATCTCGCCGATGCCGGCATGATCTTCGGCGCCGGCTTCGCGCCGTATACTGGCGGTCCGATCAACTACCTTACCAGCGGAGAACACCGATGCCTCACGAGGGCGTACTGATACCGGGCCGCGAGCCCGTGCTGCGCGTGATGCCGATGCCGGCCGACATGAACGGCAACGGCGACATTTTCGGCGGCTGGGTCATGGCGCAATGCGACATCGCCGCCGCGATTCCGGCGATGCGCCGCGCGCGCGGGCGCATCGCCACGGTGGCGGTGAATTCCTTCCTGTTCAAGCAGCCGATCTCGGTCGGCGACATCGTCAGTTTCTATGCCGACATCGTGCGCGTCGGCAGGACTTCGATCACCGTGGATGTGCAGGTGTTCGCGGAGCGCCATCCGGCCAATCCGGTGGTGGTCAAGGTGACCGAGGCGCAATTCACCTACGTCGCCATCGACGACGACGGCGGCAAGCGCGCCGTGCCGCCGGCATAGCGGCCCGGTCCGGCGCGGATCGCCGCTGCGGGGCAGATGAATGGCACTCGCCGCTCGCTCGATGGAGACGCTGGCGCGCTTCAGGCACTGGGTGCAAAACCCGGTCCGCGCCGTGCTGCTGCTGGGAAGCCTGGCGCTCGGCATGGTCCTGATGTCGACCGAGATCTACCTGGTCGGACTGCGCGACAGCGAGCTGCGACACGCCGCCGAGGAGGCCGGCAGCATGAGCCGGGTGATCGGCGACCAGACTGCACGCGCGCTGCAGGGCGTGCATCTGGTCATCGGCGCGGTGGTCGACCGGGTCAGCCAGCTGGAACAACGCCGGATTCCCCTTGATGATGAACTGATTCATGTGATGCTCAGGACGCGCATCGAGGGCATGCCGCATATCGGCGCCCTGTTCGTGGTCGATGCGCACGGCACGGTGGTCAACGCCTCGGCGGATTTTCCGATTCCCCATGTGCGGGTGGCCGACCGCGACTATTTCCAGTTTCACCGCACCAAGCCGGGAGGCGAAGTATTCATCGGCCCGCCGCTGGTGAACCGAATGGGCGGCAAATGGACGGTGCACATGAGCCACCGCATCAACCGGCCTGACGGCGCCTTTGCCGGTGTCGTGGTCGCGGCGCTGAATCTCGATTACTTCGAGCAGCTGCACAATCTGAAACTCGAATACATCAGTCCGATAGCGCTGTATCTGAGCGACGGACGCCTGCTGACGCGGACGCCGCGCAACGAAGCCATGATCGGGCGCTCCTTCGCGCTGCCGCCGCGCAAGATGGATGCCGGCGGATCGCCGCCGGTCGTGCGCTTCGGCGGGGATGCGGCGGGCGTGGCGATCTATCGCGACATCGCCGGATTTCCGCTGACCTTGGCGGTTTCCGCGCTGGATGCCGCCGCGCTCACCTCCTGGCACGAGAATGCGGTCACGCTGCGGCTCGGCGCCGGCGCCATGGCGGCCTTCATCGCGCTGATCACGCTGCTGCTGGTACGCGAACTGAAGCGGGAGCAGGCACTCGCCGAGAATCTGGCACAGACCGGCGAGACGCTGCAGGCGATGATCGATACGGCACTGGATGCGATCGTCTCGGTGGACATGGCGCAGCGCGTCGTGCTGTTCAACCCTGCGGCGGAAAAGATGTTCGCCTGCAGCGCGGCCGATGCGATCGGCGCGCCGCTGTCGCGCTTCCTGCCGGAGCGCTACCGCGAGACGCATGCAAGGCATATCGACGAGTTCCGTGACGGCAGCGCCGCGGCGCGCGCGATGGGCAGCGAAGTGGTCGGCCTGCGCGCCAACGGCGAGGAATTCCCGATCGAAACCAGCCTGTCGCAGGTGACTGTCGCCGGACAGACGCTATTCACCGCCGTGTTGCGCGACATCTCGGAACGGCATCGTGCCGAACAGGCCATGACCGCCACCAATGCCGAGCTGCGGCGGCTGTCCGAATCGCTGATCATGGTCCGCGAATCGGAGCGCAACCGCATCGCCCGCGAGCTGCACGACGAGCTGGGCCAGCAGCTGATGCGCCTGCGTCTCGATCTGTCGTCGCTGGCCGGGCCGCTGCAGAAGTCGCATCCCGAGCTGGGAAGACGGGTCAAGGTGATGAAGGACCTGCTGGCCGACACGGTCGCCTCGGTGCGCCGCATCACCACCGAGCTGCGCCCGCCGCTGCTCGACGACCTCGGCCTGGTCGCCGCCGCCGAATGGCTGACAAATGATTTTTCGCAGCGCAGCGGCGTCGGCATCGAAGTCGATATCGACGCCGGCGCCGACACTTGCGAACCCGGCATGGCGACGGCGGTCTATCGCATCCTGCAGGAGGCGCTGACCAACGTCGCCCGCCATGCGGCGGCGAGCCGCGTCTCGGTCACGCTGAAGCTGGAGCACGAAGCCCTGCGCCTGGCGATCGAAGACGACGGCCGCGGCTTGCATGCCTCATCGACGGGAATTTTTTGCGCCGGCAACGGCCTGGTCGGCATGCGCGAGCGCGTGCTGATGTTCAGCGGCCAGCTGCGCATCGGCGAATCGGCCGCCGGCGGCGTGGCGATCGAGGTGAGCCTCCCGCTCGGGCAGCGCGACGCCGGGCCGGCGGCCGGGCTTGCGGCCGCGGACGCCGAGCCGATTCAGGAGCAGGCCACATGACACGCGTATTTCTCGCCGACGACCACTCCATCATCCGCGACGGTCTGAAGCAGATTCTGGCCGACACCGACGATCTGGTGGTCAGCGGCGAGGCCGCCAACGGCAACGAACTGCTGACGCGCCTGCAGACCGTGGACTGCGACGTCCTGGTGCTGGACATCTCGATGCCGGGCAAGAACGGCCTGGAATTGATCAAGCTGGTGCACCGCGATTATCCTCACCTGCCGATCCTGATACTCAGCATGCATCACGAGGATCAATATGCCATGCGCGCATTCCGCGCCGGCGCCGCCGGCTACATCACCAAGGAAAACGATGCGGATCTCCTGGTGGCGGCGATCCGCAGGGTCGCCGCGGGCGGCGTCCAGATCAGCCCCCATGTCGCCGAGCTGATGGCGCGGCGCATCGGCTCGCCGGTCGCGCCGCTGCCGCACACGCTGCTCTCCAACCGCGAATACCAGGTGTTCGAAATGCTGGTGGCGGGGCTGGGCCCGAGCGAGATCGGCGCCGCGCTCTCGCTCAGCGTCAAGACCGTGAGCACGCACAAATCCCGCATCCTGCAGAAGATGGGCCTGGCGAGCACCCCCGATCTGGTGCGTTATGCCATCGCCAACGAGCTGACCGATTTGCCGGGTTAGCGCCGACAGCCGGCGCAGGCCTTTCCTGCGGTAGGACTATTCCTACAAAAACTTTAAGCCCTGGCCGATATGGTGCAGTGCCGAAAAAGTTCAGAATCCCCTGCAATGTCAATGTCAACGCCGAAGCCCTGATCGCCACGCCGAAGTGGCGCGACAAGACGGGCCGAAGCTGCGCAATTCAACTTGAAGGGGATCCGGATCATGAAGCGCCATCTTGCCGTTCTTGCTTGCAGCCTTGCCGTTGCAGTTCCCGCCCATGCCGTCGACGAGGCCGACGCGCTGGCCTTGCTGGAAGACAGCAAGTGCCTCAAGTGCCATAGCGTAGACAAGAAGAAGGACGGCCCGGCCTACAAGGAAGTCGCCGCCAAGTACAAGGGCAAGGCCGAGGCCGAGGCCAAGCTGACCAAACACGTGACGGTGCCGAGCAAGGTCAAGATCGACGGCGTGGAGGAAGACCACGGCGCGGTGAAGGTGCGCAGCGAGGCAAGGATAAAGAATCTGGTGCAATGGATACTCTCGCGCTGACCGGCGCCGAGGGACATCATGAAGATCGCCTGGCTGGCCCGCTTCTGGGCCGCATTGCGCACACCCTGCGTCAAGTATTCCCTGCTCACGGTGGGCAGCAGCTTCTTCGTTGCCGGCATCATTTTCTGGGGCGGCTTCAATACCGCCATGGAAGCCACCAACACCCTTGAGTTCTGCACCGGCTGTCACGAGATGCGCGACACGGTGTACCAGGAATACAAGAAGACCATCCACTACGCGAACCGTACCGGCGTGCGCGCCGTGTGTTCGGACTGTCACGTGCCGAAGGACTGGGTGCACAAGGTGGCGCGCAAGATCCAGGCTTCCGGCGAAGTCTGGGGCAAGCTCACCGGCGTCATCGACACGCCCGAGAAGTTCGAGGCCAAGCGCTACGAACTGGCCAGCCGGGCCTGGGCGCGCATGGTGACCACCGATTCGATCGAGTGCCGCAACTGCCACCACATCGATTCGATGGATCCCGAAAAGCAGACCGAAAAGGCGCAGCGGCGCCACGCCAAGGCCAAGCTCGACGGCAAGACCTGCATCGAATGCCACTTCGGCATCGCCCACAAGGAGCCGGTCGGGGCCGACGGACCTTCGGAACTGAAGGCCAAGCTGGCGGCCGGCAAATGATCCGGAATATCAGGAATGGATTGCGCCCCGATTGCGCCTGTCGCGCAGCGTGGGGCTACGCGGTTTCGATCGATTTGAACTTAAACAGAAGGAGTAAGCCATGAGACGTCTTGCCGTGTTGCTGGCGGTTATCCTCGGAGGCGCCCTGCAGGCCGGCGCCTGGGCGGCAGCGCCCATGGCGGCGAAGGCCGCCCCGATCAAAGGTGACCAGTGCGTTGAATGTCACAAGACCGAGGCGAACACCTCGCACGCCTTCCACGGCGAATGCAACAGCTGCCACCTCAATGCGGGCGATCACGCCAAGGCCCACGAGGCGCGCGAAAAAGCCAAGGGCAGCGCGAAGCCGCCCAAGGTGGTCGCGACCAAGCCCGAATCGGCCGAGTGTCTCGCCTGCCACGAAAGCGACAAGCGCCGCATGCACTTCGCCATCGCCGAACACAACAAGGCCGGTGTGCAGTGCCGCGATTGCCACGGCAATCACACGCCGAAGGTCAAGACGCTCAATGCCGGCATGGAAAAGGGCGGCAAGACCACCGCGCTGTGCGCCACCTGCCACCAGGACGTGCTGGCCAAGTTCAGCATGGTCTCGCACCACCCGGTCAAGGAAGGCGGCGCCACCTGCACCGGCTGCCACGATCCGCACGCCTCGAAGCAGGCCACCCTGGGCGCCGCCACGGCGCAATGCACTTCCTGCCACCAGGCCGTGCGCGGCCCGCACGCCTTCGAACATCCGCCTGCCGCTGAAGACTGCAAGAACTGCCACGATCCGCACGGCTCGCCGAACAAGCGCTTGCTGAGCGTCGCCCAGCCGATGCAGTGCCTGCAATGCCATTCGGTTGCCGGCAACCGTCATGGCCAGGCAGGCACGGTGAGCAACGCGCAACGGATCACCGGGGCGGTGTTGCGGGACTGTTCGAGTTGCCACGGCACGATTCATGGCAGCTCCGCCGACCAGCATCTGAGATTCTGAGACCTTGAGGAAAACATCATGAATTCGAAAACACAGATGAAAGTCATGGTTGTGGCCGTGGCGAGCGCCTTCGGCGCGCCCCTGCACGCCGCCGAGGGAGCGGTCTTCTCCGGCGAGGCGACGGCGAAGCTGTACAGCTTCGATTATTTCAAGGGAGCCGGCACCAACAGCACGCAGTTTCTCGAACGCTACAACTACCAGCAGGGCATGGGCGGCGACCAGCGCAGCGGCAGCTACCTCGATCTCGACCTGAACATCGTCGGCAGGAACGCCCAGCGCAATGTATTCGAGCTCGAGCGCGAGGGCTTCGGCGCCCACAACCACCGCGGCAAGGTCAAGGCCAATTCGGACACGCTGGGCTTCACCGGCTATTACACGAACTTCCGCTCGGCGACCGGCGGTCTCGGCTTCCGCTACAACCCGAATGCGGTCGCCGGCGGCACCGACCCGACCTATGTCAGCGCCAACAGCGGCTACGTCGCGCTGTTCAACAACGATTCGCCGGGCCAGACGCTGTACAAGATCGACCGCAGCACCTATGGCCTGGGACTTGCGCTCAAGCCGGCGTTGTTCGGCAACTCGCTGGCGGCGGCCATCAACTACGACGGCTACAAGCGCGACGGCAACCGCTTTGCCAGCTATGTGACGGGCGGCGGCGACATCACGGGCGCCGTCACGACCCGCTGGCGCGGCTTCGACATGCCGGTCGACGAAAGAATGAACCGCTACACGGTCAGCCTCAACGGATCGCCGGGCGGATTCAATCTGGGCTACGAGGGCTCGGTCGAGAAGTTCGACAACAAGGCGAGGAACCTCGGCATGGCCGATTTCGCGTCGGCGACCTTCCTCTTGAGCGCAGGCGGCCTGACCCGGCCGCTGCACTTCGTTCCCGACAGCACCCTGGTCACGAACAATTTCCGCTTCGCCAAGAACTACGGCAGCACGGCGGTGGCGGCAGGCTATGGGCTGTCGGTGCTGGATCAGGATTCGTTTGCCCAGATCCAGCAGACCAACGGCTACAACACCGGCAAGATCACCACCAACAGCGCCTACCTCAACGTCACCTCGAACGCGCTGACGGGCGTTGGCCTCGAAGGCTTCGTCAAGTACAACAACCGCGACAACGATTCGACCTTCCCGGCGGTCGGCCTGCTCAACGCCGCGGCGAACCAGCAACTGGGCGTGCGCATCGACCGGATAAGGTCTCTGAACTACGGGCTTGCGGCCACCTTCCGCCCCACGGCGCTGAAATCGACCGTGACGGCCGGCTGGAAGCGCGAAGACAAGGACCGCAACCTGACCTGGTCCACGGCCGCCGCCGGCGGATCGATTCAGCCGCAGCGCTCGCTGTACAAGGACAACACCGTGTCGGACGAGCTGTATGTCAACTGGATCGCACGCCCGATGCCGGGAGTGATACTGCGCGTGATTCCGTCCTATGTCTGGGCCAATGAAACAGGCATGGTCACCGAGCCGGAAAAGGCCTTCAACCTGAAGGCCAAGCTCAGCTATGCGGCGGCCAACGGCATGCTGGTGAGCGGCTACTACAACCACAAGGAAAACAAGAACGCCAACAATGCCTTCTTCAACAATATCGCGGCCAGCGTGGCGACCACGTCGATCACCCAGGATCTCGACAAGACCCAGGAAGCGGCGGGCATTTCGCTCAATCTGCCGGTCAGCGAATGGATCAATACGCACGCCAGTCTGTCGTGGATGCAGGACGACTTCGCCAGCTATTACCTGTCCTCCGATCGTCGGCGCTTCGAGCCGGGTGTCGGCAACGCGACCACGCTGAATTTCCTCACGCGCGATCGCTCCACTTACAAGATCGATACCTACGTCCTCAATCTGGGCGGCGACTGGCAGGTGAGCGACGAGTTGCGCTGGAACGGCGGGTACACCTGGTCCCGGTCGAAGGGCAACGTTGCCAGCGGCCTGATCCTGGCCGAACTGCCCACCGTCGACGGCAGCATCAGCAGCGCGGTGCACAGCCTGAACCTCGGCGTCGATTACCAGCTCAAGAAGAACCTCAAGCTCAAGGCCTCCTACGTCTATGACTACAACAAGGACGACTCCTATACCGCCCTGACCGGCGGCTATCACACGCTGATGATGGGCGTCGGTTTCGGCTTCTGAGCCTGACCACGCGCGGCACCGGGACGCGACACCGGTGCCGCGCGCAATAGTTGGCGCTGGCGACACGGCGGACACGGGTTGGCTTCGCCGGCCATGCCACCACCAGGCCGCCGCAGGCATGCTTTCAGTCCAGCCCCCGATTGGATGGCGTTCGGCCCCGGCTTTCCGACCACCAGTCTGCCAAGAGATGTCGGATAGCGGGGCTCGCGAAGGGAAACGGAAAATGAAACGGGTAGCCTTGGCCGCACTGGCGGCATTCATGACCAGCGTGGCCGCAGTACCGGCAGGCGCCGCGGCAACGGCGGACGCCGCGTCCATCGTGCGCGGCGGCCGGCTCTACGACAACTGGAGCCGCGAGTCGAAAGAGCGCCTGCCGAATCATCCGAATCCCGCGTTCAAGACCAAGCAGGTGCGCGTGGCGGCGGCCGATACCTGGCGCTGCAGCGAATGCCACGGCTGGGACTACAAGGGCCGGCACGGCGTCGCCGGCATCCGCGGCCGGCGCAACACCGATCCCGCGGCGATAACAGCCGTGCTGAGGGACGCCAACCACGATTACACGGAACTGCTGCACGAAAGCGACCGGAAGGATCTTGCCAACTTCATCGCCTATGGCCAGGTCGATATGCAAAGCCTGGTCGAAACGGCGCGGCGGGCGAAGTCCGCCGTGCCGATTTTCGGCAAGCTCTTTGCCTCGGCCTGCGCAACCTGCCATGGCCTCGACGGCGACCGCCTGCGCGAAATACCCCCACTCGGCGACGGCGCGCGCCAGCGCCCCCACGAAATCCTGCACGTCATCCTGAACGGCCATCCGGGCGGCAGAATGCCGGCCCTGCGCACCCTGGGCGAGGATGCGGCGGCAAAAATGCTGGCTTACCTGCAGACCCTGCCCAGCGTCAATCTGGTTGCCTCGATCGTCAATGGCGGCCGCCTCTACGATGACTGGCAAATCCATGCGGGAGGGCCGGGGCAGGCGCTGCCGCATCCTGCCTATCCGCCCAAGGCCTACTATGCCAATGCGCCGGCCATGACCTGGCGCTGCAAGGAATGCCACGGCTTCGATTACAAGGGCAACCAGGGCGAATACGCCAGCGGCATCCATGCAACCGGGATCAAAGGCATCCGCGCCATGGCGGGCGCCGATCCCGAGCAGATCATGGGCATCCTGCGCAACGGCACCCATCTTTACGGCGCCGTGCTGAAGTACCGCGACCTGCTCGACCTGGCGAACTTCGTCAGCCAGGGGCAGACCGACATGGACGCCGCGATCGATCCCCGTACCCGGCTTTCGCGTGGCGATGCCGACCGCGGCGCGGCGCACTACCGGGCCATCTGCGCCGGCTGCCACGGCCTCGACGGCCATTTCACCGCGAAGCGCACCCTCAGCCGTGAAGCCAGGGCGAACCCGTGGGAGAGCCTGCACAAGATACTCAATGGACATCCCGACGAAGCCATGCCCGCCTTGCGCGAACTGGACCGCAAGGTGATCGCGGACATCCTGGCCCACATACAAGGCTTGCCGGAACGTCATTAGCTTCGGGTACTGACGGCACAGGATGCCCTGAAAGTCGGTGCTGGCGCCACGGCAACCGCCGGTTGATCTATTCGGATTTCGGACAACTTATCAAGGAGCTTTCATGAAGATCAAAACTTCCCACGTGCTGGCCGGATCGCTGTGCTTCTCCCTGATGGCGCTGGCCCCCGTTCATGCCGCCGTCGACGCGGCCGCGGCCGAGGAACTGATGGAGGCCAACAAGTGCTTCAAGTGCCACTCCGCGACGAAGAACGGCAAGGGCCCCTCGATGAAGAAGATTGCAGCCAAGTACAAGGGCAAGCCCGAAGGCGAGGAAAAGGCGATCAAGAACATGACCAGCGGCAACAAGGTCAAGCTCGACGATGGCACGGAAGAAGAGCACAAGATCATCAAGACGCGCGACCCGGCCAAGCTGAAGAACGTCGCGCAGTGGATTCTCTCGCACTGATCGAACGCAAGGTGCCGGCGCCGCTGCGGCGGTCGCCGGCAGGATAGCCGGAAGGCTCGGCGGCAAGTCGCGACGGGCTCCGGCTGGCGCACCCGAAAGGGCTGGATCGGCTTCGGAGAAGGCAAATCATGCGTAGCAACAGCTTGGCAGCCTGGCTCATGGCTGTCGCGCTTCATGTCGCCGCCGGCATTTCGGGCGGATTCCTCGCAACTGCCGCCGAAAAGGATGCCGCGGCGCAATCCGGCCTGGGTAACGCGGCTTGCCTTTCCTGCCACGACGGCAAAAAGGGCAAACTGCAAGTGCCCGCCGCCGACGGCGAGAAGCGCGCGCTGCAGGCGGTCGCCCCGGAACAATTCGCCGCGAGCGTGCACGCGGACATGGAGTGCATCGCCTGCCATCTGGAAATTCACGACAGCTCGACGCCGCACAAGAAGACGCTCGGCGAAAACCGGCCCGATTGCGTCAAGTGCCACCAGACGCTGGGCGAGGCTGCAATCCGTGAGAAAGTGGCCGGAGAACGGCGCCGCTTCCGCCTCGTGACCGAGAGCATCGAAAGCTATCGAAGCTCCTATCACGCGCGGCCGAATCAGGACGATCCGACGCGGGCCAACGCCTCGTGCAACGATTGCCACAACGTCCACAGTTTCAAAGTGCCGCCGCGCGGCTCGCCGGCGCGCACCAATTGGCACTTGGGCATCCCGGATCTGTGCGGCAAGTGCCACACCGACCAGGTGAAGACCTGGGGCAAGTCCGCGCACGGCAGGGAAATGAAGCAGAAGCACAATGCGAAATCCGCGGACTGCGCCGATTGCCACACCGCACACAAGGTCGTGAACAGTTCGTCGAACGCGTTCAAGCTGGCCGTCACCGCCGGCTGCGGCAACTGCCACGAGGATGCCTACGAGTCCTACCGCGCCACCTATCACGGCAAGGTCACCACGCTCGGCTTCACCTACACGGCGAAGTGCTTCGACTGCCATGGCAGCCATGACGTCGAGCCGTCGAAGAACCCCAAGGCCAGGATGCATCCGGAGAACCGCCTGGAATCCTGCCAGGAATGCCACAGCGGCAAGAAGGACGTGCCCCTGGCCACTGCCGGCTTCGTCAGTTTCAGTCCGCACGGCAACAGCCACGACTATGCCGCCTATCCCGAAATCTGGCTCACCACCAAATTCATGATCGCCTTGCTGGCCGGGGTGTTCGCCTTCTTCTGGGCGCATTCCATGCTCTGGTGGTATCGCGAATACGCGGACCGCAGGCAGGGCAAGAACCGCTGGCATATCCGCACCCATGAATTGCCCAAGGAAGAACTCGCGCTCGTCGAACGCAGGGCCGAGGGCCCCGTCCGGCATGTGCGGCGTTTCGGCCCGGCGTGGCGCTTGGCCCACCTGCTGTTCGCGATCAGCGTGATGACCCTGGTGCTGACCGGAATGTCGGCGTTCTACGCCGAGACCGGCTGGGCGAAAGCGGTCATGGCGGCTTTCAACGGACCCAGAACGGCCGGTCTGGTGCATCGCGTCGCCGCCTTCACCATGCTCGGCATCTTCTTCATCCACCTGATCGCGGTGTCGATCAACATCGCGCGCCGGTGGAAGGACTTCAAGATATTCGGCCCGGATTCCTTCGTGCCGAACTGGAAGGACATGCACGACATGATCGGCATGTTCAAGTGGTTCGTCGGCAAGGGCCCGCGTCCGGCCATCGAGCGCTGGTCCTATTGGGAGAAGTTCGACTACTGGGCGGTGTTCTGGGGTATGGCGATCATCGGCGGCAGCGGCATGATGCTGGCCTTCCCGCATGTCGTGGCAGCGTATGCCCCCGGCTGGGTGTTCAATATCGCGGCGGTGGTGCACGGCGAGGAAGCCTTCCTCGCGGCGGTGTTCCTGTTCACGGTGCATTTCTTCAACAACCACTTCCGCCCCGACAAGCTGCCGCCGCCGGACGTGGTGATGTTCACCGGCACCCAGTCGCTGGAGGAGTTCAGGCACGAGCACGCCGCGCAGTACCAGCGCCTGGTCGAAACCGGCGAGTTGGAGAACTATCTGGTGGATGCGCCGTCGCGGCCCTTCACGCTGGCCTCGAAGATTCTCGGCCTGCTGCTGATCGCCTTCGGCCTGAGCCTGCTGGTGATGATCGCCATCGGCTTCTTCGGCGGCGACTCAGCGTAAGGCATTGGCGCCGGGGCCGGCGAAAGCCGGCGCGGCGACGCTCACGGCGCGGCCAGGGCGATCACGATGGTGATGCCGCCGAGGATAAGATTGACCAGCACCAGCTTGCGGATCGCCTCCATCGCCGCGCCGCCCGCCGGCCAGGCCTGGGCCGCCACCGCGGCCTTGAGGCGCGGGTAATGGCGCAGCACGATGATCAGGTAGAGCAGCATCATGACGCCGCCGATGCCCGCCATGGCATGCCAGTGCCATGGCGCGGCGGCGCCGCCCAGTGCGCCGAAACGCAGCAGGCCGCTGCCCAGGATGGCGACGATGGCGACGCCGGCCGCGACGAAAAAGCGCCCGAGCACGGCAGCCAGCAAAGGCAGGCGCTGCGGTGGCGGCAACTGGGCCGCGGCGACCGGGCGCAGGCAGACGTGCGCGAAGAACATGCCGCCGACCCAGACGACGACTCCCAGCAGATGGATCAGGACCGCGATGCGCATGATGGCAGGACCGGAAATTCGATGGCGCCATTGTAAGCAACTGCGCCCCCGAATCCTGTTGCACGGCAGCGCCAAAATGGGGATGCTAGGCTTGGGTTCTGGTTTCCGGGAGACAGCATGAGCAACAGCATCGATCGCCTGCTTGCCTATCAAATCGAGGCGCGCCACACCCCTGGCGCGGTGGTCCATGTCGAACGCGCCGGCCAGGTGCTGGCGCACTGCGCAACCGGCCGGCTGCGGCCGCAAAGCGACGAGCCGATGCACGACGGGGCGCTGTTCCGCCTGGCCTCGCTGAGCAAATCCATCGTCAGCTTCGCCGCGCTGATGCAGGTCGAGGAGGGCTTGCTGGAACTCGACGCAGCGGCCAGCGACTACCTGCCGGTGCTGGCTGGACTGCGCATGCAGCCGGGGGCGCGGCCGCAGCGTGCGCCGACGGTGCGCGACCTGATGCGGCATACCTCGGGCCTGGCCTACGCCACGGAAATCCCCGACGCCGAACTGCGCGCCGCCGCAGCCCGGGCCGATTTTGCCGGGCAGATGCCTTATGTCGATGCTGCGGCCTTCCTCGACGCCCTCGCTGCGGCACCGCTCGCGGCGCAGCCGGGCGCGGCATTTCGCTACGGCTACTCGACCGACGTGCTCGGCATGATCGTGGCGAAACTCGACGGCCTGCCGCTCGGGCTGGCGCTCAAGACGCGGATTTTCGAGCGCCTGGGCATGCGGGACACGGGCTTCGAAGTGCCGTCATCGGCACAGGCGCGGCTGGCCGCCGCCTACGCCGAAGATGCGGCCTGGCAGGCGCGCGTCGCCGGCTACGGCGTGCGTCGGGCGGACCGGCCGTGGCTGGAAAGCGGCGGCGGCGGACTGGTGGCGACGCTGGGTGACTACGCCTGTTTTGCACGCATGCTGGCCAACGGCGGCAGCCATGACGGCGAAAGACTGCTGTCGTCGGCGCTGTTCCAGGAAATGTGCCGCAACCAGTTGCCCCAGGGCATCGACGGCCCCGTCGGCTTTACCGGCCCCGGCTTCGGCTTCGGGCTCGCCCTGGCGCTCAGGCTCGACTGGGGCGCCGCGGCCATGCCCTGCGCGGCGGGCGAAATGGCCTGGTCCGGGATCAGCGGCACGGCGCTGTTCGTGCATCCGGACCAGCGCTGGTTCGCCCTCTGCTTCACCAGCAACATGAGCAGCCGCATGATGGCGCGCATGGAGTTTCGCCGCGCCGCGGGGCTTCTATAGCCTGATCGACGTCAGTTCAGCGCCGCCTTCAGCGCCGCGACCTGGTCGGTGCGCTCCCAGCTCAGATCGATGTCGCTGCGGCCGAAGTGGCCGTAGGCGGCGGTCCGGCGATAGATCGGCCGCGCCAGGTCGAGCATGGCGATGATGCCGGAAGGCGTCAGGCGGAACGCCTGTTTCACCGCGGCTTCCAGCGCGTCGTAGGCCACGCTGCCGGTGCCTTGCGTGTCGAGCATCACCGACACCGGCTCGGCCACGCCGATGGCATAGGCGAGCTGCACCAGGCAGCGCCGCGCCAGGCCGGCGGCGACGATGTTCTTGGCGATGTAGCGCGCCATGTAGGCGGCGGAGCGGTCGACCTTGCTCGGATCCTTGCCGGAAAAGGCGCCGCCGCCGTGCGGGCAGGACCCGCCGTAGGTATCGACGATGATCTTGCGCCCGGTCAGCCCCGTGTCGCCGTTGGGGCCGCCGATCTCGAAGGGCCCGGCCGGATTGACGAAGATGCGCAAGTCCGCGGTGCGCAACTTGGCGGGCAGCAGCGGATCGATGATCTCGCGCGTGACTTCGCGCGTCACCCAGGCCGGATCGAGGTCGCGCTCGATCTGGGTCGAGATCACCACATCGGCAATGCCGGCCACCTTGTGTCCCTCGTAGCGCACCGTGACCTGGCTCTTGGCGTCGGGCCGCAGCCAGGGCAGGGCGCCGGACTTGCGCAGCTCGGCCTGGCGCCGCACCAGGCGATGCGCGAGCCAGATCGGGTAGGGCATCAGGTCCGGCGTTTCGTCGCAGGCAAAGCCAAACATCAGGCCCTGGTCGCCGGCGCCGAGCGTGCCATCGGCGTGCACCACGCCCTTGTTGATCTGGATCGACTGGTGGTTGAAGCGCACCTGGATTTCGCAATGCTCGGGGTCGATGCCGGTCGCCGCATCGGTGTAGCCGGCGTCCCGCAGCACCTGGCGCGCGATTTCGGCGGCGCGGCCGCGGACCTCCTGAAACAGCGCTTCGTCGGAAGTGCGGAACTCGCCGGCGATGACCACCAGGTTGTCGGCGACCAGGGTTTCGCAGGCGACCTTGGCGGTCGCCTCGCGCGCCAGGAAGGCATCGAGGATCGCATCCGAAATCTGGTCGGCGAGCTTGTCCGGATGGCCTGCGGAGACCGACTCGGAGGTGAAGAGATAAGTCCTGGCGTGCATGGCTCAGTCGAACAGGATGACTTGGCGCACCGCCTCGCCCGCGGCCAGGCGGTCGAAGCCCTCGTTGATCTGGTCGAGTCTGAGGCGATGCGTGATCAGCTTGTCCACCGGCAGGCGGCCGGCCTGGAA
Organism: Rhodocyclales bacterium; assembly: GCA_016192435.1. GTDB lineage: Bacteria > Pseudomonadota > Gammaproteobacteria > Burkholderiales > Rhodocyclaceae > Sulfuritalea. The sequence continues at coordinate 5,483 of JACPUD010000100.1, read as the reverse complement.
CAGCGCGATGTAATGCGGGATGTCGCGCGCCGGCACGGCGGAGCCGAGGTAGCTGCCCTTCAGCGTGCGTTCCTCGGCGACCAGGTTCACCGCCGGCAGGTTGAAGGTGTGGGAGGGCGGCGGCAGGCTGCAGGTCACCGTGGTGCCGCCGCGCCGCGTGATCCGGTAGGCGGCATCGAGCGCCTGCACCGAACTCGCGGCTTCGATCGCGACATCGACGCCGCCTTTGGTCGCGGCCTTGACCTGCGCCACGAGGTCGGGATCGGAGGCCAGGAAGGCGCGCGTCGCGCCCAGCGCCAGCGCGGTTTCGAGCTTGGCCGGCAGGCTGTCGATGGCGATTACTTCGCGCGCGCCGGCGGCCAGCGCACCCAGCACGGCGGAGAGGCCGACGCCGCCCAAGCCCACCACGGCGACGGTCTGGCCCAGCCTTACCTGCGCCGAATTGATCGCGGCGCCGACGCCGGTCAGCACGGCGCAGCCGAACACGGCGGCGACGTCCTGCGGCAGGTCGGGGCTGACCTTGACCAGCGAGCCGCGGTTGCACACCGCGTATTCGGCGAAGCAGGAGACGCCGACCTGATGGTTGAGCCGCGTGCCGTCGGCGCGTGACAGATGACGATGGCCGCCGACCATGGTGCCCGCCGTGTTGGCTGCGGCGCCGGGCTCGCACAGCGCCGGACGGCCTTCGAGGCAGGGCAGGCAATGGCCGCAACTGGGGACGAAGACCAGGGCCACGGCATCGCCGCGCTGGAGATCCGTGACGCCCGGGCCGGTTTCCTCAACGATGCCGGCGGCCTCGTGGCCGAGCGCCATGGGCATCGGCCGCGGGCGGTCGCCATTGACGATGGACAGGTCGGAGTGGCACAGGCCGGCGGCCGTGATCTTGACCAGGACTTCGTTGGCGCCGGGACCGGCGAGGTTCACGGTCTCGATGGCGATCGGGCGGGTTTGCGCGTAGGGGCGCGGTTGTTCCATCTGGCTGAGTACGGCGGCACGGATTTGCATGAGGTTTTCTGCCTTGATCGGGTTTATCCGCAGCAGTGTAGCGGATTAGATTTGTTCCCATGCCTGCCCGTCGCCATTCGCTTGCCGCCCTGCTCGCCAGCTCGACCCTGGTGCTCCATGGCTGCGGCGTCCTGCCGCCCGCCGGCCAGACCCCGGCCGCGACCGGAGTTGGCGCTGGCGCCACGGCGCCGCCGCGCCCGACGCCCAACATCAACGACAAGGCCTATGACGTGGTGCTGTTTGCACTGGGACTGATCGAAACCGGCTACCGCTTCGGCGGCAAGAATCCGGAGGCCGGGCTCGATTGCAGCGGCATGGTCAGTTACGTGTTCCGCAAATCGGCCGACATCCAGCTTGCAGGCTCGGCAGCCGACCTGGCGCGCCAGGGCAAGCCCGTCGCAGCGGCGCAGCTGCGCCCCGGCGACCTGGTGTTCTTCAACACGCGCAACAAGCCCTACTCGCACGTCGGCATCTACATCGGCGACGACCGTTTCGTCCATGCCCCCAACAGCCGCGGCAAGGTGCGCACCGAAAGCCTCAAGCAGGGCTGGTTCGCGGCGCGCTTCGAAGAAGGCCGCAGCTACTTCGACTGAAGGCATGGCCCTGATCGCCACTACCGGAAATCAGGTAGCCAAAATACGGCATTGCCGGTATTCCATCGGAATGGCACCGGGAGTATCTTTTGCGTCGACTGCACGGCGGTGTCCGTTCCAATACGCCGCAAGCGACCCGCTACTCCATCCTCGCGCAATGCGGGGCTTTCAAACTCCGGCCGGAGCAATCCAGCCGGGTTTTTTTTGCCCGGACGAACGGTGCGCCGGCGGCATGCCGATCGCAGGATAGAGCGGAGGCAGGCGATGAATACCTTGACCAAACTGGCACTGGGCATGATGGGCGCGCTGCGGCCCAAGCCCGCCACCGGGGGCTCGGCGGCCTCAATCGCGCTGCCGCCGCCGGTCAAGCATGGCGGTCTGGCCTTGATGGAGGCGCTGGCACAGCGCCGCTCGGCGCGCGAGTTCGCGCCCGACGCCCTGCCGCTGCCCTTGCTCTCCGACCTGCTCTGGGCAGCCTATGGCGTCAACCGTGAGGAGGGCGGGCGCACCGCGCCCTCGGCGCTGAACGCCCAGGAGATCGATGTGTTCGTCGCCCTGCCGACAGGCGCCTATCGCTACGATGCCGTTGCGCATCGTCTCGACCTGGTGGCGGCAGGCGATTTGCGCAGCGTCACGGGCTACCAGGACTTCGTCGATGAAGCTCCGCTGGACCTCGTGTATGTGGCCGACCATCGCCGCATGGGCCTGGTACCGGTGGCGCAGCGCGAGTCCTTTGCCTCGGCGGCGGCCGGTGCGATTGCCCAGAATGTCTATCTGTTCGCCGCCAGCCGGGGCCTGGCCTCGGTGATCCGCGCCTGGATCGATCGCGCGGCGATCGCCGACGCGCTCGGCCTGGCCCACGACCAGCAGGTCCTGCTGGCGCAGACCGTCGGCCACCCGAAGCCCGCGGCCTAGCTTCGGCGCCATGACAACTGACTGTTTGCCGCCCAGCCTTGGCCTCTGTTCCGCCCGGTTTCCGCACAGTCCGGCAGGGAAATCGTAAAATGCAAAACAGCAGCTTTTGTCCACCGTCATGAATACTCCCACACCCGGTTTGCCTGCCATCGATCTGAACTTGCCCGAGCGCAAAAAGGCGGAGCGAGAGGCCCTGCGCCTGCTGCCGGTGCCCGAGGATCAGCCTGCGATCTTCCAGGCAATCCTCGACCATGCCCCATTGGCCATCTGGATGGTCGATGCGCAGGGGCGCATGCGCTTCGTCAGCCGCAGCCTGTGCGATGCCACCGGCATTGCGGAAGACCGGTTTCTCGCCGCCGCCCATTACACCGACCTGCTGCCCGCGGCGGTCGCCGCGGCCTGCCGCCAGGCGGACCTGGAATGCCTCGCCCAGGCGGCGCTGCATCATGCGCAGACCTGGCTGAATTTTGTCGATGGCCACGCCCACCTGCTGGAAATCACCCGGGTCGGCTTGCGCGACCAGGAGGGCGGCGTGCGCGGCATCATCGGCCTGGCGACGGACGTCACCGAGCCCATCGAGCACGAAAAGCAACTGGAACATATCGCCCATTACGACGCCCTGACCGGCATGCCCAACCGCGCGCTGCTGGCCGACCGCCTGTCGCAGGCGCTGGCGCGCGCCAAGCGCGACCGGGGCCTGCTCGCGGTATGCCATCTCGACCTGGACGGCTTCAAGGCGGTGATCGACGGCTGCGGCCACGCGGTCGGCGACCGGGTGCTGGTGGAGGTCACGCGGCGCATCAAGGAAACGGTGCGCGCGGACGACACCGTGGCCCGCCTCGGCGGCGACGAATTCGTCGTGCTGCTGGTCGGGCTGGAAGTCACCGAGGAATGCGTGGGCAGCCTGCACCGCATGCTGGAAAGCATCCAGCAGCCGATTGCGGTCGATGGCACGATGCTCCAGCTCAGCGCCAGCATCGGCGTGGCGCTCTATCCCGCGGACGAGCAGGACGCCGAGACCCTGTTGCGCCACGCCCACCAGGCCATGTGCCTGGCCAAGCAGTGGGGCCGCAACCGCTACCACCTGTTCGATGCGGCCAGCGACCTGCGTGCGCGCTCCCATCACGAACTGTTGCAGCAGATCCGGCACGGCCTGGGGCGCGGCGAATTCGAGCTCCACTACCAGCCCAAGCTGGAGTTGCGGACTCGCCGCCTGGTCGGCGCCGAGGCGCTGATACGCTGGAACCACCCGCAGCGCGGACAACTGCTGCCGGCGGATTTCATGCGCACGGCGGAAAACACCGAACTCGAAGTCGAGTTGGGCGACTGGGTGGTCGCCGCCGCCGTCGAGCAGCTGCGGCAATGGCAGCAGGCCGGCTTCGAGATCCAGTTGAGCATCAACATTTCCGCCTATCACCTGCAGTCGCCCGGTTTCGTCGACAAGCTCGCGGCCTGCGCGCGGCAAGGCGATACCTGCCTGCAGCGCCTGCAGATCGAGGTGCTGGAAACCGCGGCGCTGGAAGACATCGCCGCGATCGGCGCGCTGATCAAGGCCTGCCGGCAGTTCGGCGTGGGTTTCGCGCTGGACGACTTCGGCACCGGCTACACGTCGATCACCTACCTGAGCAAGCTCGACGTGGATACCCTGAAAATCGACCAGTCCTTTGTGCGCGACATGCAGCAAAGCAGGGCCGACCACGCCATCGTGCAAGGCATCATCGCGCTGGCGCGGGCCTTCGAAATGCACATCGTGGCCGAAGGCGTGGAAACCGAAACGCACTATCAGGCATTGCTGCAAATGGGCTGCGAGGTCGGCCAGGGTAACGGTATCGCGCCGCCGATGCCTGCGGCCGAGCTGGTCGCCTGGCGCGGGCTGCAGCCCGCCTGAATCGGCGCGACGGACATAAAGACAAAAAAGGGAGGGCGGCATGGGGAAATTGGTGAAATGGACACAGGACCTGAGCGTCGGCATCGAGGCCATCGACGACCAGCACAAACGCATCGTCGACTACATCAACCAGTTGCACGAAGCCGGCCTGAGCAACGACACGAAAGCGATCGGCCGCGTGGTCGATCAGCTGATGGAATACACGGTGTCGCACTTCAGCTTTGAAGAGGCGCTGATGGACCAGGCCCGCTACCGCTACGCAGCATCGCACAAGAAGGTGCATGAACTGTTCACGCGGCGCATCGCCGAATACCGGCACCGCTTCCAGTTGGGCGAGGAGGTCGCCGCCGAAATGCAGGGCACCCTGATCAAGTGGCTGATGAATCACATCAAGCGCGAAGACATGAACTATGGCGAGGCGGTGCGCGCCAGCCTCGGCGAAAAGGGGCCCAAGCCGCAGGAAGTGGCGGCAGCGGCACCGGCGGGTGGCGCCGTGCGCAAGTTCTTCGGCCGCACGTAGGCGCGCAACACTCTCCCCCATTCAAGGGGGAAATTGGAGGGAGATGGGGGTGCAGCGGCGCCAAGCTCGCCGACAATGCCTTCAGGGCTGCGCCAGATAGGCCGCCCGGACCGCCTCGATGCGCTGCCGGTTCACCCCGAAATCCTTGCCCCCAAGCCGGCTGGCGCTGCGCAGCTCGATCGCGCCGCGCGCCGGATCGAACCAGAACTCGAGGTCGTCGGTGAATTTCAGCCAGCGCGTCGTCGCCTGCGCATACAGGTAGTCCGGCCGCTGCTCGACCACCGTGATGCCCGGCAGCGCAGCCAGCACCGCCGCCAGCGCCTGCATCGAGGCCGCCGCGGAACCGCCGCGCAGCGGCAGCGGCTGGATCTGCGCATACTCCCGCTGCGGATGGTCCGGGTACAGCCCGGCCTGGCTCGATACGCTGTTGGGCGTCGGCGACGGCGGCTTCAGGCGGCCCTTGCTGACGCCGAGGTCCGCCGGACGGCTGCCGCCCAGCACGCCCAGTTGCACCAGGACCAGCGTCAGGACGAGGATGGCGGCGAGGATGGAGAGAGCGGTT
>JACPUD010000097.1 GCA_016192435.1 Rhodocyclales bacterium | reverse complement strand
GGGTTTCAATCCTCGCCCGGCCCTCGCGGGCCGGGCGTCGGTTGGTTAAGAAGCATGGCGCCAACGAAGGGAATCGTTTCAATCCTCGCCCGGCCCTCGCGGGCCGGGCGTCCCCCGCTGATTGCCGTGTCGTTGTGCGACCAATGCGTTTCAATCCTCGCCCGGCCCTCGCGGGCCGGGCGTCGATTTTTCTACGACTTGGCTGCTAGGCGCACAAGGTTTCAATCCTCGCCCGGCCCTCGCGGGCCGGGCGTCCCGGATGGCCTGACATAACGCAAGAGCAATATGGAGTTTCAATCCTCGCCCGGCCCTCGCGGGCCGGGCGTCAATGGAATTCAAACTGCACTTCTATCCCTGGTGGTTTCAATCCTCGCCCGGCCCTCGCGGGCCGGGCGTCAACCGACCCCCGCATGTAAGAGGTGAACCGCAATGTTTCAATCCTCGCCCGGCCCTCGCGGGCCGGGCGTCCCACAAAGCAGGCAACAAAAGGGGATATAGCCAAGTTTCAATCCTCGCCCGGCCCTCGCGGGCCGGGCGTCCATGCGCTGGCAGTATCGGGACGACCACTGGGCGGGTTTCAATCCTCGCCCGGCCCTCGCGGGCCGGGCGTCGTTTGGGTGGATTGGCCGGTGACGTTTTCTACTTGTTTCAATCCTCGCCCGGCCCTCGCGGGCCGGGCGTCAGCGTTGCCCTGCCTTGTCGGCGGTCGATTCACTGTTTCAATCCTCGCCCGGCCCTCGCGGGCCGGGCGTCCGGTACGTATTCCGTGTCCGAAGTCGCCGGAGAAGTTTCAATCCTCGCCCGGCCCTCGCGGGCCGGGCGTCGCATCCTTGCGCGGGTCTTGCTTCCAATCGAACACGTTTCAATCCTCGCCCGGCCCTCGCGGGCCGGGCGTCCAGCGACGGAAGCCGCTGATACCGGAATTGAGGCAGTTTCAATCCTCGCCCGGCCCTCGCGGGCCGGGCGTCAGACGCGGAAGCCGCTTCGCGCTCGGAAGACGGAGTTTCAATCCTCGCCCGGCCCTCGCGGGCCGGGCGTCAGGTTCCGCGCATCGCTTTGAACCGTCGAAAAAAATTCAACGCTTTGCGCGAACCGTGTTGCGCTTCGCCGAAACGAAGTGTTTTCGATTTTCCTATGTCGGAAATCGGAATGCAGAATCATATAGTTGCCACTGGCGCGAACCGCCTGGGAATTTCCGATCACTTGCAATCCGCGCGTCATAGCACCAGCGGCCCTTCGAAATCCACCGCCTTGAAATTGCCGTATTCGCGGACATGCAGGTCGACCGGCTCGGTGAGCCGGTAAAAACGCAGACAGTCTTCCGCCGCGTCGATCTCGGCCAGCAAACGGCGTTCGAGTTCCTCGAATTGCATGGCGTCGACCTTGCACTCGAACACCGACTTCTGCACGCGCTGCCCCACACCCTCGCAAACCCTTGCCACACGCCGCAAACGGCGGCGGCCGGCGCGGGTATCAGTGGCGACGTCGTAGCAAACGATGACCAGCATGCTTACTTGGGCGTGAAGGGCAGGTAGATTTCGGCATCGCCGCGCACTGCGCGCGCCAGCAGCCGCGCCTGCACGAAGGGCGCGAGGCCCAACGCGATCGGTGTCTCCAACAGCGGATGCGTCAGGGTTTCCTGCTTGCGCTCCTGATAGGCCGTGACGACGTCCTTGCGCGCATCGTCCTTGAGCACGAATGCGCCACCGGGGCGCTCGACGAAATCGTCGACTTCAATCTGCCGGCGATTGATCAGGGTCAGCGCCAGACGGTCGGCCAGCAGAGGGCGAAATTCCTCCATCAAGTCCAGCGCCAGCGCGGCGCGCCCGGGGCGCACGGCATGCAGGAAGCCGATCTGCGGATCGAGGCCGACGCTTTCGACCGCCGAACGCACGTCGTTCATCAACATGGAATAGAGAAAGGACAGCAATGCATTCATGCGGTCCAGCGGCGGACGGCGGGTGCGGCCGCTCATGGTGAAGGCTTCCCGCGACTCGGGACGGACGATCAGGCTCAGTACGGCGAAGTAGCGCTTGGCGGCATCGCCTTCGATGCCGCGCACCGCATCGAGGTCCGCGGCATGTTCGAGGCGGGCCAGCGCGCGCGCGAATTCATCGGCGGTGGCGGCAAGCGTCGTGTTGTCTTCGTCGCGCCCCGTTTCGCGCGCGCCGCGCTGCAGCACCTGCCGGCAGTTCTTGAGCTTGCCGGCGATGCAGGATTTGGCGATCGCCACGCAAGAGTCGGTGTTGGCCGGGTTGCCCAATAAGCGGCGATGCTGGGCCTGGCGCAACAGCACATTGCCGGAAACCGGGCCTTCGAGGCGTGCCTTGAAGCGGCCGCGACCATCGAGCAGCACCAGGGTCTTGCCCTCGTCGGCCAGCCGGTGCATGAGGATGGGCGAGACCATCACATGGCCGAAGCAGACCACCGACGACAGATGGTGCAAGGGCACGCGCAAGCGCGTCTCGCGCTCGACCTCGATGCGCAGGGTGTCGTTGTCGAGATGCAGATAGCTTTCCGGCGTGGTGACGTAAAGGGTGTTGAGCAATTGCATGGCGTCAGGCCTCCGCGTCGAACAGTCCGGCCGCTACCGGCCGCAGCGCCGGCTGGCATAGCTCGCGCAGCGAACATTTGTCGCAGCGCTTATCGAAAGTTGGCGCTGGCAACACGGCGCCATCGAGCAAGCCTCGAACGGCAGCGGCAGCGGTTTCCACTCGCGCGCGCAGTTCGGCATCGATCTTCACGGCGCGACGCCGCTTCGAGCTCGCATAGAACAGCGCGCCCGCCGGCACCGGCTTGCCGGTCATTTCCTCCAGGCACATGGCCTGCGCGGCAAGCTGCAAATCGTCGCAGGCGGCGATCCAGGCCGCCTTGTTGCGGGCACCGTGCTTGTATTCGACCGGGTAGGGCGTGCCGTCGGCTTCGAACTCGACTACATCGGCCTTGCCGATCAGTCCGAGGCGATCGTTCCACACCGGCAACGCCCGCTCGACGCGCAGGCCGGCCCGGGTTTCGACACCGGGCTGATCGACTTGCTTATGCACCGCCTGACCGCGCAGGGTGTGCAGGTTCTCGGCAAATACCTGCTCGACATGGATCAGCGCGCACTGGCGCGGGCAGTAGCACCAGTGCTGCAGGGCGGAAATCGGGATCGGGTCGCGATCAATCACACGGATTGCAGCAGGCCAGCGCAGTCTGGATGTCCTCCGGCGTGATATGCGGGTAGGAGGTCAGGATATCGTCCTGCGTCCAGCCATCGGCCAAGCGGTCCAGAATCAGCTCTACCGAAATGCGCGTTCCCTTGATGCGCGGTTTGCCCACCAGCGTGTCCGGCGTGGCGACGATGCGGTCTTTCCAGTCCATGTCGGTCCTCCGTTCGGTTATGCGCACGCCTACGCCACCGGCGCGGCATGAAGCTGGAACCCCAGCGCCTTGACCACTTTCATTACGGTGGCGAACTCGGGATTGCCTTCGCCCGAGAGAGCCTTGTACAGGCTCTCGCGCGACAGGCCGGTATCGCGCGCCAACTGCGTCATGCCGCGCGCCTTGGCGATCACGCCCAAGGCATGGGCGATCAACGCCGCGTCGCCGTCCTCAAGGCAGGCTTCCAGATAGAGGACCATCTCCTCTTCCGTCTTCAGGTGCTCGGCCGAATCCCAGGGCCGTAATTTGATCGCTTTCATACTCCGCTCCTACAGGCGGCGGGCCAGTTCCAGCGCCCGCTTGATGTCTTTCGGCTGGGAGGACTTGTCCCCTCCCGCAAGCAGAATCACCACCTCCAAGCCGCGCTGCGCAAAATAGACCCGGTAGCCGGGGCCGTAGTGAATCCGCATCTCCGACACGCCTTCGCCGACCGGCTCGCAATCGCCGAAGTTGCCCAAGC
>JACPUD010000096.1 GCA_016192435.1 Rhodocyclales bacterium | reverse complement strand
CGATGCCGAGTCCTACCGCTATCTGGCCGAATCGATCCGCATGCACCCGGACCAGGCCACGCTCAAGGCCATGATGGAACAAGCCGGGCTGGAACGGGTCGAAGTATTCAATCTGACAGCCGGCGTCGTCGCGCTGCATCGCGGTTACAAGTTTTAACGAGGAGCAAGAGACATATGAATACGAAGTTTCAGTGGAGCCTGGGTTCGATCTTTTCGACCTCAAACGTAGCGGTCGGCACCAAACGCCTGGTGATTGCCGCGTTCGCGGCCGTGATCGGACTGGTTTTGATGGTTCCCGATGCCGAGGCCAGACGCCTGGGCGGCAGCAGATCCTTCGGCATGCAACGCCAGGCCAGTCCGGCGCCGGCACCGACCACGGCGGGCAAGCCGGCCGCCGCGCCGACGACCGCCGCGGCACCGGCCGCTGGCGCCGCCAAGCCGGCCGGCATGAGCCGCTTCCTCGGACCTTTGGCCGGCCTCGCCGCCGGTCTCGGCATCGCCGCGCTGCTCTCGCACTTCGGCCTCGGCGAAGGTTTCGCCGGCATGCTGATGCTCGCGCTGCTGGTCATGGCCGCGGTCTTCGTCGTGCGCTGGCTGATGAGCAAGCGCACGCCTCAGCCCGGCATGCAGTACGCCGCTGCCGGTTCCGGCAATGCCGCGAACTTCAGGCCCGCGCAGTTCGAAGCCACAGGAGTTGGCGCTGGCACTACGGCGGCCAATGCCACGGCCGGCAGCATTCCGGCCGGTTTCGACGTGGAAGGCTTCCTGCGCCAGGCCAAGCTCAACTTCGTGCGCCTGCAGGCCGCCAACGATCGCGGCGACATGGACGACATCCGCCAATTCACCGCGCCGGAAGTGTTCGCCGAGATCCAGATGCAGTATCAGGAACGCAGCGGCGCAAGCCAGGAAACCGACATCATGCAACTCGATGCGGAGCTGCTCGAAGTCGCCACCGAAGACAATCGGCACATTGCCAGCGTGCGCTTCTCGGGCCAGCTGCGCGAAGAAGCCGCGGCCGCGCCGGAAGCCTTCACCGAGATCTGGCACCTGGTCAAGCCGACCGACGGCAGCCGCGGCTGGAACATCGCCGGCATCCAGCAGGTTCAGTAAGCGTCATGCAAGCCCTGCCCGCGCCGCTGCAGGCCGCGATCAATCACCTGCTCGGGCAGGCGGCCTGGGCGCGCGAAAAGCTCGCGCCCTTCGCCGGGCACGCAGCGCAGATCAAACTGCCGCCTTTCGAGGCGGCTTTTTTGATCGGCGCGGACGGCACGCTCTGCGCCCCGGCCGCGGACGCCGAACTCGAAGTCAGCATCGCGCTGCCGGCAACGACACCGCTGCTCGCGCTGCAAGGCAAGGATGCCGTGATGCGCGCGGCGCGCATCGAAGGTTCGGCTGAATTCGCCCAGGCGCTGGGTTTCGTGATCCGCAACCTGCGCTGGGATGCCGAGGAAGACCTCTCGCATATCGTCGGCGACATCGCGGCGCATCGCATCGTCGGCGGTTCGCGCGAATTCGCCGCCTGGCAACAGCAGGCGGCGCAGAACTTCGCCGCCAACTTGGCCGAATACTTCACCGAAGAACAGCCGCTGATCGCGCGCCAGACGGATATCGCGGCGTTTGCCGACGATATCGACCGGCTGCGCGACGATGTGGCACGGCTGGAAAAGCGGCTGCAGCGACTGGGCTGATGCCGGGCTGATGTTGGGTGGATGCTGGGTAGATGCCGGGCTGATCGCCGGCTCGAAATCTTCTATTGGCGCCACGGCGAAGGCTGGCCGACAATCCGCGGTTTATTGATCGCAAATATTCCCCGGAGGAAAACCGTGAAGAAACTGCTTGCCGCGACGCTGGCCATGACCGCCCTGTCGACCTGGGCCGACGATGCGGCGCTGATCGCCGAAACCAGGAAAACCGCACTCGGCATCCCGCCCAAGCTGCTGCAGATGCTGCAGGAGGAGATCGAAAAGGGCAGCTACCAGGGCGCGATCGCGGCCTGCAGCGAAAAGGCGCCGAAGATGGCCGCCGCCGCGTCGCAGAACACCGGCTGGGCGATTCGCCGCGTCAGCCTGAGGAACCGCAATCCCAAGGCCGTGCCCGATGCCTGGGAGCGCACCGTGCTGGAGGATTTCGATCGGCGGCGCACCGCGGGTGAAAATCCCGCGACGATGGAAAAGGCCGAGATCGTCGCCGAGGGCGACAAGCGCATGCTGCGCTACATGAAGGCGCTGCCGACCCAGGGCCTGTGCCTCAACTGCCACGGCAGCGACGACAAGCTGAACCCGAAGGCGAAGGAGAAACTGGCCGAGCTCTATCCCGGGGACAAGGCCATCGGTTACAGCGAAGGCCAGATCCGCGGCGCGCTGACGGTCAAGCGGCCGCTCTGAGTTCTGCCTGACCGCCTTACCGGGCGGCCGCGCCGCCGCCCAGCGCCTTGTAGAAACTTGCCGTGGTAGACAGCAGCTGGCGCCGTACCGCCAGCGCCGACTGTTGCGCCGCGAACTGTTCGCGCTGGGCATCGAGCAGTTCGAGGTGGCTGGAGACGCCGGCCTTGTAGCGCGCATCGACCAGCGTCAGGCGCCGGCTCTGCGCGGCGACGCCGGCTTCCTGGGCCTGCAACTGGTCGGCCAGTTGCCGGCGCGCTTCGAGCAGGTCGGCGATTTCGCGGAAGGCCTGCTGGATCGTCTTCTCGTACTCGGCGACGGCGATCACCTTGCGCGCGCTGGCGAGGTCCACGTTTTCAGCCGTCCGTCCGCTGTCGAACAGCGGCTGGCGCAGGGCCGGCACGAAACTCCAGGCGCCGCTGCCGGCCTCGAACAAGCCGCTGAGACCGTGACTGGCGGTGCCGAGCGCGGCGGTCAGCACGATCCTGGGCAGGAAGGCGGCGCGCGCGGCACCGATGTTGGCGTTCGCCGCGATCAGCTTCTGTTCGGCGGCCATCACGTCGGGTCGCTGCAGCAAGATGTCACCGGGCAAACCCACCGCCACCTCGGCCACCAGGCCCGGCTGCGCCAGGCTGCCGCCCGCGGTCTCGGCGGAGGGCGCGCCGACCAGCAGGCGCAAGGCGTTTTCCGCCGCGGCGTAAGCGCGCGCAAGGCTGGCGACTTCGGCCCGCGCATTCTGCAAGGCGCCGTCGGCCTGCAGGTAGTCGAGGTCGCCGGCGAGGCCGACGTCACGGCGGCGGCCGACCAGGGTTCGCGTTTCCTCCCGGCTCTTCAGCGTGGCCCGGGCAAGTTCCAGTCGCTCGCTGAGTTCCAGCAGGCTGAGCCAGGCGTTGGCGACATCGGCGATCAGCGACAGGCGGAAGGCCTGGCGTGCGTAGTCGCTGGCCAGGAAGTTGGCGCGCCCGGCGTCGTCCAGACTCTTGACCCGGCCCCAGAAGTCCAGCTCGAAGGCGGCCACGGCGAGATTGACGTCGTAGCGCTGACTGCTCACCTGGCGACCGCTGCCGGAAACATCGGCCGGCGTCAGCGCGGCGGCGCGCTGGGCCGCCAGATCGACGGTCGGCAGGCGATCGGCGCGGGCGATGCCGGCCAAGGCGCGCGCCTCGTCGACGCGCGCCAGCGAAATGCGCAGGTCGCGGTTGTGTTCCAGCGCGGCGGCGATCAGGGCCTGCAGGCGCGGATCGGTAAAGAATGCGCGCCAGTCCGCGGGGATCGCCGCGCCTTGCGCCGTATCGCCAGCGCCAACTCCTTGCGGCCACGCCGCGGGCACCGGCGCCGCGGGGTGCTGGTAATCCGGCGTGAACGAACAGCCGGCGAGAGCCAGGGCCAGCACCAGGGGAAGTGTCTTACGCATCATGTGTCTCCTCGCGGTGGCGGGCGTGGCCCGGGAAGAAGCGGCGCACCACGACGAAAAATACCGGGACCAGGAACACCGCCAGCACTGTGGCGGCGAACATGCCGCCGATCACCCCGGTGCCGATCGCGATGCGGCTGTTGGCGCCGGCGCCGGTGGACACCGCCAGCGGCAGCACGCCGAACATGAAGGCGATCGAGGTCATCAGGATCGGCCGGAAACGCAGGCGGCAGGCTTCCAGCGTAGCCTCGATCAGGTCCTTGCCCTGCTCCTGCAACTCGCGGGCGAATTCGATGATCAGGATCGCGTTCTTCGCCGAGAGGCCGATGATGGCGATCAGGCCGACCTTGAAATACACGTCGTTGGGCAGACCGCGAAAGCTCACGGCCAGCACCGCGCCGAAGATGCCCAGCGGCACCACCAGCATCACCGCGAAGGGAATCGACCAGCTCTCGTAGAGCGCGGCGAGGCAAAGGAAAACCACGATCAGCGAGACGGCGAAGAGGAAGGGCGCCTGGGTGCCCGACAGGCGCTCCTCGAAGGAACTGCCCGACCATTCGTAGCCGACGCCTGTCGGCAGCTTGGCGGCGACGTCCTCCATGGCCAGCAGGGCTTCGCCGGTCGAGCGGCCCGGCGCCGCATTGCCGGCGATCTTCATCGAAGGCAGGCCGTTGTAGCGGTCGAGCTTGGGACTGCCGACGATCCATGCTGCGGTGGCAATTTCGGCCAGCGGAATCATGTCGCCGCGCGCATTCCTGACCGGCAGCCGCAACAGGTCTTGCGGCGTGCGCCGGGTGTCGGCTTCGGCCTGCATCTGCACGCGCAGGATACGTCCTTCGCGCACGAAGTCGTTGATGTAGGCGGTGCCCAGGGTGGCCTGCAAGGTGTCGTTGAGCTCACCCAGGTCGATGCCCAGCGCCCGCGCCTTGACCCGGTCCACGCTGAGGAAGACCTGCGGCCCGGCTTCCTGTCCTTCGGGACGCACACCGACCAGGGCCGGGTTCTGCCCGGCCATGCCGAGCGCCATGTTGCGCGCTTCGAGCAGCTTGTCGCGGCCCAGGCCGCCGCGGTCCTGCAGGCGGAAATCGAACCCGCCGACTGCCGCCAGCTCGGGTATCGGCGGCACGTTGATGGCGAAGATCATGGCCTGCTTGATGCGGAAAAAGGCCATGTTGGCGCGTTGCACCACCGACTCGGCACTGTTGTCCTTGTGCGGCCGTTCGTCCCAGCTCTTGAGCCGGACGAAGGTGATCGCGGCGTTCTGGCCGCGGCCGAAGAAGGAGAAACCGAGCACGCCGATGACGTGGGCGACTTCCTTCTGCGCCAGGTAGTGCTGCTCGACGGTTTCCAGTACTTTCAGGCTGCGCTCGCGCGTCGCCGCCGGCGGCAGCTGGACGATGCTGAGGAAGTAGCCCTGGTCTTCACTGGGCAGGAAGCTGCCCGGCAGCTTGCTGAAAAACCAGCCGGTGGCGGCCAGGATCGTCGCATAGACGATCAGCCAGCGCCCGGGTTTGCCGAGAATGCGGCGTGTGGCGCCGATGTAGCGTTGCACGGTGGCGGCGAAGAAGCGGTTCCACCAGCCGAAAAAGCCGCTGTGCGGCATCACGTCGTCGGCGCCCGGATCGTGCTTGAGCAGCGTCGCGCACAGCGCCGGCGTCAGCGTCAGCGCCATGGATGCCGAGAAGCCCATGGTCAGGATCAGCGTCACGGCGAACTGGCGGTAGATCGCGCCGACCGCGCCGCCGAAGAACAGCAGGGGCACGAACACCGCCGTCAGCACCACGGTAATCGCGATGATGGCGTTGATGATCTGGCCCATCGCCTTGCGCGTCGCCTCGCGCGGACTGAGGCCTTCCTCGCTCATGATGCGCTCGACGTTCTCGATCACGACGATGGCATCATCGACGACGATGGCGATGGCCAGCACCATGGCGAACAGGGTCAGCACGTTGATCGAATAGCCGAGCAGGTAGAGGCCGATCAGCGCGCCGAACAGCGAGACCGGCACCACCACGGCCGGGATGAAGGTGGCGCGCACGTTTTCGAGGAACAGGTACATCACCAGCACGACCAGGATCATCGCTTCGATCAGCGTCTTGACCACTTCGCGGATCGAGATGTCGACGAAGGTCGAGGTGTCGTAGGGCACCATCCAGGAGATGCTGGGCGGAAAGTATTTCGCCAGCTCGGTCATCCGGTCATTGACCGCCTTGGCGGTGTTGAGTGCATTGGCGCCCGGCGCCATGCGCACGGCAATCGCGGCCGTGGGCTGGCCATCGACGCGGGCGGAAATCGAATAATCCTGG
>JACPUD010000095.1 GCA_016192435.1 Rhodocyclales bacterium | reverse complement strand
GAGTTTCGAAGCGTCTGTCGCCGTCGATGCGCCGATGATCAAGAACGACGGCGAGATTGCGCGCCACAAGATCGCCCTGCCGATGCTCGACATCCACACCATCGGCGCCGGCGGCGGCTCGATCGGCTGGCTCGACGAAGGCGGTATGCTGCGCATGGGCCCGCAAAGCGCCGGCGCCGATCCCGGCCCGGCCTGCTACAGCAAGGGCGGCCGGCTCCCCGCCACCACCGACGCCAACGTGGTGCTGGGCTACCTCGATCCCGGCTTCTTCGCCGGCGGCCGGATGAAGCTCGACGCCACGGCCGCACGCGCCGCGATCGAGGAACACATCGCCAAACCCATGGGCCTCTCGGTCGAGGAAGCCGCGGCCGGCATGTACCGCGTCGCCTGCAACAACATGGCCCAGGGCGTGAGGGAAGTCACCATCAAGCGCGGCTTCGATCCGCGCGAATTCCCCTTCATTCCGGCCGGCGGCGCCGGCCCGATCCACTCCTGCCTGATCTGCAGCGAACTCGAAATCCCGCTGCAGATCGTGCCGCGCGAATCCTCGGTACTCTGCGCCTTCGGCATGCTGATGAGCGAGCTCAAGCACGACTTCGTGCGTACCTTCGTCGCCCGCCTCGAAGCCATCGACTGGGTAAAACTGACCGCGATGATCGACGAGATGTCGGCCGACGGCACGCGGCAACTGGTCGAGGAGCGCATCGCCGAGGAACGCCGGCGCTACGACGTCAAGTTCGACTGCCGCTACATCAAGCAGTACCACGAGGTGTCCTTCACGGTGCCGCGCGAACTGATCGACAGCCGCGATACGGTCGCCATCGCCGCGGCCTTCAACGCCGAGCACAACCGGCTTTACGGCTATTCGCTGGAAGCCGAGAAGACCCCGATCGAGATCATCAACGTCCGCGTCCAGGCCATCGGCATCACCGACAAGCCGACCTACCGCCAGGAAGCCTGGAGTGGCGCGGATGCGTCAGGTGCGCTGAAAGGCAAACGCAGCATGTACATCCCCGAGACCAAGAGCTTCCGCGATACCCCGGTCTACGACGGCCACCAGATGCATTACGGCAACCGCATCACCGGCCCGGCCATGATCGAGCAGGAAACCACGGCGATCTTCGTCAGCGACTCCTACGACTGCGCGGTCGATGCCCTGGGTTCCTTCGTGATCTGGCAGAAGGGCCGCGAGGATCTCGCCGCGGCCTGCTTCAAGGACAGCAAGGTAAACACGGAGGTAACGGCATGAGCACCAAGATCGATCCCATCCTGTTGTCGGTGTATGCGCGGACCTTCAAGTCGATCACCGACGAGATGAGCATTTCGATGGAGCAGACCACGCGCTCGCCGATCCTCTGCGAAGCCAAGGACTACGTCACCGGCCTCTACGACGCCGACGGCAACATGCTGGAGCAGACCGAGAACCTGCCGATCCTGGCCTTCTCGCTGGCGCCGGTGTGCAAGTACATCAAGGAGTATTTCGGCGACGAAATCTATCCGGGCGACGTGATCTTTCACAACGACGTGTTCAGCCTGGGCAACCAGAACAACGACGTCGCCGCCTTCAAGCCGGTGTTTTTCGGCGACGAACTGGTGGCCTGGACGGCGGTCAAGGGCCACCAGGCCGACATCGGCGGCAACGTCGCCGGCGGCTACAACCCGAACGCCGTCGAGGTCTGGCAGGAAGCCCTGCGCATCCCGCCGGTCAAGGTGGTCGAGCGCGGCAAGCTGCGCAAGGACGTCTGGAACCTGATCTTCGCCAACGTGCGCCTCGACATCGTGCAGCACGACATGAAGGCCGAAATGGGCGCCTGCACGGTCGGCGAGCGCCGCCTGCTGGAGTTGCTGAAGAAATACGGGGTCGAAAGTTACGAGTTGCACAAGCAGGCGCTGTTCGAGGCCACGCGCAAGATGATGGAAGCCGAGATCGCCAAGATCCCCAACGGCAACTACTCGGGCGAAGGCTACGTGTATTACGACGGCCGCTTCGTCGGCTCGAAGTACACCATCCGCGTAGACATCGAGGTCAAGGACAAGAGCATCAAGTTCGACTACTCGAAGACCGATCCGCAGACCAACGGCTTCGTGAACGGCACCTTCACCTCGAGCGCCTCGGCCACGATCCTGACCCTGCTGCAGATGGTGAACCCCGACATCCCGCACAACGAGGGTATGGTGCAACCGATCGAAATCGTGATCCCGAGCGGCACCATACTGAATGCCGCCTACCCGAAGGCGACTACCTTCGGCAACCACCTCTGCCCGCCCAACGCCGACGCCATCCAGCGCGCGCTGGCCCCGGTGATGCCCGACCGCGTCACCGCAGGCTGGAACAACCTGCTGGCGTCCTTGACCACCGGCCTCGATCCGAAGAACAACGAGAAGTACGTCGACATCGGTTTCATGGGCCTCAAGGGCGGTTCCGGCGCCATGCTCGGCACCGACGGCTACGACCACATCGGCATGATCGACGCCTCGGGCGGCGTGCTCGACCAGGATTACGAAATGTTCGAGCAGCAGACCCCGCACACGCTGATCCGCCACGAGCTGCTGACCGATTCGGCCGGCGCCGGCCAATGGCGCGGCGGACTCGGGGTCGAAACCATATTCAGGATCGGCTCCGACGACACGCAACTGGTGACCTTCGGCGACGGCGACTTCGAACCGGCCTTCGGCCTCTTCGGCGGCGGCGAGGGCGGCTTGAACTTCATCCGCCTGCACTACCCCGACGGCCAGACCGTGGTGCCAAAGAACAAGGACCTGATCACCGGCGTGCCCAAGGGCACCACCTACCACCAGGTCGCCAGCGGCGGCGGAGGTTACGGCGATCCGAAAAAGCGCGACCGCAAGCTGCTGGCCGAGGAGATCAGGAACGGCGTGATCACGCGGGAAGCGGCGATGCGGGATTACGGGATGGCGGAGCAGGATCTGAAATGAAACCCTCGCTATCAGTGAGTTGGAAGCCTGATCGGGCCGCCGGGGTGTTCTACTCCGCTCATGTCCCCCAAGGGCAGCCTTCGGCAGCCCTCTCCTCCTTTACTTCGCTGCGCAG
>JACPUD010000110.1 GCA_016192435.1 Rhodocyclales bacterium | reverse complement strand
GTCAGCGCGAACAGCGCCACGCGGGTTTCCGGCGCGGTGATGCTGTAGCCGAGGATGCGCTTGAAATCGGTGAAGCCGTTGTTGCCGCCGAAGCCGGTTTCGTTCCTGAAGAAGAACAGCATCGCGGCGAACACCATGGCCTGGGTGATGATCGAAAAATACACGCCCTTGATGCGCGAGCGAAAGGCAAAGAAGCCAAAAATAAGCGCCACCAGCGCCGGCACCGTCAGCACCAGCAGGATGACCCAGAGGAAGGAATCCGAGCCGGTCCAGTACCAGGGCAGCGCCTTCCAGTCGAGGAAGACCATGAAGTCCGGCAGGTCCGACTGGTAGGAGCCGTCGCGGCCAATCTGGCGCATCAGGTACATGCCGAAAGCGTAGCCGCCGAGGGCGAAGAAGAGGCCGTGGCCGAGCGAGAGGATGCCCGTGTAGCCCCAGATCAGGTCCATCGCCACGGCGACGATGGCGTAGCACATGATCTTGCCGACCAGGGTGATGACATAGGCCGAGACATGGAAAGGATGACCCGCCGGCAGCAGCAGATGCAGCGACGGCAGCAGGACCAGCGCGACCACCGCGGCGACCGCGATGGCGATCCAGCCCTGCTTCGGCGTGGCGCCGAGGAAACGAACGATGAAGGGGGTACGCTTCATCTCAGTTGCTCCAGCCATTTGCAAAGGATGAATCGCGGGGTTCGTTTGCCGGGGTGGCGGGCGCCAAGGACAGCAGGTATCCGACTCCGTCCATGTCCCCCGGGCCGAAGAAGCACCGGCCCTCCTCCTTTACTTCCCGGAGTCGGATACCTGCCATCCTTGGCGGGACAGGCTTTTGCCCTGCTACCGAAAACCCGCGACGGCGTATCCCGAACGGGCCGGTGGGGCGCTCTGCTCCGCGCAAGTAAAGGAGGAGGAGCCGGCTGCAGGCCGGCGACGGGGGACATGGAGCGGAGCAGAGCGCCCCGGCGGCCCGAGCGCCACCCACCGCAAATGAGAGCGCCTGTTTCATCCTAGTTCTCCACAAACCGGCCCTTGAGCGCGAACAGCCCCTGCGGTCGCTTCTGGATGAACATGATGATGAACACCAGCACCACGATCTTGGCGATCACGGCGCCGGCCCAGCTTTCGATGAACTTGGTGACGATGCCCAGGCCCAGCGCCGCCCACACCGCGCCGGCCAATTGCCCGACGCCGCCCAGCACCACCACCATGAAGGAATCGACGATGTAGCCCTGGCCCATGTCGGGGCCGACGTTGGCGATCTGCGACAGCGCCACGCCGCCGAGGCCCGCGATGCCGGCGCCGAGCGCGAAGGCCACAGTGTCGATGCGCCCCGTCGGCACGCCGACGCAGCCGGCCATGGCGCGGTTCTGCGTCACGGCGCGGACGAACATGCCCAAGCGCGTCCGGTTCATCAGCACCCAGACCAGCATCAGCACGAACAGCGCGAAGCCGACGATGACGATGCGATTGAGCGGCAACACGATGCTGGGCAGGATTTCGAGGCCGCCCGACATCCAGGAGGGATTCGCGACTTCGACGTTCTGCGCGCCGAAGATCACGCGCGCGGCCTGGATCAGCATCAGCGACAGGCCCCAGGTGGCGAGCAGGGTTTCCAGCGCGCGGCCGTAAAGCCAGCGGATCACCGTGCGTTCGAGCAGGATGCCGACCGCGGCGGCGGCGAAGAAGGCCACCGGCACGGCGGCCAGCAGATACCAGTCGAGCTGCGCCGGAAAATGCGTACGGAAGACCCCCTGCATCGCGTAAGTGGCGTAGGCGCCGATCATCAGCAGCTCGCCGTGGGCCATGTTGATCACGCCCATGACGCCATAGGTGATGGCCAGGCCCAGCGCCGCGAGCAGCAGGATGCTGCCCAGGGAGAGGCCGGAGAAGATGCGGCCGAGGGTCTCGGCCAGGGTCAGGCGGTCCTTGACCGCGAGGTAGGACTGGAAGGCGGCGCGGCGCACCTCGCTTTCGACCTCGTTGGCTTCTTCCGACTGCGCCTTGAGCTGGGCCTTGGTGTTGGGATCGGCGCTCGAAGCCAGCGCCCTGGCGGCCGCGATGCGCAACTGCGGGTCGGCATCCTTGAGCGTCGCGAGCGCATGCGCCTCAACCAGCAGGGCGCGGATCTTCGGTTCGGTTTCGCGGTCCCGCGCCCTGGCCAGCATCGGCGCCATCGCGGCATCGACGTTGCTGGCGATCTCCTTGACGGCGGCGAAGCGCACGGTCACGTCGGGATCGATGAGTTTCAGCACCGCCAGCGCGCCTTCCAACTCGCGCCGCACGCGGTTGTTGATCGTGATCTCCTCGCCCTTGTCGTCCTTCAGACTGCCGTCGGCGAGTTGCTGCAGCAGCGCCAGCGCCTCGGGTTCGGCAGTCAGCGCGAGCTTGTGGATCGCGGCGATCTTGTCGTCGGATTCCTCGGCCGCAAGCTGGCGCATTACGGCCGGGTCCGCCGCCGCATGGACGGCGAGACTCAGGCAGCAAAGCAGGGCAAGAAGGAGATGGCGCATTTTTTTGGAAAGTTGGTGCTGACGGTACGGCGACGCTATGCGATCGCCGTACCGGAGCAGCGGGCCAGAGAGTGGGAACGACGAGGCTTACTTGCCCTCGGGTTCGCCCTTCTTCTTGTCGTTGCCGGGGATGTAGGGCGACCACGGCGCGGCCTTGACCGGGCCCTTGGTCTTCCACACCACGTTGAACTGGCCGTCGGCCTTGACTTCGCCGATCAGCACCGGCTTGTGCAGGTGATGGTTCTTTTCGTCCATCTTGATCTCGAAGCCGGACGGCGCCTTGAACTTCTGGCCGCCGACCGCTGCGATGACCTTGTCCACGTCGGTGCTCTTGGCCTTCTCGACCGCCTGTTTCCACATGTGGATGCCGACGTAGGTAGCTTCCATCGGGTCGTTGGTGACGACCGACTCGGCCTTGGGCAGCTTCTGCTTCTTGGCCCAGTCGCGGTACATCTTGATGAAGGCGTCATTTTGCGGATTCTTGATCGACTGGAAGTAGTTCCAGGCCGCGAGGTGTCCGACCAGCGGCTTGGTATCGACGCCGCGCAGTTCCTCTTCGCCGACCGAGAAGGCCACCACCGGCACGTCCGTGGCCTTGAGGCCGGCGTTGCCGAGTTCCTTGTAGAAGGGCACGTTGGAGTCGCCGTTGATGGTCGACACCACGGCCGTCTTCTTGCCCTCGCCGGCGAACTTCTTGATCTTGGCGATGATGGTCTGGTAGTCGCTGTGGCCGAAGGGGGTGTATTCCTCCATGATGTCGGCCTCGGCGACACCCTTGCTCTTGAGGAAGGCGCGCAGGATCTTGTTGGTGGTGCGCGGATAGACGTAGTCGGTGCCGAGCAGCACCCAGCGCTTGGCCGCGCCGCCGTCCTTGCTCATCAAATATTCGACGGCCGGGATCGCCTGCTGGTTGGGCGCGGCGCCGGTGTAGAAGACATTCTTTTCGAGCTCCTCGCCTTCATATTGCACGGGGTAGAACAGCAGGCCGTTGAGCTCCTTGAACACCGGGTTCACCGACTTGCGCGAGACCGAGGTCCAGCAGCCGAAGACCACCGCGACCTTGTCCTGGGTCAGCAGCTGGCGCGCCTTCTCGGCGAACAGCGGCCAGTTGGAGGCCGGGTCGACCACCACGGCTTCGAGCTGCTTGCCCATCACGCCGCCCTTGGCGTTGATTTCGGCGATGGTCATCAGCGCGGTTTCCTTCAGCGCGGTTTCCGAAATCGCCATGGTGCCTGAGAGGGAATGCAGGATGCCGACCTTGATGGTGTCGGCGGCGACCGCGGGCTGGGTGACGAAACCGGCGGCGGCGAGGGCGAGGGTGAGGGCTGTGGCCTTGACGAAATTGCGACGTTGCATGGTGTTCCCCTTTCAATGGATTTGAGCGGACCGACCGTCTGGATTGAAACGGTGCAGTCCTTCCATAGCGAAGGGCGTGCCATGCCATTGTCAGTGCTGCGGCAACGGCCGCAATCGGCCGCTGCGGCTGGCTTAAGCCTGAATAGTCAGTTCAAAACGGAAACGCCGGCGACGCACCAGAATGGCGTTGCAAGGAAATGCCGCTGCTCCCTATTGGTGCGCCGGATGGCCTCGCGACAGGAAGCCACCCTGCATACAGGGTGGCTACTGCTTCTTGCGTGCCGCGGCCTTGCGTGGTTTGGCGGCGGCCGCGGCGGGTGCTTCCGGCTTCGGCGGCTGGTCGCCGATCACGCCCTTGAGCGGGCAAATCTTGAAGGCCGGGCATTTCTGGCAGCCGGCGACGATGGCAATCGGACAAAGCGTCATGGGAATTCCCTCTGCGGATGACTGAAGCCGCACAGTATGCGCGTGCCGACGCCGGCAGGTAGTCTGTCGCGCCTAAAGCGGATACGCCCTGTCGCGATGCCGGACGACACGCGTGCGCGCTTGCACCATCAGTTGCGTGGCGCGGCGCCACAGCCTGGGCCACATGTCGTCCAGCGCCTCGCCGAACAGGGCATCGGCGTCGACCGGCAGCAGATACCAGTCGCCGCGATCGATCTCGTGCTCCAACTGATCCGGTGCCCAACTGGCGAAACCGCTGAACACGCGCAGGCGCTTTACCGGTGTCGGCGTCGCCAGCAGCCGCCTCAGGCTGCCGCCGTCACTGCTGAGGAACAACTGTTCCGCCATGGCGATCGCCGCCGCCGGGGCCTCCGTGCTGCGCACCAGGAACACGACCCGCCCCTCCGCCACCGGCCCGCCGTAATGCAGGTGGTGTTCTGCGGCCTGCTTCAGTTCGGGGAACAGGCGGTCGAGCGGCACGCCGAGGCTGCGATTGACTATCACGCCGACGGTCGCATTGCTGCTGCCATGCCGCGTCACCAGCACCACGCTTTGCCGGAAGCGCGGATCGGCCATCCCTTCGGCCGCGATCAGCAGCACCGAGCTGGCGCCTTCGGCATCGGCGGCGCGCAAGGGCGCGCTGCAGAGCCACAGCGCGGCCATCAATGCCCCCCAGGAGATGAAACGGCGACGCATGTGCAGGCGCCTCCGCAGCAGGGCAGGCCGGATCAGGCTGCCACGGCCGACGGCGGCATCGGCATCGCGCGCCGGTCGAGCAGGGCCATCCAGCCGCGGATCACGCGGTAGAGCACCCACAGCCCGGTGCCGACGATGACCATGAAGGCCGCCGGAATGCCGATCAGGGTCAAGGCCAGCAGGCCCGCCACCAGCAGCCACAAGGCGGCGAACCAGAAGCTGCGCAGCTGCCAGCGCCAGTGGCTGGCCAGCCAGGTGCCGCGCACCTTGTCGCGGGTGACGTAATTGATGATCACGGCGATGATCGACGGCCAGCCGAAGACGAAGGCGCCGATGATGGTGGCCGAACTCAGGATGCCGGACGCCGCCGACACCGCATGCAGTCCGTACATCACGTGGCACCAGGCACGCGGCCCGTCCAGCGGGTCATCCGCGTCAACAGTCACAGGAATCGCTTCGGGTTCGGTCATCGCAGCTCCTAGAGTCCCAGTTCTTGCCACAGCGCATCGACACGCTGCTTCACGGCGGCGTCCATGGCGATCGGGCGGCCCCATTCGCGCGTGGTCTCGCCGGACCACTTGTTGGTCGCATCGATGCCCATTTTGCTCCCGAGACTGGCCACCGGTGAGGCGAAGTCGAGGTAATCAATGGGCGTATTCTCGGCAATCAGGGTATCGCGCGCCGCATCGACGCGGGTGGTCAGGGCCCAGATCACTTCCGGCCAGGAGCGCACATCGACATCGTCGTCGGTGACGATAATGAACTTGGTGTACATGAACTGGCGCAGGAAGGACCAGATGCCGAACATCACACGCTTGGCGTGGCCGGGATACTGTTTCTTGATGCTGACCACGGCCATGCGGTAGGAACAGCCCTCGGGCGGCAGGTAGAAATCGACGATCTCGGGAAACTGCTTCTGCAGCAGCGGCACGAAAACTTCGTTCAAGGCCAGGCCGAGCATGGCCGGCTCGTCCGGCGGCTTGCCGGTGTAGGTGGAGTGATAGATCGCGTCGCGGCGCTGCGTGATGCGCTCGATGGTGAACACGGGAAACTCCGACACCTCGTTGTAGTAGCCGGTGTGGTCGCCGAACGGGCCTTCCGCCGCCGTCTCATACTCGCCCGGGTGCTCAGTGGGGTAGATCGCGCCTTCGAGCACGATCTCACTGGAGGCCGGCACCTGCAGCTCGGAGCCCAGGCACTTGACCAGCTCCGTCTTGGCACCGCGCAGCAGGCCGGCGAACTGGTATTCGGACAGCGTGTCGGGCACCGGCGTCACGGCCGCGAGTATCGTCGCCGGATCGGCACCGATCACCACCGCGACCGGAAAAGGCTCGCCGGGGTGGGCCGCGCAATGCTCGCGGTAGTCCAGCGCGCCGCCGCGATGGGCCAGCCAGCGCATGATGACCTTGTTGGGGGCGATCACCTGCTGGCGGTAGATGCCGAGATTCTGCCGCGTCCTGGCCGGCCCGCGCGTGACGACCAGGCCCCAGGTGATCAGCGGCGCGGCGTCACCCGGCCAGCAGGTCTGCACCGGCAGGCGGCCCAGATCGACCTGCGCACCTTCCCAGACGATGTCCTGGCAGGGCGCCGAACTCAGCAGCTTGGGCGCCATGTTGAGCACCTGCTTCAACACCGGCAGCTTGTCCCAGGCATCCTTGAGCCCTTTCGGCGGCTCGGGTTCCTTGAGGTAGGCGAGCAGGCTGCCGACTTCGCGCAGGCGGACTTTCCAGTCCAGCTCCACGCCCTCCTCGCCTTCCGCGGCGGCGATGCCCAGGGCCACCCGGCGCGGCGTGCCGAACAGATTGGCGAGCACCGGCATAGAGTGCCCCTTGGGCTTTTCGAACAGCAGCGCAGGCCCGCCGACACGCAACACGCGATCGGCGATTTCGGTCATCTCCAGGTGCGGATCGACTTCGACGGTGATCCGCTTGAGTTCGCCCAACGTTTCGAGTTGGGCAATGAAATCGCGCAGGTCGGTATATCTCATGGGAGCGATTCTAACCGTCGGCGTCTTGCCCTGCTTCGGCAAGCCGATTCGCTGCGCCGAAAGTCGGCGCTTGCCGGCCCCGCCAGGCGTCGCGGCAGGCAAAGTCCACCGCGCCGCGGTGAGAATTTTGCGCGCTGCACAAATGCAGTCTTGATACTATTCGCCCTCCAGACCATCCGTGATGCACGATGTCCATCGCATTCCATTCGGCAGAAGAACGCGCAGTCGTCAAGGCCGAGCAGATCCGGGCGTTTTTCAGCGAAACCAACGACCAGAACCTCGCCGGCGCGCTGGTATTGAGCCTGCTGGTGTATGTGGTGCATGACGGCATTCCGGCCTGGACCTGGCAGCCCGCCCTGCTCGCGCTCTACGGCGTCACCCTGGTGCGCGCCTGGCTGATCCGCCAATACCACCGCGCGCCGGACAGCCGCAGCAGCCTGGAATGGGGGCGCAGCCAGGCCATCAGCGGCGGCCTGTCGGGCGTTTGCTGGGGCTTCGCCAACACGGCCATGCTGGCGCACCTGCCGACGGAATTGCAACTGCTGATCCTGACCGTGGTCACGGTGGCGGCTTCGAGCAATGCTTCCGAAGGTTTTTCCTATGTCCCGCCCTCGCGCGCCTACATCCTCGCCTCGATCGGCCCGCCTGCGCTGTGGCTGCTGACCGTCGGCGACCGCCTGCACACCATCCTCGGGGCGATGCTGCTGGTCTTCGTGCCGATGACCATCTGGCAGGCGCGCAAGCGCAATCGGGTGTTCATCGAGGCCCAGCAACTGCGCTTCCGCAACGAAAGACTGGCCAGGGAACTCACCGTCCAGCGCGATGCCGCGGAACAGGCCTATCTGGCCAAGGCGCGTTTCCTCGCGGCCGCCAGCCACGACCTGCGCCAGCCGATGCAGGCCTTGTCGATCTTTCACGAACTGCTGGGCCAGGAAATCCGCGGCGCCGCCCCTGCCGGCAAGATCCTCGCCAACGCCCAGAAAGCCGCGGAGGGCATGAAGACCCTGCTTGACGCCCTGCTCGACGTCTCCCGCCTCGACGCCAATGTCATCACCCCGAATTACCGTGACTTTCCGGTGCAGGCCCTGCTGCAGCAGATGGAAAGCGAATTCGCGCCAATCGCCGGACAGGCCGGAATCCGGCTCCGCGTCGCACCCTGTTCGGCCGTCATCGCCAGCGATCCGGTGCTGCTCGGCCAGGTGTTGCGTAACCTGCTGGCCAATGCCTTGCGCTATACGCCGTCCGGCCGCGTCTTGCTCGGCTGCCGGCGCCGCAACGGACAACTCGCCATCGAGGTGCTCGACACCGGCATCGGCATCGCCGCCGACCAGCATGCGGCGATCTTTGCCGAGTTCTACCAGATCGGCAACAAGGCCCGCGACCGCAACCAGGGACTCGGACTGGGCCTGGCCATCGTCGAGCGCGTGGTACGCCTGCTCGGTCATGCGCTGGCGATGCGCTCCGAGCCGGGGCGGGGCTCCTGCTTCAGCGTCGTGGTACCGCTGGCCGCCGCGGCCGACGGCCGCACCGACGCCCAGTTGCCCGACGCGGAACAAGGCGGCATCAGCGGCGAGCTCAAGGGCCGCCGCATACTGATGGTCGACGACGAGGAAGCCATCCGCACCGGCATGCGCGATCTGCTGCAAGGCTGGGGCTGCGAGGTGACGACGGCCGGCTCCGTCGCCGAGGCACTCGACCGGGCCGCGGCTGGCCCCGCGCCGATCGACGCGGTGATCTCCGACATGGGATTGCCGGGCCAGGGCAACGGCATGGACGCAATTGCAGCGCTGCGCGAACGTTACGGCAGCCAGCTGCCGGCGCTGCTGATCACCGGGGATACGAGTCAGGCCACATTGCAGGCGGCGCGCGAAGCCAAGCTCATCATGCTGCACAAACCCATCAAGCCGGCGCGCCTGCGCGCCGCCCTGACCAAGCTGATTACGGCGAACCCGCCGGAAGACCGGCGGGCCGAACAGCTCGGTCCGTGAGCCGCGGGCGCATCACTGTGCCAGCCAGGGCCGCAGATTGAGCTCGGCGACGATGCCGGCGAAGATCGCCGCACCGAACCAGTTATTGTGGCGAAAAGCGGCAAAGCAGCCATCGCGGCTGCGCGCGCGGATCAGCGTGTAGTGATAGCCGGCCAGCGCCGCGGCAGTGCCGAGGCCGGCGAAATAGCCGAGGCCGTAACCCAGATCCCAGCCGATCACGGCGAGGATGGCCAGCGTCGCGGCATAACAGAGCATCACCGCCACCACGTCGAAGCGGCCGAAGGTGATCGCGGCGGTGTGGATGCCGATCTTGAGGTCGTCCTCGCGGTCGACCATCGCGTACTCGGTGTCGTAGGCCAGCGCCCAGAAGACGTTGGCGACGAGCAGGGTCCAGCCCAGGGCGCCGACCGCGCCGGTCACCGCGGCGAAGGCCATCGGGATGCCGAAGCCGAAGGCGATGCCGAGGTAGGCCTGCGGCAGGGCGAAGAAGCGCTTGGTGAAGGGGTAGCTGGCGGCCAGAAACAGGGCGATCAGCATCAGCCACCAGACCTCGCGCAGAATCGGCAGCGCCACTAGGAAGGCGCACAGACTTAGCACGGCGGCAAGCAGCAGCGCCTCGCGCACCGACACCAGGCGCGCCGCCAGCGGCCTTGCCTTGGTGCGTTCGACATGGGGATCGAAGTCGCGGTCGGCATAGTCGTTGATGACGCAGCCGGCCGAGCGCATCAACAGCGTGCCGAGGGCGAAGATCCAGACCAGCATCCAGTGCGGCTGACCCCGGGTCGCCAGCCACAGCGCCCAGAGCGTGGGCCACAGCAGCAGCAGCGTGCCGATCGGCTTGTCCAGCCGCATGAGTTTTTCGTAGAGGTCGAGGCGGTGTTTGAGTTCGGCGAATTTCATGCGGCGATTTTACCGCCAGCCGGGCAAACGCAAACCATGTCCCGATCCGCCGCGGCCTGGCCGGGCCGACGGCCGGCATTCACTTTTTCTCGCCAAGGCCGAGGCGAAATTCTTCGAGCCGTCGTTCGTAGTCGGCGGCATCGCCGAAATCCAGGAAACGCGCATAGCGCGCATGGGTGCCGAGCATTTTGCGCGCATGCTTGATCGGACAGAAATACTCTTCGGTGCGCGCCACGATCTCGGCGGCGTAGGCGATCAGGCCGGCGCCGTAGGCGCAGTAGGTGCAATGGAACTTCTCGATGAAATTCAGGTATTCGAGCTGCTGCCGGTCGAACACGATGTAGTCGCCGCGGCGCACCCTGGCCACGCCATAAATCGGGAAACAT
Source organism: Rhodocyclales bacterium (assembly GCA_016192435.1). GTDB lineage: Bacteria > Pseudomonadota > Gammaproteobacteria > Burkholderiales > Rhodocyclaceae > Sulfuritalea. The sequence continues at coordinate 14,610 of JACPUD010000110.1, read as the reverse complement.
GCGGCCTGGTAGAAGCTGACGCAAAGGTCGAGCAGCACCAGCGGCAGGATCATGGCATAGATGATCGGCCCGGTGATCAGGTTCTGCGGACGGTAGGTGACCAGCCAGTGGAAGAAACCCGATTTGAGCCGCAGATGCGCCTGCCTGATCGACTGCTCGAACTCGACGCGCTTGCCCTTGATCTGGAACAGCACGCCGTCCTCCTGTTCGTGCAGCGCCTGGCGCAAATCCTCTTCGAGTGCGTCCATCTGGTCCAGCAGGTGGCGAACGCGGTCATTCATGAGTGGCTCCAGTTCCGACAATGTCGCAGGGCGCGCTGTGTATTTGACGTCAACAACTCAGGCTTTCAGCAGTTCCTCGCGGCCGCCCAGCCAACGCTGCAAATGCGCCGCGGCCCGCTCCGGCGCGGCCTGCAGCATGTCTTCGGCGACGGTGCGCGCCTGCTCAACCAGCGCCGCGTCTTCGAGGTCGGCGTAGCGCAAGAGCGGCAGGCCGCTTTGCCTGCTGCCGATGAACTCGCCGGGGCCGCGCAGGCGCAGGTCTTCGCGCGCGATGGCGAAACCGTCGGTGGACTCGTAGATCACCTTCAGCCGCGCCCGCGCCAGCTCGCCCAGCGGCTGGGCGTAGAGCAGGATGCAGGCCGATTGCGCCGCGCCGCGGCCGACGCGGCCGCGCAGCTGGTGCAGTTGCGCGAGGCCGAAGCGCTCGGCGTGTTCGATCACCATCAGGCTGGCATTGGGCACATCGACGCCGACTTCGATCACCGTGGTCGCCACCAGCACCTGGATCTCGTTCGCCACAAAGGCCGCCATCACGGCGGCCTTGTCGGCGGCCTTGAGCCGGCCGTGCACCAGGCCGATGCGCAGGTCGGGCAGCTCGGCGGCAAGCCGCGCGTAGGTTTCCTCGGCGGTCTTCAGTTGCAGGGTTTCGCTTTCTTCTATGAGAGGGCAGACCCAGTAGGCCTGACGCCCGCCGCGGCAGGCTTGGTGCACGCGCGCCAGGACCTCGCCGCGGCGACCTTCGGCGACCAGCTTGGTGGTGACCGGGCTGCGTCCGGGTGGCAGCTCGTCGAGCACCGAAACATCGAGGTCGGCGTAATAGCTCATCGCCAGCGTGCGCGGAATCGGCGTCGCCGACATCGCCAACTGGTGCGCGAACGTTCCCTTCTCCTTGAGCGCCAGGCGCTGGCGCACGCCGAAGCGGTGCTGCTCGTCGACAATGGCCAGCCCCAGGCGGGCGAACTCGACCTTGTCCTCGATCAGGGCATGGGTGCCGATCGCGATCGGCGTGTCGCCAGCGCCAACTCTTGCGATCGCGGCTTCCTTGTCGCGCTTCCTGAGGCTGCCGGTGAGCCAGGCCACCTCGATGCCGAGCGGCTGCAGCCAGGTCGCGAGCTTGCGGTAATGCTGTTCGGCGAGGATTTCGGTGGGCGCCATCAGCGCGGCCTGGTAGCCGGCTTCCACCGCGTGCAGCATGGCCAGCGCGGCGACCACGGTCTTGCCGCTGCCGACGTCGCCCTGCAGCAGGCGCTGCATCGGATGCGGCTGGCCGAGATCGGCGGCGATCTCGTGCCAGGCGCGCTGCTGCGCCCTGGTCAAGCGGAAGGGCAGCGCCGCGAGCAGCGCGCCGGTCAGCGTTGCGGTCGCCGCCAGGGGCGGCGCGCCGCGCGCGCGCCTGGCACTGTAGGCGCGGCGCAGGCTGAGCTGCTGCGCCAGCAGTTCGTCGAACTGCACGCGGCGCCAGGCCGGATGCTCGCGGGCTTCCAGCGCGGCCTGGGTCATCTCGGGCGGCGGCGTGTGCAGCAGGCGGATCGCAGCGGCAAATTCGGGCAGGTCCAGGCGTCGGCGCAGTTCCGGCGCCAGCGTGTCGGCCAGGTCGGCGCGCGCCAGGGCGCGTTCGATCAGGCGCCGCAGCGTCGCCTGGCCGAGCCCCGCGGTGGTCGGATAGACCGGCGTCAGGCATTCCGGCAGCGGCTCGCCGGCACCGACCGCATGGAAGCGCGGATGGATGATCTCGGGGCCGAGATAGCCCTCGTGGACTTCGCCGAAGATGCGCAGGCGCGCGCCGGGCTGCAACACTTTCTGCTGGCTCGGATAGAAATTCAGGAACCTCAGCGAGAGCGCCGCGCTGCCGTCCCTGACCCGCGCCAGCAACTGGCGGCGCGGCCGGTAGGCGATCTCGCTGGCGACCACCGCGACCTCGAACTGCGCGGCGATGCCGGGCCGCGCGTCGGCGAGCGGCGTGATGCGGGTTTCGTCTTCGTAGCGCAGCGGCAGGTGCAGGACGAAATCAGCATCGGTGCGCAGGCCGAGCCGCGCCAGCCGGGCCGCGAGGGTGTTGGCGGCCGGCTGGTCAGCCAAGGACGAGCACGGCGTCCGCCTCGACCAGGGCGCCGCGCGGCAGTTCCTTGACGCCCACCGCGGCGCGCGCCGGGAAGGGCTCGCGCAGATACTTCGCCATGGTTTCGTTCACCTTGGCAAAGTTGGCCAGGTCGGTCAGGTAGATGTTGAGCTTGACGGCATCGTTCAAGCTGGCGCCGGCCGCCTCGGCGACGGCCTTGAGGTTCTCGAAGACGCGCACGATCTGCGCGTCGATGCCCTCGACCATCTGCATGGTCGCAGGGTCGAGGCCGATCTGGCCCGACATGTAGACGGTGTTGCCGACCTGCACGGCCTGGGAATAGGTGCCGATCGCGGCCGGCGCGGCGGTGGTGGCAATGATTTTTCGACTCATGACTTTGTCCTATTTGAGGGTGACCAGCGCGCCGCCGTAGATGCCCAGTTCCTTCAGTTTGGCCCGGGCGGCTTCGGCTTCTTCCCTGGATTTGAACGGGCCGACCTGAACCTTCGCCTCGACGCTGATGCTGGAGGGAATCTTCAGTGCGTCCAGCTTCGCGCGCAGTTCCTCGGCTGTCGCCACATCGCTGAAGGCATGCAGGCGCAGGGCGAAGCGGCCGGCGCCGGCCACCGCGACAGATGCCGCGGACTCGACCGCGGCGGCGGCCGGCTTGGCCGACGAGGTGGGCTTGGCCTGGTCGCCCGTGCCGTAAAGCTGATACAGCATCGCGACGCTGCCGAGCACGCCCACCACCAGCAGGGCGATGACGATGACGCTGTTCACCAGGCGCTTGCGGCGGAAATCCGCGGGCGTCGCCTCGGCGTCGGGGAGCGGCGCTGCGTTCATTGCCGGCCGGCCGTCATGCGCAGCGCTCCAGCGCCTGATCGATATCCCAGAGGATGTCGTCCAGGGTCTCCAGTCCGACCGACAGGCGCACCATGTCCGGCGTCACGCCGGAGGCGCGCTGGTCGGCTTCGGCGAGCTGGCGGTGGGTAGTCGAAGCGGGATGGATCACCAGCGTCTTGGCGTCGCCGATATTGGCCAGGTGGGAGCAGAACTGCAGGGCGTCGATGAAGCGCTCGCCGGCCGCTTGCCCGCCCTTGACGCCGAAGCTCAGGATCGCTCCCGCGCCCGCATGTCGCGGCGTGCCGAGGTAGCGCTGCGCCAGCGCATAGCCGGGGCTGGCGGGCAGGCCCGGATAATTGACCCAGGCCACGCGCGGATGGCGTTCGAGATGCCGCGCCACGGCCAGCGCATTTTCGCAATGCCGGTCCATGCGCAGCGGCAGCGTCTCGATGCCCTGCATCAGTTGCCAGGCCGAAAACGGCGACAGCGCGGGACCGAAGGTGCGCAGGGTTTCCATGCGCGCCTTCATGGTGAAACCGAAATCGCCGAAGGTTTCGTAAAACTTGACGCCGTGATAGCCGGCCGAGGGCTCGGTCATGCCGGGGAACTTGCCGTTGCCCCAGTCGAATTTGCCGGACTCGATCACCACGCCGCCCAGTGTGGTGCCGTGGCCGCCGAGGAACTTGGTCGCGGAGTGCACGATGATGTCGGCGCCGTGCTCGAAGGGCCGGCACAGGTAGGGCGAAGGCACCGTGTTGTCGATGATCAGCGGCACGCCATGGGCGTGGGCGATGGCCGCCACCGCGGCGATGTCGAGCACGTTGAGCCGTGGATTGGCGACGGTCTCGGCAAACAGGCAGCGGGTTCTGGCGGTCAGCGCGGCGCGGAAATTATCGGGATCGTCGGAATCGACGAACGAGGTCTCGATGCCCAGCTTGCGCAGGCTGACGTCGAGCTGTGAAAAACTGCCGCCATAGAGCGAGCGCGCCGCGACGATGTGGTCGCCGGCCTCGCACAGGGTCAAGAGCGCGAGGATCTGCGCCGCCAGGCCGGTGGCGGCAGCCACGGCGGCACGGCCGCCTTCGAGCGCCGCCATGCGCTCCTCGAAGGCGGCGACGGTCGGATTGCCGATGCGCGAATAGACATTGCCGAAGGTTTGCAGGTTGAACAGGCTGGCCGCATGCTCGGCCGAATCGAAGACGAAGGACGTGGTCTGGTGGATCGGCAGCGCGCGTGCGCCGGTCGCCGCGTCCGGCTGGGCGCCGGCATGCAGGCAGAGTGTTTCGATACCGAATTGGCGATCCGTCATGATTCGTGATCAGGGTAATTTGCGTCGATAATAGCGGCCCTGCCGTCTCGCATAATACGCGATCAAGCTCCGCTCCCAGTCATGTTTCTGCTGAAGAAAATCCTCGCCGCTCTGATCCTGCCGCCCGCCGGGCCGCTGCTGCTGGCGCTGTGCGGCCTCTGGCTGACGCGCGCCAAGAGTTGGCGCTGGCAGCACGGCGGCCGCTGGCTGGCGACGCTCGCGCTGCTGGGCCTGCTGCTGTTGTCGCTGCCCTTCGTCGGCAACGCGCTGATGGCGCCGCTGGAACCCCATCCGCCGATCGCGCCGGAGCAACTGCGGCAGATCCAGGCCATCGTGATACTCGGCGGCGGCTCCTACCACGCGGCGCCCGAATACGGCGGCGACACGGTCGGCTACACCACGCTGGAGCGCCTGCGTTACGGCGCGCGGCTGGCGCGGCAATCCGGCCTGCCCTTGCTGGTCAGCGGCGGCGCGCCCTACGGCGGACGGGCCGAGGCCGAATCCATGCGCGACGCGCTGCAACAGGACTTCGGCCTCAAGGTGCGCTGGGCCGAAACCGCCTCGCGCGATACCGCGGAGAACGCCAGCCTCTCCGCGCCCATGCTGAAAGCCGCGGGCGTCACGCGCATCGCCCTGGTCAGCCACGGCTGGCATCTGCCGCGCGCGATCGCGCTGTTCGAGCAGCAGGGGCTGCAGGTCATGGCGGCGCCGACGGCCTTCAGCACCGGATCGCCCTCACTGGTCGAGAACCTGCTGCCCAGCGCACTGGTGCGCAGCCGCTGGGCGCTCAACGAATACCTCGGCCGGCTCTACAACCGCCTGACTTTCATGAAGCGGGAAACATCCCCCGCATCATGAACATCAGCCAATTTCGGTCGCCCGCCCCCTTCGCCGCCCTCGCGGGGGGTGCTTTGATCGGCGCGCTACGCGCGATATCACCAGCGGCCCATACTGTCGTTTCACGTCAAAGGAATGCCCATGAACGATGAACTGCTGATCGGTCTCGTATCGATTTCCGACCGCGCCTCAAGCGGCGTCTATGAAGACAAGGGCATACCCGCGCTGCAGGAATGGTTCGGCCAGGCATTGAGCTCGCCGTGGCGCATGGAGACGCGGCTGATCCCCGACGAGCAGGCGGTGATCGAGCAAACCCTGATCGAACTTTGCGACAGCGCCGGCTGCCACCTGGTGCTGACCACCGGCGGCACCGGCCCCGCGCTGCGCGACGTGACGCCGGAGGCGACGCTGGCCGTGGCGCACAAAGTCATGCCCGGCTTCGGCGAACAGATGCGGCAGATCTCGCTGGCCTTCGTGCCGACTGCGATCCTGTCGCGGCAGGTCGGCGTGATCCGGGGGAAATCGCTGATCCTCAACCTCCCCGGCCAGCCGAAGTCGATCAGGGAAACCCTTGAAGGCGCCAAGGATGCCGACGGTACGCAAAGGGTGTCCGGCATCTTCGCCGCGGTACCCTATTGCCTGGACCTGATCGGCGGCCCTTACGTCGAGACCAACGAGTCCGTGGTCAAGGCCTTCCGCCCGAAGTCGGCGCTCCGCACCGCCAAATGATGTCCATCCCGCAGCAACAGCAGCCGCGTCATTCGACCCGGTTGAACTTCCACCACGCTATCCACGGAGAAATCTCATGAACGCCATCAACTTCAAACGCGAAATCGCGGACACGCTCGACCACGCCATCGAACGCGCGACCAAGGCACTTGCGGCAGAAGGCTTCGGCATCCTGACGCGCATCGACATGCACAGCAAGATCAAGGAGAAGACCGGCAAGGAGATCGTGCCCACGGTGATCCTCGGCGCCTGCAATCCGAACCTTGCCTACGAGGCCTACGTCGCCAACTCCGACGTCGCCAGCCTGCTGCCCTGCAACGCGGTGGTGCGCGAAGTGGCGCCGGGAAAGATTTCGCTGGAGTTCGCCGCGCCCTCCGGCATGATGCGCATCCTCGGCGACGAGCAACTCACCGCGCTGGCGCGCGAAGCCGATACGCGGATCGAACGCGCGCTGGGCGCCGCCTAAGCCTGGCCGGAAAGTTCAGCTGAAGGACTGCACGAAGAAGTTGGCGATGACATAGTCGGCGCCCTTGGCCAGCGTCTCGCGCGGATGCAGGCGCGCGGTCTTGTCGTCGAGCGAGAACACCAGCGCCACCTTGTCTTCGAGCGCGTCGGGCGGCAGGGCCATGCGCGCGTATTCGCCGACCTGGGGCACATCCAGCAACAGCGCCTCGGTCCACAGTCCGCCGGCATCGGCAAGCACGGCGCGCGGGGATTTCGAGATGGTTTCGACGCCGACCGAACCCTGGTTCGGTGCGGAGCGCACATAGCGGCGCACGATGCCGACCAGCCAGTTCTCGCCGCCGTCGGGCTGCATGCCGACCAGGCAGCCGACGCGGATCCAGTCATTGCGCGAAATGCTCACACTCGCGCCGAGGCCACCCAGGCTGACATCGTCGACTGCCCAGGATTCGATTCCCTCGCTGCCGTTGGCCCGTCCCGAAAGCCGCTTGTGCACTGCGACCAGCCCATTCACGGCTTTCAGCGGTGAACTGATGCGGCGGCGGGCCGTGCTGCGCATCGGCGGCTTGGGCGCCCAGCACAGTGCCAGGTGTTGCAGTACCGGCAGCACGGTTTCGGCGGCGTATTGCGCCCCCATATTGATGGTCGGCGGCACGCGGCCCTCGGCGCGAATCTGCGCCATGGTCTTTTCCACCGCTTCCATGGCGCGCACGCCGTTGAAGAAACGCAGGGTCGGCGTCACTTCCGGCAATTTTGCGAGCCGCGTCGGCGGCAGCGGTTTGGCGGCATCGACCCAATACACGTTTTCCGGCCGCAGTTCGCGAATCAGCGAAAAGTGCGGCAGGAAGTGGGCGATGAGGCGCTCGCCGATTTCTATCTCCAGCGCCTGCAGCTTGTCCATCGAGGTCGCCTGGAATACCAGCACCTTGAGGTATTCCGCCTCGATCGTGGTTTCCGGGCTGCCGGCATACAACTGCAGTGGCTTCTGTTCCAGTTTCGCCTCGACCGCAGCCAGATAGATGCCGCCCAGCGTCGCCCAGAATTGGGCATCGACGGGCCCGTAACGAAACTGTTTCCACTTGAACTGGGCCGCCAGCGCATCGATCAGATGGGCGTAGAGCAAGGGCAGTTGGGACCGGATGGCATCGCCGTCCTTTCCCGCCGCACGATAGCGGGCAAGGCAGTCGCCATAGGCGTCGACCAGCAACTGCCAATAGCCGTGGCCGGCTTCCCACTGCCGTGTTTCCTGGGAGCGGCTGGCGGCGCTCAGGGACGGATAGTCGCGGCCGAGGCGACGCGCCTGCGCCACCGCGGCTTCGTCGAGCTTGAAGATGATGTCCAGGCGTTGCGCCAGCTTGAAACTCTGGTCGGCGGCGATCGACTCCAGCCAGGCACTGGCGTCCTCGATGGCATCGAGCGGCTCGCGACTGGCGATCTCGGCCAGGACGTTCTTGGCTTCGCGCGGGTCGGCCAGCGGATGGGCGGGCTGCTTGTTGGAGAAGAATCCGAGCATGGAGTTGGGTCTTCAGTACTATTGGTAATAGGGGTACAGAATAGCCGGTCGCATTGGCGGTGTCATTCCCATCTCGGCCCGCGTGCCTGCTGCAATGCGCTGCGAGGAAGCGTCACGGATGTTTCCTGGCGCAATAGTCTCTAAAATGAGCGGTCGATTATAAGTCCTGCCGCCAACAGCCATGCGTCCCTACCTCGACCTGATGCGCCACGTCCTCGACCACGGCCACGAGAAATCCGACCGGACCGGCACCGGCACCCGCTCGGTGTTCGGCTGGCAGATGCGCTTCGATCTGGCCGACGGCTTCCCCCTGCTGACCACCAAGAAACTGCATCTGCGCTCGATCGTCCATGAACTGCTGTGGTTCCTCCAGGGCGACACCAACATCCGTTACCTCAAGGAAAACGGCGTCTCGATCTGGGACGACTGGGCCGATGCCAACGGCGACCTCGGCCCGGTCTACGGCCACCAGTGGCGGCACTGGCCGGCCGGCACGGTTGGCAACCCGAATGGGGAAATCGACCAGATCACGCAATTGATCGAGGGCCTGAAGAAGAATCCGGATTCGCGCCGGCACATCGTTTCGGCCTGGAACCCGGCCGATATCCCGCAGATGAAACTGCCGCCCTGCCATGCCCTGTTCCAGTTCTATGTCGCCCCCGCGCCGTCCGGCGCGGCCGACCCGCGCGGCCGGCTGTCCTGCCAGCTCTACCAGCGCAGCGCCGACATCTTCCTCGGCGTGCCCTTCAACATCGCCTCCTACGCGTTATTCACGCTGATGGTGGCCCAGGTCTGCGATATGGCGCCGGGCGATTTCGTATGGACCGGCGGCGACTGCCACCTCTACTCGAATCATCTCGAACAGGCCCGGCTGCAGCTTACGCGCGAGCCGCGCCCGCGTCCGACCATGAAACTCAACCCTGCGGTCAAGGACATCTTCGGCTTCCGCTACGAGGATTTCAGCCTCGAAGCCTATGCGCCCGATGCGCATATTCCGGCACCGGTGGCGGTGTGATCGTCCCACCGCCGGGCCGCCCCAAGGCGGGACCAGTCAAGCACGGAGGAGGCAAAGCCGACGAACCATCGTCACCCCCTTTCCCGGAACGGGGGGCGGGGGGAAAGCTTATCCTGGCGGCCGACATTGGCGGCACCAAGACACTGCTGGGTCTGGCGCAGGACGGCAAACTGCTCGTCGATCGCCGCTACGCCAACGCCAACTTTCAGGATTTCGCCAGCCTGCTCGCCAGCTTCCTCGCCGACACACGGACCGAGGCCGCGCGAATCGACGGCGGCTGCCTCGCCGTGGCGGGCCCGATCGCCGATGACGGCCGCTCCGCGCGGCTGACCAACCTGCCCTGGCACATCGCCGCCGACGCCCTGTCATCCCGCTTCGGCCTGCCCGGCTTGCGTCTGGTGAATGACTTCGCCGCCGCGGCCATGGGCGCCGTGCTTTCCGCGCCGGCGCAACGTGTCACGCTGCAACAGGGCGAAGCGCTGCCGGACGCGCCCTGTCTCGTGGTCGGTGCCGGCACCGGCCTCGGCATGGCCATCGTCCTGCCGCAGGACGCAAGCTGGCGCATCCTTGCCGGCGAAGGCGGCCATGTCGCCTTCGCCCCGGCCGACGCACAACAACTGGCCTTGTGGACCTTTCTCCAGGCGCGGCACGGCCGCGTCACCTGGGAAAGGGTGGTTTCGGGTCCGGGCCTGGCCGCCATCCACGAGTTCATCGCCGGCGTGAATCTGTCCCCTGAGGAGATCGCGGCGCAGGCAGTGGCCCACCCGGACGGCGCCGAGCGCCGCTCGCTGGAACTGTTTCTCGCCGCCTACGGCGCCTTTGCCGGCGACATGGCGCTGGCCTGCCTGCCGCGCGGCGGGGTGTTCCTGGCCGGCGGCATCGCCGCCAAGCTGCTGCCGCTGCTGCGCCAGAGCGGCTTTCTCGCCGCCTTCAAGGCCAAGGCCGAGCACGCCGATATCGCCGCGCGCATGCCGCTCCACCTTGCCACCGATCCGCTGCTGGGACTCCGCGGGGCGCTGCATCTGGCGCCTTGCCACACATGAGCCTTGACCATCGTCAATAGGCTGTCATAGGGCAGGTGCAATATGGCAAGCAGGTCTTGACAGCCTAGAGGAGAGCTATATGGCAATTTCAAAGAACACCACCAAGAGCGCGCCCGCAAAACCAGCGGCACCGGCGAAACGCGCGGCCGCGGCCAAGCCGAAGGCTCCGGCCAAGGCAGCGGCGGCAAAGAAGCCGGAGCCGGCACTGAAGAAGGCTACGGCAAAGCCGGCGGCACCCAAGGCGCCGGCCAAGGCAGCCGCGCCCAAGCCGGCGACGGCGCGCGCGAAGAAGCCGAAAGGCGTCCCAGCCGAGCAACGCAGGAATTACATCGAAATGGCGGCCTATTACATCGCCGAGCGGCGCGGTTTTGCGCCGGGCAACCCGCTCGAGGACTGGGTGCAGGCCGAAGCCGAGATCGACCGCCTGCTGGCGCAAGGCCGCCTCGGCGGCTAGGCCGGCGCCAACCCGCTCAGGCCGGCAGCAGCACCAGCGCCGCCAGCGGCGGCAAGCTCAGCGCAAGCGAAGCGGGGAAGCCCATCCAGGGCACCGGCGCGGCGCTGACGCGGCCGCCATTGCCCAGGTCGCTGCCGCCGTAGTGCGCCGAATCGGTGTTGATGCGTTCCAGGTAATCCTGCGCCTGCGGCACGCCGAGGCGGTAATTGTGGCGTGGCACCGGCGTGAAGTTCAGCACCACCACGGCATGGCGGCCGTCGCGCGCGCGACGCAGCCAGCTCACCACCGACTGGTCGGCATCATGGCAGTCGATCCACTGAAATCCCGCGGGAGAGAAGTCGAGCTCATGCAAGGACGGTTCATTCACGTAAAGCCGGTTGAGTTCGGCCACCAGGGCCTTGACTCCGTCATGCAAGGGGTATTGCAGCAGATGCCAGGGCAGTTCCTCGCCAGCCCGCCATTCCCAGGACTGCCCGAGTTCGGCGCCCATGAACTGCAGCTTCTTGCCCGGCGCCAGCATCTGGTAGGCCAGCAGCAGGCGCAGATTGGCGAAGCGCTGCCATTCGTCGCCCGGCATCTTGCCCAGGAGCGAGCTCTTGCCGTGCACCACTTCGTCGTGCGACAGCGGCAGCACGAAATTCTCGCTGTAGGCGTAAAGCTGGCCGAAGGTCAGGCGCTCATGGTGGAAACGGCGATGGATCGGATCGTGCGCCATGTAGTCCAGCGTGTCGTTCATCCAGCCCATGTTCCATTTCATCGAGAAGCCAAGGCCGCCGAGCCAGGTCGGCCGCGACACCATGGGCCAGGCCGTGGATTCCTCGGCGATGGTCAGCGCGCCGGGAAAATCGCCATGCACCATTTCGTTGAGTTCGCGCAGGAAGGCGATCGCCTCCAGGTTCTCGCGCCCGCCATGGACGTTCGGCGTCCATTCGCCGGGCTTGCGCGAGTAGTCGAGATAGATCATCGAGGCCACGGCATCGACCCGCAAGGCGTCGACATGGAACTCGGACAGCCAGTAATACGCCGAGGACAGCAGGAAGCTCCTGACCTCGTTGCGGCCGTAGTTGAAGACATGCGTGCCCCAGTCGGGATGCATTTTCTGCTGCGGGTCCTGATGCTCGTAGAGCGCCGTGCCGTCGAAATGCGCCAGCGCCCAGTCGTCGGCCGGAAAGTGGCCGGGCACCCAGTCGAGGATCACGCCGATGCCGGCCTGGTGCAGACTGTCGATCAGGAAGCGCAGCTCGTCGGGGCTGCCGAAGCGCGAACTCGGGGCGAAGAAGCCGGTGCATTGATAGCCCCAGGATTCGTCGAGCGGATGTTCCATCAGGGGCATGAACTCGACGTGGGTATAGCCGAGTTCGACCAGATAGGGCACCAGCCGCGCCGCCAGTTCGCGATAGCTGTAAAAACCGCGGTCGGGATGGCGCATCCAGCTGCCCAGATGCATTTCGTAGGTGCTCATCGGCGCCGTCTGCCAGTCGCCGGTCTGGCCACTGCGCGCCCGCGCCTGCATCCAGTCGGCGTCGTGCCAGACGTGCGCCGAATCCGGCGTCACGCAACAGGCCGTCGCCGGACGCCGCTCGAAGGCGCGCGCATAGGGATCGGTCTTGAGGCGCAGTGCGCCGCTGCCGCGCACCCGCAGTTCGAAGCGGTAGAGCGCGCCGGCGGGCAGTTCGGGAATGAACAGTTCCCAGACGCCGGAAGCGCCCAGCGTCGCCATCGGATGCACACGGCCATCCCAGCCATTGAAGGCTCCCACCACCGAAACCCGTTCGGCATTGGGCGCCCAGACGCGAAAGCAGACGCCGGCGACGCCGTCGCGGGTTTGCGCCAGCGCCCCCAGGGTGCGCCAGGCCTGGCGCAGGCGGCCGGCGTTGAACAGATACAGGTCGTCGCCCGGCACCTGCGGCGCGAAGGCATAGGCATCGTAGTGCGTCACGCCATCGATGTTGAGCCGCCACGGCCGCGGCGGCGGCGTGTCGCCGTGCCACTCGAAGAGGTCGCTGCCGCCGCGGCGCGCAAGCGTCGCCCAGCTGCCGTCCGCCAGCTCCACCGCGATCGACCGCGCCTGCGGCCGCAACACGCGCAGGCGCCAGCCGGCCGCTTCGGCATGCAGGCCAAGCACCGAGAACGGATCGTGTTCACGCGCTTCGAGCAGCGCGGCGCAGGAAGGATTCGACATGGGTATATATTTGAAGAGTTTTTTTGCTATCGTGCGGATTGTAGCCGCTATGGAGAAAGCCCCATGCAATCGATTCTGGAACTAGGCGGCAGTCGGACCGTTGGGCATTCATCCGCACCGGAGGCTTGCCCGTGAGAGCCACCGAGATCGCCCGCAATACCTTCGGCATCGTGCTGGCCGGCGGCCGCGGCAGCCGCCTGATGCAACTCACCGACTCGCGCTCGAAGCCGGCCGTGCCTTTCGGCGGCAAATTCCGCATCATCGACTTCACGCTGTCGAACTGCGTCAATTCCGGTATCCGCCGCGTCGGCGTCGCCACCCAGTACAAGGCACAGAGCCTGATCCAGCACCTGCAGCGCGGCTGGAGCTTTCTCGATGGCCGCTTTCACGAATTCGTCGATATCCTGCCGGCGCAGCAACAGGTCGGCGAGTATTGGTATCGGGGCACGGCCGATGCGGTGTTCCAGAATCTCGGACTGATCCGGCGCAACCGGCCCAAGTACGTGCTGGTGCTATCCGGCGACCATGTGTACAAGATGAACTACGCGCGCATGCTGTCCGAGCATGTGCAGCGCCAGGCCGATTTCAGCGTGGCCTGCATCGACGTGCCGCGCGCCGAGGCCAGCGATTTCGGCGTCATGCACGTCGACCACCAGCAGCGCGTCGTGGCTTTCGTCGAGAAGCCGAAGGATCCGCCGCCGATACCCGGCCGCCCCGACCGCGCCCTGGCCAGCATGGGCGTGTATGTGTTCAATGCCGAGTTCCTTTACGAGCAGTTGATCCGCGACCACGACGACCCCCAGTCCTCGCACGACTTCGGCAAGGACCTGATTGCGCAGTGCCTCGAACACCATCGGGTGTATGCCCACAATTTCGCCGACTCCTGCGTCGGCATGGACCATACCGGCATCCCCTACTGGCGCGATGCCGGGACCATCGATGCGTATTGGGAAGCCAACATGGAACTGACCAAGGTCACGCCAGAGCTCAACCTCTACGACGAAGAATGGCCGATCTGGACCCATCAGGAACAACTGCCGCCGGCCAAGTTCGTCTTCGACGACGAGGGCCGGCGCGGCATGACGGTCGATTCGCTGGTCTCGGGCGGCGACATCATCAGCGGCGCCCGCGTCGCCAGATCGCTGCTGTTTTCCCGGGTGCACATCCACAGCTACGCCGAGATCGAGGATTCGGTGATCCTGCCCGATGTCGATATCGGACGCCACGTCAAACTGCGCCGGGTGGTCATGGACAAGCATTGCCGCGTCCCCGAGGGCATGACGATTGGCTACGATGCAGAAGCCGATCGCAAGCGCTTCCATGTCAGCCCAGGCGGCATCACCCTGGTCACGCCCGGAATGCTCGGTCAATCGGGCAACCATGTGCGCTGGACCGAGACCCGGAGCCTGCCACGGGCCGACCCGCCAAGCACATGAAACAACTCGACCTGGTCTTTCTCTGGCACATGCATCAGCCGGACTATCGCGATCATGGCGCGCCGCTGAAAGCTCCCGCAGGGACGCAGAGAGTTGGTGCTGACGCCACGGCGGCGACCGAACCCGGCGCGGAGTTCGTGCTGCCCTGGGTCTATCTGCATGCCATGAAGGACTACGTCGACATGGCCGGGCACCTCGAACGCCATCCGCAGATCCGCTGTGTGGTCAATCTGGTGCCGGTGCTGCTCGACCAGATCGAGGACTACGCGCAGCAGTTCGCCAGCGGCCGGTTTCGCGATCCGCTGTTGCGCATGCTGGCGACGCCCGACCTGGAGCACCTCGGCGAGGCGGACCGGCAGGTGCTGCTGACCACCTGCTTTCGCAGCAACCAGGCCACCATGCTGGCCCCCTTTCCCCAGTACAAGCGCCTGCACGACATCTATCTGC
>JACPUD010000109.1 GCA_016192435.1 Rhodocyclales bacterium | reverse complement strand
ATCGCGCACTTGGCCGCGGGCGGTGCGGCGTGAATCCACAGCCGACCGGCGGCGTCGCGCCGCTCCAGGCCGTGCTGGCCGGCCAGCGGCAGCCGCAGCGTACCCAGCATTGCTTCCAGGTCCGAGATCGAGCGCCCGCTGACCAGGGCGAGCGCGCCGCCGCTGCGGCGGTACAGTTGCCCGATCAGCTCCAGCAGGTCCAGATCGACCCGCACCGCCGACGGCGTGTCGGCGATTTCCAGCAAGGTGCCATCGACATCGACGAAAAAGGCCCAGTCGACCCTCGGCGCGGGCGGCAGCGCGGCGCGCCGGCTCATGCCGTCCCACCGCTCTTTTCCAGGAGACGACCGTGCTGGCGCATCGCCGCGGCATCGAGCAGCATGCGCCCGGCCCAGCGGTAGACATTGAATTCGGCAACCAAGCCGCGCATCAGGCGCATGCGGTCGCGCTGCTCGGCCGCCGGCATGGTCAGCGCCAGATGCAGTGCCGCCGCGCATTCGTCGGTATCGTAGGGATTGACAATCAGCGCCTCCGGCAGTTCGCGCGCGGCACCGGTGAACTGCGACAGGATCAGCACGCCGCGATCGTCATCGCGCGCCGCAACGAACTCCTTGGCGACCAGATTCATGCCGTCGTGCAGACTGCTGACGAAGCAGCAGTCGGCGGCGCGATAGTATTCATAGACCTGCTGGGCATCGTGGTGCTCGACCTTGAGCACGATGGCCGGCGGCAGGTCGCGCCGGCCGCGGCCGAAGCGCTCGTTGATGCGTGCCGCCAATGTCCGCACCTGCGCCTCGTGGCTCTGGTATTCGTCGATGCTGGAACGCGTCGGTGCGGCAATCTGGATCAGGCTGAACTTGCCTATCCATTCCGGATTGAGTTCGAGCAGGCGCTCGACGGCACGGAAGCGCTCGAGGATGCCCTTGGTGTAGTCGAGTCGATCGACCCCGACGCAGATCCTTTGGCCTGCCGGCAGAGCATTCAGCAGCCGGATGTCGCTGGCGCACTGGTCGACCGGCTTCTGCAGCAAGCCCGCAACCGGCGGCCAGTCCACCGAGATCGGGTAGCGCCGCACCGCGGTGGACTTGCCGCCGAGCGAGACCGTGAAGTTTTCCCGATCGACCCGTGCCTCCATGAAGCGGTCCACGGTGTCGACGAAGTTGTTGCAGTGAAACTGGGTGTGGAAACCGACGATGCTACTGCCGAGCAAACCGGCAAGGATTTCCTGGCGCCAGGGACAGATGGCGAAGGATTCCGGGTTCGGCCACGGGATGTGCCAGAAGGTGATTACGGTGGCATCCGGCATTTCCTCGCGGATCATGCGCGGCAGCAGGGCCAGGTGATAATCCTGCACCAGCACGATCGGGTTCCTGGTGCGCGCCTCGCTGGCCACGGCCTTGGCGAATTTGCGGTTGACCGCGACGTAATGCGCCCAGTCCGAGGAACGGAACACCGGGCGTACGTGCGCGATATGGCACAGCGGCCACAGCCCTTCGTTGGCAAAGCCGTAGTAGTAGCCGGCCTCCTCCTCCGCGGTGAGCCATACCCGGCGAATGTTGTAGGCGGGCTTTTCCGGAGGAACGCCGACACGATCATGGCGATCGACCACATCGCGGTCGGCCGAGCCGCTGCCATGGGCGATCCAGGTGCCCGAGCAGGCGCGCATGATCGGCTCCAGCGCCGTCACCAGGCCGCTGGCCGGTCGCTGCACCTCGATGCGTTCGCCGCGGCGCTGATGGATGTAAGGCTCGCGGTTGGACACCACGATCACGTCGTCGCCGCGCAGTTCCCCGTGCAGGATCGCCCGCAGGGTTTCGGGCGTCCAGTTCATCTGCGATTCGTCGCGTGCCCGGTACTCGAATTCGAGCTCGCGCACCAGGCGCTGCAGGTCGCGGGCGATCGGCCGGAATTCGGGCATGCCCATTTTCGCGGCGGCGGCCGGGTCCCGCAGCAGACCTTCGCCGCGCAGCAGCGAGCGCATCCCGGCCAGCCAGCCGCGCCACGACAGCTGGGCGATGACTACCGTCAACAGCGAAACGACGGCGGCGAGGCCGATGAAGGCATAGAAGATGTAGCGCGTGGTTTCCTCGCTGCGCCGGGTCGCGAAACTCAGATCGTGCACCAGGACCAGTTTGCCTTCGGGATAGCTGTCGTTCGCCATCGGCTGCACCGAGACATGCAAGGGGCCGCGCTTGCTCGGCAGCGAGTTGTCATGCCCCGGTTGCCAGCGGCTGAGGTCGTTGCAATGCACTTCGGCCGGAAGGGATTTCGAGGCGACCGGGGCGCCGTCGCCGCCGGGACAGAAGCCGATCGCATAGAGGCGTTCGTCCTGGGTGATGCGGAAGAAGAATTCGCCGATTTTCGCCTTGCGTCCGGCCGCCAGCTGTTCGAACAGAGGCTCGCTGATGGTATTGGCGATCAGCACCGCGCGAATATCCAGGTCGCGCGTGAACCAGCGCAGGATCATTTGGTCGACCAGCGGCGACACCGCGTAGGCGAAGCCGGTTAACACCAGTATCAGCGGCAGTACGAAACGCAGGGAAAGTCGCATGTTTTAATCCTTTCCATTCGGCAAAGCCTATTCTGCCACGCCAGTCCTGGCGGTTCGCGCCGGATCGCCGATTGATCGCCGTGCTGCCAGCGTCAACTCTTGCCGTTCGACATGATGAATTCCGGCATGGACATGATGGCTGCCGCAGATTGACTGCACCTGCGGTACTCAAACATACTCGCAACGATGCACCACGCTCTCCCGCCTCTCATGCGCAGCCTCGTGCGCCACCTGGCCCTCTTCGTCGTTGCCAGCCTGCTGCTCGCCGGCTGCAGCGCGGTGCGCCTCGGTTATGGCAACGCCGACAGTCTGATGCGCTGGTGGATAGACCAGTACGTAGACCTGTCGCCGGACCAGGATCTGCTGCTGCGGGAGCGTCTGGCCGGCTTTCTGGCCTGGCACCGCAAGACCCAGTTGCCGGACTACGTGCTGGTACTGCGCCAGGGTCAGCAACTGGTCGACGGCCGACCCACGGTCGGCGACATGCTGAACCTGGGCGATGGCATCATCCGCCGCGCCCGCAGCCTGTCCGATCGAGCGACTCCCGACATTGCCGATTTTGTGGCGGGCCTCAGTCCCGCGCAGATCGCGCGCATGGCCGGGCGCTTCACGGAGAAGAATGTCGACTACGCCAAGGAGGCGAGGCTCGCCGAGGATGAAGACGCCCAGCGCCAGGCACGCTACAAGCGCCTCCTGGAGCGCACCGAATACTGGTTCGGCGACTTCAGCGAGGCCCAGGCGGCGAGCCTGCGGCAACTCGTCGCCGGGCAGAGCGCGGGCAGCCAGTTCTGGTACGAGGAAAGGTTGCGGCGTCAGCGCGAGTGGCTGGACCTGCTGCGCCTGGTCGAGCGCGAGCGCCCGCCGCGCGACAAGGCGATTCAACTACTGCGCGACTATGCGGCGCGCTTCGATCTGCCCGCAGATTCGGCGCGACTGTCCCAGGCCGTGGCACTGCGCCGTGCCGCGGCGGAACTCGCCGTCGCCATCCATGCCCTGACCACGTCGGCCCAGCGCGCCCATGCCCGGCACAAGCTGGACGACCTGATCCACGATTTCACCGAATTGTCGCGGACCGACTAGGCCTCGCCGCCGCAAGGGCGCCGTGCGGTGGTGGACAGGCGGCCGGCCGCTCGCCATACAGCGCACCCCATCGGCAGCACCCGGACGGACATTCCCATGCCAACAGAAAGCTTCATCCCCGGCAAGGACGCCTCGCTCGAATCCTCGATCGCCACCATGCAGGGCAAACTCGACGCCCTCGGCTTCCACGTCGAGCAGCGCTCCTGGCTGAATCCCGTGGATCGCGTCTGGTCAGTGCATGTGCGCGACCGCGACTGCGCGCTGCTGTTCACCAACGGCAAGGGCGGCTCGCGCCTGGCCGCGCTCGCGAGTGCGCTGGGTGAGTTCTTCGAGCGACTGTCCTGCAATTACTTCTGGGCTCACTACTACCGGGGCGACCAGTTCGCCCGCCGCGACTTTGCCCACTACCCGCGCGAGCAGTGGTTTCAGCCCGGCCCCAACGGCGAATGGCCGGAGCAGTTGCTGAGCCCCGAACTGCGCCGGCTTTACAACCCCGACGGCAGCGTCGACGCCAACACCCTGGTGGATTTGAATGCGGGCGACGCCGAAGGCGGCATTTGCGCCCTGCCCTACGTGCGCATCCGCGACGGCGCGACGGTCTGGTTCCCGGTCAATATCATCGGCAACCTGTATGTCATTAACGGCATGTCGACCGGCAATAGCGAGATGGAGGCACGCACCCAGGCCCTGTCGGAAATCCTCGAACGCCACGTCAAGTTCCGCATCATCAGCGAAGGCCTCTGCCTGCCCGACGTGCCCGAGGACGCGATCGCCCGCCATCCGCGCATCGCGGCCGGCATACACGGGCTGCGCGAAGCCGGTTTCGGCATCTTGGTCAAGGATGCCTCGCTCGGCGGCGAATACCCGGTGATGAACGTCACCCTGCTCCATCCGCAAGACCAGGGCTGCTTCTTCAGCTTCGGCGCCCACCCGCGTTTCGAGATTGCGCTGGAACGCGCATTGACCGAACTGCTGCAGGGGCGCGGCCTCGACGCGCTGGCCGGCTTTCCGCCGCCCGGCTTCGACCTCGACGAGATCGCCGCTGCGCCCAACATCGAGATCCACTTCGTCGATTCCAGCGGCATCATCAGCTGGAACTTTCTCGGCGACATGCCGGATTTCGAATTCGTCGACTGGAACTTCAGCAACACCACCGCGGAGGCTTATCACTGGCTGATCGAGCGCATCCACCGCTGCGGCCACGACGTTTACGTGGCCGACTTCACGCACCTCGGCGTCTATGCCTGCCGCATCCTGGTGCCGGGCATGTCGGAGATCTATCCGCTGGACGAACTGGAATGGGAGAACAACAGCGTCGGCAATGCGATCCGCGAAGCCATCCTGCACCTGCCGGACCT
>JACPUD010000108.1 GCA_016192435.1 Rhodocyclales bacterium | reverse complement strand
GCGCCGGTTGTGAAATTCGCCTTTCCACGGCCGGCCTTCGCTCAGTTCCGCCCACATCTCCCGATAGGTCTCCTGCGTGGTCCTCCCAGAGTGCAGCATCCGCGGGTTCCGCCCGATCACTTCTTCGCGGCTGTAGCCGGTGTTGCGCAGGAAAGCCTGGTTGACGTACTCGATACAGGCGTCGGTATCGGTGATGACGACGCTCTCCGGGCTCTGTTCGATGGCCAGCGCCAGCTTGCGCAGCTCCGCCTCGTCGCGCTTGCGCTGCGTGATGTCGGTATGCGCCACCACCGCACCGCGACCCTGTGTTCCCAGCGGCGTCACGCTCATGCTGAACCAGCGCTGCTGCCCGGGCGAATGACAGGGGTATTCGAGACTGAAGCCGGACAAGCGTCCTTCGAGGACCGCGCGGATGCCCGCGCTGGCATCCAGCGCGTCGGCACATGCCGCTCCGGTCCGGACCTCGCAGGCCTCCAGGTAATTGGCGCCGACACCGATGCCGGGCACTGCCTGTCCCGGCTCGATGCCGTTTTGCTCGGCAAACCGGCGCCATGGCCGATTGACCGCCGTGATCACTCCCTTGCGGTCCAGCACGGCGATTTCGGCGCTGACCGAATCCAGCGTCGAGCGATTGAGCGCCTCGCTTTCGCGCAGGGCGACATCCATCCGCCGCTTGAGGACAATGTCCCAAACGGCGTTGGCGAGCAGGCGCACCGTGTCCAGGTCGAGATCGCCATACGGTTCCGGCTTGTTGCCGACGCCGGCCAGCATGCGCACCAGGCCGTTTTCGATCACCGGTACGACGATCAGACGCTGCATCTCCGAATGGCCGTCGGGCAGGCCGTGCTTGCCGTTGGCCGCGGCGTAATCGTTGATCACCACGGCTTCGCGCCGGCGCAGCCCGTCGGCCCAGACCCCGGCCGCGCTGACCGGGTAGTGGCGCAGATGCACCGCCTTGCAGAAATAATCCAGCGTGGCACGCGACCAGGACACCAGTTCGATGGTTTCCTGGTCTTCGAGCACGAAATGAATGAAGGCGATCCGGCTGCCGGTGAGCTGCTCGGCCTGCTCCAGGCCATGCTGCAGGAACTCACCCTCGTTCATGGTTTCCGCGGCGGCGGGCAGGGCCAGCAGGGTTTCGACCCGCCGCGTGTGGAAAGCCAGCGCCAGCTCGTTGCTCTTTTGCTCGGTGATGTCGGTATGCGTGCCGACCATGCGCAAGGGCTTCCCGACGCCGTCGCGTGCCACCACCCGGCCCAGGGAAAGTATCCATTTCCAGTCGCCGGCGCGGGTTCTTTGGCGAAATTCCATGCGGAATTCGGGAAGCTTGCCGGCGACGATGCAGTCGCGATAGGTCTGCGCCACGGGCCCGCGATCGTCGGGATGCAGGCGCTCCGACCAACTGGCATAGTTTTCATGGAAGCTGGCCGGGTCATAACCCAGCATCGTGGCGTACTCGGGGCTGACGATGGCTTCGCCGGTTTCGATATTGAGATCGTAGGTGCCCTGATGGGCGGCCCGCAATGCCAGCTTGAGCCTTTCCTCGCTTTCCTGCAGGGCTTTCACGGCGGCTTCGGCGCTGGTTCTTGCGGCGATGGCATCTTCCATCAGGTTGAGCGCCGCCAGGCGTCCCCTGCGCTGGGTTTCGAGCGCGGCGGCCTGGCCCTCGCGCAAGGCCCGCTCCGCATCGCGACGCGCGCGGTACTCGGCGGCTTCGTCCAGGGCGCGCCGGATGGCGGCCGGCAGCCGGATCAAATTCTGCTTCAGCACGAAGTCGGTCAGGCCCATGCGCAGCAGATCCACTGCCGTTTCCTCGCCCACGCTGCCGGACACCAGGATCACGGGCAGATCGGGCCAGCGCGCCTTGATCCGTTGCAGGACTTCGCCGAATTCCAGGTCCGGCATGCTGTAGTCGGACAAGACCAGATCCCACTCGGCATCCAGGGCGGCCGCCAGGTCCGCGCCGTGGGCGACGTGCCGGCACTCGGCGCGCGGACCGTGCTGGCGCAGATAGCGCTCGACCAGCAGGAAGTCGGCGACGACGTCGTCGATGACGAGAATTTTCAGCGGCTGATCCATGACCGGCTCATGAGCGCGGCGGCGGCGGCTGGTTGGTGGCCAGCCAATAGATGCCCAGGCGCGCCACGGTCTCGGCAAACTCGGCAAAGTCGAGCGGCTTTCTGACGAAGCTGTTGGCGCCCGTCTCGTAGCTCTTCAAACGATCCCTTTCCTCGTCGGACGAGGTCAGGATCACCACCGGCAGCAAACGGGTGCGTTCGTCCGCACGCAGCCGCGCCAGCACCTCAAGACCCGAAATGCGCGGCAGGCCGATGTCGAGCAGCACCACGGCAGGCAGTTCGGCAGCGGCGCGGGCGGCAAACTCGCCGCCGCCGAACAGGTGGTCGAGCGCCTGCTGACCGTCGCGCACGACCTCGACCTCGTTGGCCAGGCTGACCTTCTTGAGTGCGCGCAGTATCAGCAGTTCGTCCTGCGGGTTGTCTTCGACCAGCAATATGGACTTGGCTTTCATGGTTTTTCCTCGTTTGCGCCGGCCGGCAGGGTGAAGCAGAAGACCGCCCCGGCACCGCGGCGGCCTTCGCCGCGGATCTCGCCGCCGTGACGATGGATGATACGTTGTACGGTGGCCAGGCCAATACCGGTGCCGGGAAATTCTTCCTGGCGATGCAGGCGTCGAAACGGCTGGAACAACTGCCCGACATGGGCCATGTCGAAACCCGCCCCGTTGTCGGCGACACAGAAGCCGCGCCGGCCGTCGGCTTCTCCGGAAAACACGCGGATCTCCGCCGCCGCGGTCTTGCCGGAGTATTTCCAGGCATTGCTCAGCAGATTGCGCAGCACCGCTTCGATCATGCGCGCGTCGCCCACCGCCCGCAACCCGGCTTGCACGGTGCAACTAACCCTGCGCCCCGGCTCGGCGCGCTGCAACTCGTCGAGCAGACACGTCGCCAGCGCCGAGATATCGATCTCGTCGCGCTGCAAGCCGCCGCGCGTACTGCGCGAGAGGGCGAGTATGCCGTCGATCAGCTCGCCCATTTTGCGGCTGGCGATATCGATCTGCTCAAGATAGACCTTTGCCTCGCCGTCGAGTTGGGCGCCGTAATCCTCGCTCACGGCCCGCGAAAAACCGCTCATGGCCCGCAGTGGTGCACGCAGGTCATGCGAGACGGCGTAGGCGAAGCTGTCGAGCTCCTGGTTGGCGGCGCTCAATTCGGCGGTGCGTTCGACGACGCGTTGCTCTAGCTCGGCGTTGAGCGAGCGGATCTGCTCTTCGGCCAGCTTGCGGGCAGTGATGTCCTGCACCGTGCCGTGCAGCTTCACTATGTTTCCGGCGGCGTCGCGCATGGCTTCTCCCCGCACCGTGATCCAGCGGCGGCTGCCGTCCGGGCGCAGCACTTCGGCATCGCATTCGTAGGCAAGGCCTTGCGCCAGTGCCTGCTCCACGGTGCCCGCCAGATGCGCCCAGCTTTCCTCGGTGAAATATTGACTGACCTCCGGATACGCGGCGGCCGGCAGGGCCGGGTCGCGGCCGTAGATGCGGTAGATCTGGGGCGACCAGGTATGCCGGCCCGAGGCGATATCCCAGGTCCAGTTGCCGATGCCGGTCAATCGCTGCGCCTCGGTCAGGATCGCCGCCGTTTGCTCGGCCGCCAACCGCGCCGCATCCATGGCCCGGTACAGGTCGAGATTGGCGAGGCCCACCGACATGGCATCGGCCAGCGCCTGCTGCAGCTCCAGTTCCTCGGCGCCGGCGAGGTGGCGTTGCGCCCAGTAGCAGCCGATTGCGCCCACCGGGTTCTCGCGCCCGATCGGCACCATGGACAGGCTCTTGACGAAAGTCGGGCGATAGGCCGCGTGGGGAATCCGCGGATCCGCGTAAATGTCTTCGATCACGGCGGCTTTCCGGTTGAGCATGGCCCAACCCGAAATGCAGGTTTCGAGCGGGAAACGCTGTCCCTTCCAGAGCGGACCCACGGCGTCCTCGTCGGCGTAGTGGCAATGCCCGTTTTCGCGCAGCACCAGGGTGACGCCGTCGGCGCCCGTCAGTTCGCGCACGGCATGGCGGACGATTGCCATGAGACCCGGCAGGTCGTGCACCGCCGCGATCTTCTCGACGGCTTCGGCGAGGCGCCGCAGCCGCTCCGCGCTGCGGCTGAGTTCGGCGACGGTGCGCCGCCGCGCTGCCACCAGGCTGCCGATGCGCGCCAGCAACTCGTCGCCGGAAAACGGCTTGCTCAGGTAATCCTGCACGCCGAGTGCGAACAGGCGCATCCGCAGTTCGTCGTCGGCCCTGGCCGTCAGCACGACGATCGGCAGGTCGCGCGTGACCGCCGCGCCGCGCAGTGCCTTGACCATCTCCTCGCCGCCCATCAGCGGCATCATCACGTCGGACAGGATCAGGTCGGGATGCAGCGCCAGCGCCTTGTCCAGGCCCTCGCGGCCGTCCCGGGCGCTGGCGACCCGGTAGTAGGGGCGCAGCGTGGCCGCGATGAATTCGTTCATGTCGGCGTTGTCCTCGACCACCAGGATCAGCGGTAGATCGGCCTCCCGCGTCTCGTCGGGCGGGGCCGCGCGCACCGCCAGCTCCTCGACCGACTGGCGATCGAGCATGTCGTCCTGCGCCAGCGGCGCGCCGAGTACCGTGCCGGCCGGTGCCGCAAGGCCCAGGCGCACCGAAAACAGCGCACCGCCACCCGGCGCCGCATCCAGGGCCACGCTGCCGCCATGCAATTCGACGAAGTCCTTGACGATGGCCAGTCCGAGACCGGTGCCGCCGTGCCGACCTTGCACGCCCGTCTCGCCCTGGCGGAAGCGCTCGAACACCGCGGCGCGCAATTCGAACGCGACGCCGGGACCGTTGTCCTCCACTTCGATTAGCGCCTGGCCGTCGCTGGCGGACAGGCGCAGGGCGACGGCACCGCCATCGGGAGTGAACTTGAAGGCGTTGGACAGCAGGTTGAGCATGACCCGTTGCAGCTTTTCGCTGTCGGCCTCGACTTGCAGCGTCTGCGGCGCGCTCACCCGGTAGTCGATGCGGCGTTCCGCGGCGAGCGACTCGAAATGGCTCGCCGTGATCCGTGCCAGGCGGGCCAGATCGAACCCGGCCCAGGCCACCGCCATGCGGCCGGCATCGAGCTTGGCGACATCGAGCAGATCGGTGACGTGGCGATAAAGCAGGCGCGCATTGCGCAGCATCAGCTCCGTCTCGCGCAGTTCGGCGGCTGAAGAGTTGGCGCTGGCGAGACGGCGATGGCGGTCCTCCAGCGGCGCCAGGATCAGCGTCAGCGGCGTGCGCAGCTCGTGACTGACGTTGGCGAAGAACTGATTTTTTAGCGCATCGAGTTCCAGCGTCTTGCGGTAAAGCTGGGAGATTTTCGCCTTCGCCGCTTCGGTGCTGGCCAGGGCTTCGTCGGTGCGCCGGCCGGCCTGCCGCATGCGCTCGAAAATGTAGGCGAACAGGCCGCCCATGACGACGAACACCACCAAGAAAAACGCCGACGCCGGTTCGTCCAGGGCGAAGGAAAAGGCCGGCGGGATGAATACGAACCAGGCCAGCAGAGCACTGATGCAGGTCGCTGCGAGACCGCCGGCGAGGCCGCCGATCCAGGCGCTGAAAAATGCCGCCGGAAAAAACAGGAACCAGACGTAGGGCTTGAGGGCGTCCCACAACAGCCATTGCACCGCGCAGGCGAGAAACGGCAGCAGCACGGACAGCGCCAGCCGCCCCCTCATGCCGCGCCGCCCTCCCCTGGAGGCTCTGCCGCCTCGTCGATGAACGCCAGCGGATAGGGCGGCTCGCGTCCCAACTCCCGGGACAGGGCATTGATCCGCTGCTTGAGTTCGATCATGACTACCTCGCGCCCCACGGCGGCGCGGTTGAAGGCTTCGAGTTCCTCGTTGCGCTGGCGCAGGTCGCTGGCCACGGCCCTGCGATCGGAAATGTTGCGGCAGGCGCCGTAGAGGTTGCCGTCCGGCAGGCGCACGGTGTTGAATTCCACCGGCACGCTGCTGCCGTCGCAGCGCTTCATCCGGCCTTCGACGAGAATGTGCCCGTGCGCCTTGAGCTGGGCGAACTGGGTAGCGGCAATTTCGACCAGGTCGTCCGGCACCAGGTCGCGGAAGCTCAGGGTCAGCAGTTCGTCGCTGCCATAACCGAGCATCTGGCCGGCCTTCTGATTGGCATAGATGAAACTCCCCTCCGGATTGGCCACCAGCACGGCATCCGCGGCGTTCTCCAGCACCATGCGATAGCGCTCTTCGCTGGTTCTCAAGGACTTTTCGGCCTGCTTGTCCGCGGTGACGTCGCGCGCGATGCCGAACAGGCCGATGACCCGGCCGTCGGCATCGCGCAGTGGCCCCTTGGTCGTCGAAAAAACCCGTTCCCCATCGACGGTGGTCAGCACATCCTCGATGGTCTGGATGCGATTCTCGGCAATCAGGCGGCTGTCGTCGGCGCGGATCGCCGCCGCCTGCTGCGGCGGAAACAGCGACCTGTCGTCGCGGCCAAGTGCCTCATCGGCGGACATGCCGAGGACTCTGGCGGCTTCCCGATTGCACAGCAGGTAGCGGCCTTCGCGATCCTTGGCGAAAATTGCCTCGGTCGAATTGTCGGCGATCGCCGCGAGGAGCTGCAGGGCGCGCGCCTTTTCCGTTTGCGCTGCGAGCTCGCGCTGCGCCACGGCCATTGCCTGGTCGAGCCGGCGCCGGATGAAGCCGAACAGCAGCAGCGATGTCACGGCGACGAACAGCCAGCCCTTGATGGTGCTGGCCAGGACCAGTTGCTCCGGATCCTTGAACAACTCGCCCAGGATCTCGTCGGAAAGCAGTATCCAGAAACCGGCGAACACGGCATAGGCGAGCACGACCCGCAGGGCGATGGCGCCCGTTGCCTGTATTA
Organism: Rhodocyclales bacterium; assembly: GCA_016192435.1. Classification (GTDB taxonomy): domain Bacteria; phylum Pseudomonadota; class Gammaproteobacteria; order Burkholderiales; family Rhodocyclaceae; genus Sulfuritalea. Next base: position 19,385 of record JACPUD010000108.1, on the reverse strand, counting down.
CCTCGCCCGTGGCGTCTGGCTTCGGGTCCATGGCAGGGCTTGTTCAGCTTGACGGGTGCCGCGCCTCCGCCGAATCGCGGTAGCGTTCGGCGATGCCGACGAATTCGTCGAAGGAAGCCAGAAACGCATCGGTGATATCGGGGTCGAAATGCTTGCCGCGTTCGGCGGCGATGATGTCGCGTGCCTGCTCGTAGGGCATCGGCGCCTTGTACACCCGAAGGGAAATCAGCGCGTCGAAGACGTCGGCCAGCGCCATGAGGCGGGCCGAATAGGGGATGACGTCGCCGGCCAGACCGTCGGGATAGCCGCTGCCATCCCATCGTTCATGATGCCAGTGGGCGATTTCCTTGGCCAGGATCAGGAAGGCGACCGGCTGCTCGGCGTCGGCCTCGGCCTGCTCGATGGCGTCGGAACCGAGCTTGGCATGGGTTTTCATGATTTCCCACTCCTCGGCGGTGAGCTTGCCCGGTTTTTGCAGGATCGAGTCGGGGATGCCGACCTTGCCGATGTCATGCAGCGGCGCTGACCGGGTCACCAGGTCGACATTGCGCGCAGTGAGGAAGTCGACAAATCGCGGGTGTCGCCGCAGGCCGAGCGCCAATTGCCGCACATAGCCCTGGGTGCGCAGAATGTGGCTGCCGGTTTCCGGGTCGCGCGTCTCCGCCAGGTGCGCCAGGGCGCGAATGGTGACGATCTGGGTCAGATCGTTTTCCGTGGTGCGCCGCGCGACTTCGGCTTCGAGAAAGGAATTCTCGTCGCGCAGCCAGTCGCGTGCCTGCTTGGCCTGCAACTGGCTGCGCACGCGGGCCAGCACCACCGCCGGCTTGATCGGCTTGGTGATGTAGTCGGCGGCGCCGAGGTGCAGGCCGCGCTCCTCGTCGTCCGCCTCGGCCAGCGCGGTGAGGAACATCACGGGAATGTCGCAGGTCTCGGGATTCTCGCGCAGGCGCGCCAGCACCGCATAGCCGTCCATGCCGGGCATCATCACGTCCAGCAGCACCAGGTCCGGTTTCGGCTGGCTCGCCGCCGCACGCAAGGCGCTTTCTCCAGAATTGGCGGCGCGCACCAGATAGTCGGGGCGCAGCAGGCCGGTCAGGAGAAACAGGTTCGTCGGCTCGTCGTCGACGATGAGAATGGTTGCGGCGGCCATGGATCCGTACTCGCTCCGATCGATAGGTTGGCGGATTCAAGAATACAACAAGGCGCCCGTTTTATACCATTGTCTTGCTTCGGGCCTTGCTTCGCTTGATCCACCAATGCTACTACCGAATGATCGGTGCGCACTGTGAACTACGCCCGTTTTTACCCGGCCGGGCGCTACCCGGCGTCCGCTGCGGCGACCGGCACCGCAGCGGACGTGTCGAGACTCAATGCGAGCCCGCGGCCTTGGCATAGAGGCGCACCAGCGCCAGTCGCACCGTATCCGAATGGCGCCGCAGCGCGGACTTCAGCGAGGCCATCGCGGCATCCATGTCGCCGCCGTGGGCATCGGCCAGAATCCCTCCCGCGCATAGGTGAAACCCGGCGTGCCCCGTCCGCAGTTGCTCGAACTCGGGCACATGGCCGAATTGCGCCATGCCGGCGCCGTGTATCGATTTGCCCAGGGCGCAGTTGCCGTCGGCGGCGACCACGCCGATGCGCGTCTGGCGGTGGTGCCGGCACACGCCTCAAATCGGAATGAATGGCTGGTCCTGCGGCTGACTGTTGTCTTCCGGCCGCGTAACCCGGGCATTGACCCAGGTCTTGCCGAAATGGCTTTCGGTGACCGGCAGGCCGAAGCGGAAGCCCTGCAGAATGTCGCAGTCCTGCGCCACCAGGAAGGACCACTGCTCGTCCGTCTCGACGCCCTCGGCGATGATCTGCAGGCCAAGCGCCTGCGCCATGCGCAGCGCGGCGATGACCAGGGCACGGTCGCTCTGGTCGTCCGAAACGTCGTGTATGAAACTGCGGTCGATCTTGACCGTATGGAAGGGAAACTCGCGCAGGTAGGAGAGCGAGGAATAGCCGGTGCCGAAATCGTCCATCGACAGGCGCACGCCGAGGGCGTGAAGTTCATCGAGGATCACCTTGACCTCGCCCTGATTGCGCAGCAGCAGGCCTTCGGTAATCTCGATTTCGAGTTGTCCGGGCGGCACCTGGAATTCGTCGAGACATTCCTTGACCAGGGCAACGAAACCGCTGGTCTTGAACTGCCGCGGCGAGACGTTAACCGCCATGACGAAACCGGTTTGCTGCAAGCGCCAGCGCGCCAGGGTGGCGCAGGCTTCGCGCAGCACCCAGCGCCCGAGATCGACGATCAGCCCGTTCTGCTCGGCGACCGGAATGAAGGTGGCGGGCGACACCGCGCCCAGTTCCGGGCTGTTCCAGCGCAGCAGGGCTTCGGCGCCGATGATGCAGCCGCTGTCGGCCCGCACCAGCGGGTGATAGACGACATGCAGTTCATGGCGTTCCAGCGCGCCACGCAGGCAGCGCCCGATTTCGAGTCGCTGCAGCGACAGATCGTGGATCGAGCGATTGTAGAAACGGTACATGTTGCGGCCGGAATCCTTGGCCTCGTACATGGACAGATCGGCGTTGCGCAGCAGCACCATCGGTTCGGTTCCGTCGTCCGGATAAACCGCGATGCCGATGCTCGGCGAGGTGACCAGTTCGCGTTCGTCGACCTGGAACGGGGTCGAGAATGCGGCAATGACCTTTTCCGCGATCGCCGCCGCCTCGTCACCGTGAGCCAGGCCGCCGGCGACGATCAGGAACTCGTCGCCGCCCAGTCGTGCCACCACGTCGTCGCCGCGCACCGATGCGACCAGCCGCTGCGCCACCTGGCGCAGCAACTGGTCGCCGATGGCGTGACCCAGCGTGTCGTTCACGTCCTTGAAGTTGTCCAGATCGATGAACATCGCCGCGGCCCTGCCGCCGTCGCGTCGGGCACGACTGACCGCCTGCACCAGGCGATCATTGGCCAGCACGCGATTGGGCAGACCGGTGAGCATGTCGTAATGCGCCTGGTAAGTGATTTTTTCCATCTGCTGGCGCTGTTCGGTGATGTCCTCGCGCGACAGCAGCAGATGAGTCGCCCGCCCTCTTTCGTCATGCACGGCACCGAGCCGCAGCCGTTCCCAGTAGGCGTCCGCGCCGCGCCGGCTGAGCTGTTCGAGTTCCCAGATGGCGCCGCCGGTCGCGACGCGCAGCGCATTGTCGGCATCGAGCGGATCGGTCGTACCCATGACCTCGATCAACGGTTGCTCGATCGTTTCTGACGCCGACCGGCCGGTAATTTTGCGGTAGGCCGGATTGACGAATTCGACCACGCCGCCGATGCGGGCAATCAGGATGCCAACCGGATTTTGTTCGACCACCTGCGAGAAGCGCACCAGCCGACGATTGGAACTCTTGAGGTCGGCGGTGCGTTCCTGGACGCGCTGTTCGAGTTCCAGTTGCGCGTTGCGCAGCGCGCTTTCGCGCGTCAGCACCTGCTGCCGCATGGTGCCGAAGGCCTCCGCCAGATCGCCGATTTCATCGTGGCGGGCGATCGCGATCTGTTCGCTTTTCTCGCCGGCCGCCAGCTTCTGCGCATGCTCGCGCAGCACGCTGATGCGTCGCACCACCGTCTGTCCGGAATAGGCCAGGCCGACGAACATCACCAACCCGCCGAGCATCACCAGCCAGAGGAAGTCCCGCCGCTGCGCCAGTTGTTCCTCGGTGGCTTTCTGGTAGGCGGCGTCGGCGGCAGCCTCGGTCTGTTCGGCAAGGCCGGTCAGCATCGACTGGATGGAGAGAAACGGCAAATGCGATCCGGCAGCGGTAATTCGGCGCACGCCGGCCAGGTTCATCTCGGTCGCCAACCGGGCCTGTTCCTGCAGGCGCGAGCGATAATCGCGCCAATGCCCGGCAAGTCGCTGCGCATCGCCGGGGGCTTCCGTGGCCAGCACGACCGAAAATTTGCCCACCTCGGCATCCACCGCGGCGATCTCGGCATGCAGCCGCGTGACGTGCGACTGCAGTGCGAAAACATCCTCCATATGCCCGAGTTCGAGTTCCAGATTGCGCAGGCCGCCGAAGCGCGCCTGCAGCGAATGCAGCCGTGCCAGCGGTCGGACGTGGCGTTCCAGCGTGGTGATCAGGCGCGCCGAGGATTTGTCCAGCATCTGATTGCCGGCGAAAAGCAGGCTCAGTACCAGCACCGCACCGCCGGCAAAACCGGTCAGCAATTGCGGCAGGAGACCGAAGCGCTTTGGCAATTTCATGCTTTTGACATTTATCGGGCGGCACCGGCGCCCGGTTCGCGGCTTGCGAATCCGACGTGGAAAATCTTCAGCCACGGCAGTTGCAGGTCACGGCCGCGCCGCTGGGTGACCTTCTCCCAGTCCGACGCGGTGTGCCGCATCGCCTCGGCGGCCGAGATCTTGCCGCTGGCTGCCTCCCAAAGATGCTGGTCGAGTATCTCCAGGTACTCGCCATCGCCCGGCAGGCCGGTGCCCGGCGGCAGGGCAATCGCCCATTCGCTGGCGAACACCGCCAGCGCCTGCGGCGTGTACAGTTCCTTGATGCGCGCATCGCCGAGGTGGTGCCAGCGGAACGGATCGGTGAATCCCCCCTTGACGCCCACCGTGCGCAGCGAATTGTCCGGATCGGTCAGCCACATGGCGAACAGAAAGGCCAGCTTGCGCTGCGCACCGCGGCTGGAAACCACCAGGTTGTTGCCATAGATCGGTACATTCTGGCGCACGATGCGTTCGCCGATCCGGGTGCCCGGAATCGGCACCGCGATGAACTTGCCGCGCACGGAGGAAGCCGACGAGTTCAACAGCTTGGCGCCGGCGATGGTGAATATCGACGAGAACGCTTTGCCCTGCATGAACAGGGGCAACGTATAGCTGTAATCCCGGCCCTCGCCGAGAATCTCCGGCGAGGAATGACGGACGGTGCGCATATAGCTTTCGGTGGCGGCGACGCCTGCCGGCGAATCGATCAGCGGCTTCAGGTTCTCGTCGAACAGCATGCGATACGGCGCGTTTTGCGACAGGTAGCGCGGCAACCAGAACATCCAGCCTCCGGTCCGCTCGCGCTGCTCCACGCTGCCGTACAGTCCCTGCTGCGGCCGATGGAAGAATTTCACCAACTGGTCGTATTCCTGCCAGGTCCTGGGCACCGCGAGTTCACGGCCATAGGCCTGGCGAAAGGCGGCACGCTCGGCGGAGTTTTCCATCAGGTCGCGGCGCAGGTACATGAGCAGGATGTCGCCGTCGGCCGGAATGGCCATTGCCTTGTCGCCGAAATAGCCCTGCAGGCGCGGCCGCACATAGCCTTGCGGCGGTGCGCCATCGAGCGTGAAGCCGAATTGCTTGAGCAGCGGCGTCAGGTCCTCGACCAGCCCCTGTTCGAGCAGATCGGGAAATTCGTGGGTGCGGGCCACCGTCAGATCAATGTCGGGGTTGGCCTTCAGATTGATCACGGACGGCTGCTGCGGAATCACGCGCGCCGTGATCATGACCCCGCTGCGCTGTTCCCACTCCCTCTGCAGTTCCAGTTCGGGTCCCAACAGCGCTGCGATATTGCCCGATTTGAAAGCCACCTTGATCGCGGCGCTGCGCGGCACTTCGCCCGCGGCGACCATCTGCTTGACCATGGCCAGTGCGCGCTCGGCCTGGGCGCCCGCGCTGGCGGCACCGGGTACCAGCAGCAATGCGAGGGCGAGCAGCCGGACGAGGTTCCGGCCCAAAATTCCTGTCATTGTCTGCTCTCCCTTAACCTGTCATGCCCAGCCCGGTCTACCCGGCCCGATTCTAGGGGATGGGCGAGTACCCTTGCAAGGACAAGTGCCTTGTGCAGCGCCGATTTTCGGGCGTCGATAGCCTACATCTAAAGTCGGGTATTGACGCTCGGCGGAGCCGGATTGCCACCGCCACTCAACGCCCCGCACTTGCCAGGTGCAGGGCCAGAGCGAAAAATATCGCCGCGGCAGCGCGATCCAGCCAGACTGCGAGCCTTGGCTGCCGTTGCAGGCGCCGTCCAAGGCTGCCCGCAAACCAGCCGAGGCCGCCGAAAATCACCACGGTCTGCGCCGCGAACAACAGTCCCAGCAACAGCATTTGCAGCCACACCGCAGCCCGTCCCGGATCGACGAACTGCGGCAGGAAGGCGATGAAGAACAAGGCGACCTTGGGGTTGATCGCGTTGGCGACGAAGCCGCGCCGCAAGTGCAGGCCGAGCGGCTCGGCCGGGCACTGCGCAAGCCCGGTCAGGGCCAGTTCACCGGCATGACGCCAGGCATTGATCCCGATATACACGAGATACGCCGCACCCGCCATTTTCAGTGCAGCGAAGGCGGCGGCCGACGCCAGCACCACGGCGCCGATGCCCAGCGTCGCCCACAGCGTATGGGTGAAGCAACCCAGCGCGCAGCCGAGACCGAAGCCGATGCCGGCGCCACGGCCGCGGCTGATGCCGATCGACAACACCATCAGGTTGTCCGGCCCCGGCGCGATGGTGATCAGCGCCGAAGCGGCCAGAAAGGCCAGCAGGACTTCCCCCGAAATCATGACGGCAAGGCTCGGCGCAGGCGCGCGGCGCGCAACAGCAGCCAGACGCCGGTCGCGATCAGCAACACCGATTCGCCGAGCAGCGCGGCGGGCGCGGTGAACAATGCGGCAATGCCGCCGGCGATCAGCCCGCCGATCGCATCGAGCCCGAAACGGATGCTGGAGAAAAACGAAACCACGCGCCCGCGCAGACGATCGGGCGCTATGGTCTGCATCACGGTGTTGATGCCGACATTGGCGCCGGAAATGCCGAAGCCCAGCACCGCCAGCGCCGGCAGGGCGATGCGCAGATCGGCGCTGAGCGGAAACGCCAGCAGCGCCAGCGCCGCGAGGACCACGCAGAAGATCGCCAGGTTGAGCGTGGCACGCACCGATTGCCGCGTCGCCAGCATCAGCGTCGCGACGAAGGCGCCGCATCCCGCGGCGCCCCAGAGCAGGCCCAGGGTGCGCGCATCGCCATGGAACACCTCCTTGGCGAATACCGGCAACAGCACGGCATAGGCCGAGGCGGTCAGGTTGAGCAGGGCCAGCACGATCAACAGCGTGCGGATCGGCCAGGTATCGAAGGCATAGCGCACGCCTTCCTTGAACACATGGCCGACGCTGCCGGCGGCCCGGGCATTGGCCGCCAGGCGCATGGCGGCGACGCCCCACAGCAATGCCAGGTAGGAAAACGCGTTGAGCAGAAAACAGGCCGCCTCCGACATGAAACCCAGCATCAAACCCGCGATCGGCGGGCCGATGAAGCGGCCGAGGTTGAACAGCATGGCGTTCAGCGCCAGGGCATTCGGCAGGTCGTCGCGGCCGCCGACCATGACCGGAATCAGCGACTGGCGCAGCGGCGTGTCGCAGGCATTGAGCACGCCGAGCGACAGGGACATCAGGATGATCAGGCCCGGGCCGATCAGTTCGAACCAGGTCAGCGCCGCCAGCGCGCCGGCCTGAATGAACAGCAGGACCTGCACCTGCATCAGCAGGCGGCGCCGGTCGTGACGGTCGATCCAGGCGCCGGCCAGCGGCCCCACCACCAGGATCGGCGCCAGTGCGGCGAAGGCGGCAAGCCCCAATAACGCCGCCGAGCCGGTCAGCCGATACACCAGCCAGGCCAGCGCCACCTGCTGGATCCAGGAGCCGAGTATCGACACGGCCTGGCCGCAGAAATACAGCCGGAACGGGCGATGCGCCAGCGCCCGCATCGACGCCGGGAGTTTCAAGGCGCGGTCACAGGCCGGCCATGGCCAGGTACTTGATCTCCAGATATTCCTCGATGCCGTGACGCGAGCCTTCGCGACCCAGGCCCGATTGCTTGACGCCGCCGAAGGGCGCGACCTCGTTGGAAATCACGCCGGCATTGATGCCGACCATGCCGTAGTCGAGCGCCTCGCCGACGCGCCAGGCGCGCGCGATGTCGCGGCTGTAGAAATAGGCGGCGAGGCCGAACTCGGTGTCGTTGGCCAGGCGCACCGCCTCGGCTTCGTCCTTGAAGCTGAATATCGGTGCCACCGGGCCGAAGATCTCCTCGCGCGCCAGGCGCATCGCCGGCGTCGCGCCGGTCAGCACCGTCGGCTCGAAGAAAGTCCCACCGCGCGCGTGGCGCCTGCCGCCGCATACCACCTTGGCACCCTGCGCCACGGCGTCGGCCAGCAGTTCCTCGACCTTGGCCAGCCCGGCGCCGTCGATCAGCGGCCCTTGCGTGACGCCCTCCTCCAGGCCGCTGCCGACCTTGAGCCCGGCCACGGCAGCCGCCAACTTCTGCGCAAACGCATCGCGCACGCCTTCCTGCACCAGGAAGCGGTTGGTACAGACGCAGGTCTGCCCCGTATTGCGGTACTTCGAGGCCATCGCCCCGGCCACCGCGGCGTCGAGGTCGGCGTCGTCGAAAACGATGAAGGGCGCATTGCCGCCGAGTTCCAGCGACATCTTCTTGATGGTCGGGGCGCACTGCGCCATCAGCAAGCGGCCGACCTCGGTCGAGCCGGTGAAGGACAGTTTCAGCACTTTCGGATTCGAGGTCAGTTCGCCGCCGATCGGCACCGGTTCGCCGGTCACGATGTTGAGCACGCCGGGCGGAATGCCCGCCTGTTGCCCGAGCCAGGCCAGGGCCAGGGCCGAGAGCGGCGTCTGCTCGGCCGGCTTGACCACCATGGTGCAGCCCGCCGCCAGGGCCGGCGCGACCTTGCGCGTGATCATCGCCGCCGGGAAATTCCACGGCGTGATCGCGGCGCAGACGCCGACCGGCTGCTTCAGCACGATCAGGCGCCGATCGGGCAGCGGCGAGGGAATGACCTCGCCATAGACGCGCCGCGCCTCCTCGGCGAACCATTCGATGAAGGACGCCGCATAGGCGATCTCGCCGCGCGCCTCGGCCAGCGGCTTGCCCTGCTCCAGAGTCATCAGGCGCGCCAGGTCGTCCTGGTTGTCCATCATCAACACGAACCAGCGCTTGAGGATCGTCGCCCGCTCGCCGGCCGTCTTCGCCCGCCACGGATGGAAGGCGGCCTGCGCCGCATCGATGGCGCGCCGCGTCTCGGCGGCGCCGAAGCTCGGCACCGAGCCGACCAGATCGCCATTGGCCGGGTTGCGGACTTCGAGGCGGGCGCCGCTAGCCGCCAGCCATTCGCCATCGATCAGGCAGGCATTGCGCAACAGTTCTGGGTTCTTCATAAAGTGCTTTCGATCTGAAAGTTGAAGTTTAGCCGGACTGCGCTGAAAGGCGCGGACCTATCCTATGCCCGCCGCTCGCCGTCGCGCCAGCGCCAACTCTTGTCAGGTGGCTGCGCCAGGCGCGGACTCGCCGCCCTGGAAAGCAGCGGCCAGCGTCAGCGCCGCACTGCGCAGCAGCGTGGTGTCGCCGCCGACGGCGACGAAGCTGGCGCCGAGCGTGCGATAGTGCCGCGCCAGTTCCGGCTCGGTGACGAAGATGCCGGCGGCCTTGCCGCTTGCCGCGATGCGCGGCAGTGCATGCTCGATGGCCGCCCTCACCTCGGGATGTCCGGCATCGCCAAGATGACCCAGCGAGGCGGCGAGATCAGCCGGGCCGATGAACACCGCATCGACGCCCGCCACGGCCAGTATGGCGTCGAGGTTTTCCAGGCCCTGCCGCGTTTCGACCTGCACCACCAGGCAGACCTCCGCGTTGGCCTGCTTCACGTAGTCCTTGATGCCGCTCCAGCGCGCGGCGCGCGACAACGAGGCGGCGACGCCGCGGATGCCCTCGGGCGGATAGCGCACGGCGCGCACCAGTTGCCGTGCCTGCTCGGCGTTGTCCACCAGCGGCAGCAGCAGGGTCTGCGCCCCGGCGTCGAGATACTGCTTGATCAGCGCGGCATCGTGACTCATCGGGCGCACCAGCAACTGCACCGGATAGGGCGCCGCCACCTGCAGTTGCGCGAGTACGCTGGCGGGATTGTTGGGCGTGTGCTCGGCGTCGATCACCAGCCAGTCGAAACCCGCGCCGGCGAGGATTTCCATGCTGATGCCATTGGCCAGGCCGACGAAGAGTCCGACCTGCCACTGCCGCTGCCGCAGTCTTTGCTTGAAGAGGTTTTTCGGCATATCCATGATGGCTTACTCCAATGGCAAGCCCTGGTCCCAGTAAGGTTCGGGACCCAGGCGCAAGGCAAGAAAATCGACGAAGGCGCGCACGCGCTGCGGCACGAAGCGGTTGCCCGGGAATACCGCGAACATGTCGAGCACCGGCGTCTGGAATTTCCTCAGGATCGGCACCAGCAGGCCCTGGCGAATCGCCTCGGCGGCAATGAAGGTCGGCCCATAGAGTATGCCCATGCCCTGGATGGCGGCGTCCTGCAGGGCGTTGCCGTTATTGGCGGTGATCGGCCCGCTGATCTCGACCGCATGCGGCAGGCCGTCGATCAGGAAGGTCCAGGTGCTGCGCGAAGTCAGCGAATAAGGCAGGCAGGCGTGCTGCGCCAGCTCGTCGGGATGCGTCGGTTCGCCATGCCGCCGCAGATAGGCCGGCGCCGCCGCGACCACCGAACGACAGGTGGTCAGGCGCCTTGCCACGGTGGTTTCCGGCAGGCGCTCGGTGATGCGCAGCGCGAGATCCAGGCCTTCCTCGATCAGGTTCACGCGCCGGTCGTTGAAGTCGAGGTCGATGCGGATGTCGGGATGCGCCTGGGAAAATTCCAGGATCAGCGGCGTCAGGTGCAGCAGGCCGAAGGTCAGGGGCACGGTGGTGCGTATGTTGCCGCGCAGGGTTTGCCGCTCGCCGGCCAGGTCGCCCTCGGCCTCGTCGATGCGATCCAGGATTTCGCGGCATTGCTCGATATAGGTGGTGCCGGCGGAAGTCAGCGACAGTCGGCGCGTGCTGCGCGCTATCAGCTTGACGCCCAGGTGCGCTTCCAGCGCGGCAATCTGACGCGTCACCGCCGAGCGCGCCACGTTCAACTGGTCGGCCACGGCGGTAAAACTGCCCGCCTCGGCCACCCGGACGAAAGTCTGCATCGCCGCCAATCGATCCATGAAAGTCTCGCCCCGTATAAATTTCGGCCTTCGATCATTGTATGGGGAACGCTGTCTTACAATTCCACTCGAACGCTATTTCCACGGAGATATTCATGAAGCGACTCGTTACCCTGCTGTTTTCTGCCCTCCTGGCATGCCTGGCCCTGCCCGGCCTTGCCCTGGCCGCCGAACCTTTGGCCGGCCGTGAATTCAAGGCCATCAGCCCGCCCCTGGCGAGCGTCAAGGACAAGATCGAGGTGATCGAGTTCTTTTCCTACGGTTGTCCGCATTGCAGCGATTTTCATCCCCTCGTCAGCAAATGGGCTGCCGGCCTGCCGAAGGACGTGAATTTCCGGCGCGTACCGGTCAGCTTCAATCGTCCCGAATGGGCACGCCTGGCCCGGATCTATTACGCGCTGGAAACCACCGGCGATCTGGCCAGGCTCGACACCGCGGTATTCATTGCGCTTCACGAGCAGCGCGTCGCCTTCAAGTCCGACGAGGCCGTGGTTAACTGGGCGGCCGGCAAAGGCGCCGACCGCAAGAAGTTCGCCGACGCGATGGCCTCCTTCGCCATGCAGAGCAAGGTACAGCGCGGCGATCAGGACGCCACCGCGGCGCGCATCGGCGGCGTCCCGGCACTGGCCGTGGATGGAAAATTCCTGATCAACAACGAGGCCGCCAGCAGCTACGAGGACTTGCTGCGGATTACCGACACCGTGATCGCCAAGGCGCGCCAGGATCGCAAGGGAAAGTAAGGCATGGTCTTGCTGCGCCTGCTGCTGACCCCGCGCGGCCTGTTCGCCGCGACCGGCGCGACGGCCGTGGGTCTGGTCGCCGGCGGTCTGGTTCTGGCCCACACCATGAATCTTGCCGCCTGCCCACTGTGCATACTGCAGCGCATGCTCTACCTGCTGCTGGGCATCGAGGCCATCGCGGCGTGGTTTCTGGCCGGCGCACGAGGTACGCGCCTGACGGCGGCGCTGGTGATGGCCGCCACCGCGCTGACCGGAATGGGCATCGCGGCCTACCAGACCTGGCTGCAGCGCTTTGCCAAGGGCGTCAGCTGCACGGCCGACCAGCCATGGTGGGAGCATTTCGTGAACTGGGCCGGCAGCCATTGGCCGCTGCTGTTCGAAGCCTCCGGCCTGTGCTCGGAGGCCGGCTGGAAGTTTCTCGGTCTGTCGATCGCCGAATGGTCGTTGATCGCCTTCAGTTCGATGAGCATCGCCATGCTGGCGGCCATGCTGCGCGATACGGACAGCCGCAAGGCCTGATCACGCGAAGGGTCGGCCCGGGTCAGCCCGGGTCGGCGCTCTTGGTCAGTGCGGCGGCTTCGGCGGCCGTCAGGCGTTTCCAGGGTAGCGGAATCAGGCCCGGCACCTTCTCCATGTAGCGGCGATAGGTCTCGCCATAGACGGCCAGCAGCTTGCCTTCCTCCAGCTTCGAGCCGATCACGAAGTAGGCGCTGATCATCAGCGCCGATATCAGCAGCGGCCCGTTCATGTCGCGGGTCCAGATCAGGACCAGCCCGGCGCAGTACCAGGGATGGCGCACGAAGCGATGCAGGACGGAAACCGTGAACTGCTCGGGATGCTCTTGCCCATGCTGCCTGAGTTGGCGCAAGCCGAGAAACTCGCCCATGTCATAGCCCGGGCCCGACAGCAGGAGACTCAGGATCGCCGCGAGCGCAAGGCCATCGGCCAGCCAGGCCCAGGCGCCCTGCCAGCGCCAGAGCCAATCGTTGTCGCCGCGGTAGACCAGCCACAGCACCGGAATCAAGGTCAGCGTGGCCAGGAGGTTGAACGCGATCCGGTAGCCCGGCATGAACTGCGGCCAGCGATCGGCGACCCAGGCCTTGAAGCTCGACGCCGCCAGGACGGAATGCAGCGCGAAATAGCCGAGCCAGGCCAGGGCGATTGCGGCCAGTTTCATGACGGAAGGCTCAGAGCGGCTTCTGGCCGATCACACGCTTGTACAGCGCCAGCGATTCTCCGACGATGCCGCGGCGGAAGGCCAGCACGCAGATCACGAAAATCGCGCCCATGATCACGGTGACCAAGGAACCCACCTTGTCGGCCAGCTCGTTCTGCAACGTGACGATCACGGTCGCTCCGACCAGCGGGCCGAACACCGTGCCCATGCCGCCCAGCAGCGTCATCAGCACCACCTCGCCCGAGGTGTGCCAGTGGGCGTCGGTCAGTGTCGCGAACTTGAACACCAGGGTCTTGGTGGCGCCAGCCAGCCCGGCCAGTCCGGCCGAGAGGACGAAGGCCAGCAGCTTGTATTTGGCGACGTCGTAGCCCAGGGAAATCGCGCGCGGCTCGTTTTCGCGGATGGCCTTGAGAATCTGGCCGAAGGGCGAATGGATCGCGCGCTGAATCAGCCAGAAGGAGCCGGCGAAGATCGCCACGACGAGGTAGTAGAGGTTGATGTCGTCGGCCAGGTCGAGGCCGAACAGCGTGCCGCGCGGCACACCCTGCAGGCCGTCCTCGCCGCCGGTAAAGGGCGCCTGGAGGAAGAAGAAGAACACCATCTGCGCCAGCGCCAGTGTGACCATCGCAAAATAGATGCCCTGGCGGCGGATGGCGAGGCTGCCGATCACCCAGCCGAGCAAGGCGGCGGCACCGGTGCCGACCAGCAGGCCGAGCAGCGTCGGCAATTCCCAGACCTTGAGCGCATGGCCCGTGACATAGCCCGCGGTGCCGAGAAACGCCGCGTGACCGAAGGACAGGAGGCCCGTGTAGCCCAGCAGCAGGTTGAAGGCGCAGGCAAACAGCGCAAAGCACAGTACCTTCATGACCAGGATCGGATAGATGAACATCGGCGCCAGCAGCAAGAGGCCGAGGCCGAACAGGTAGGCGACGGTCACGCGCCGGTTCATTTCTCCCTCCCGAACAGGCCGGCCGGACGAATCATCAGCACCACCGCCATGATCATGAACACCACCGTGGCACTGGCCTCGGGCCAGAACACCTTGGTCATGCCCTCGATGATGCCGAGGCCGAGACCCGTCACCACCGAACCGAGGATCGAGCCCATGCCGCCGATCACCACCACGGCGAAGACTACGATGATCAGATTGGAACCCATCAGCGGCCCGATCTGCGTGGCCGGCGCGGCGAGCACTCCGGCGAATCCGGCCAGACCGACGCCGAAGCCGTAGGTCAGCATCACCATCAGCGGTACGTTGATGCCGAAGGCCTGGGTCAGTTTCGGGTTCTCGGTGGCCGCACGCAGATAGGCGCCCAGCCGCGTCTTCTCGATCACGTACCAGGTGGCGAGGCATACCGACAGCGAAGCAACGATGATCCAGGCGCGGTACTTGGGCAGGAACATGAAACCGAGGTTAAAGGCGCCCGACAATTCCTCAGGAATCGAATAGGGCTGGCCGGCGACGCCGTAAAGGTCGCGGAACAGGCCCTCGATCATCAGGGCCAGGCCGAAGGTCAGCAGCAGGCCGTAGAGATGGTCGAGCTTGTACAGCCATTGCAGCATCAGGCGCTCGATGGCGATGCCGATGATGCCGACGCAGATCGGCGCCAGCACCAGCATCCACCAGTAGCCGATGCCGAGATACTCGAGGCCGATCCAGGTCAGCATGGCGCCCGTCATGTAGAGCGCGCCATGTGAAAAGTTGATGATGTTCAGCATGCCGAAGATCACGGCAAGCCCCAGGCTCAGAACGGCATAGAAAGACCCATTGACCAGCCCCAGCATGAGCTGGCCGAACAGGGCCTGGATCGGTACGCCGAAAATCTCCGTCATGCGAACATCCCCTGCATTGTCGTCGGGATTACTTCTTGACGGCGGCGCAGCGCGAAGCCGCCATCGGCTGGAAAGCCTGGTCGCCCGGAATCACCTGCTTGACGTGGTAGTAGTCCCACGGCTCCTTCGACTCGGCGGGCTTCTTGACTTCGACCAGGTACATGTCATGGACCATGCGGCCGTCCTCGCGAATCTTGCCGCCCTTGGCGAAGGGATCGTTGATCGGCGTGGCCTTCATCTGCTTCATGACCGCGGCCGTGTCATCGGTACCGGTCGCCTGAACCGCCTTCAGGTAATGCATCACGGCCGAATAGGTGCCGGCCGGCAGCATGTTCGGCATCTTCTTGTGCCTGCTGAAGAAGCGACGGCTGAATTCACGCGTTTCCTTGTTCAGGTTCCAGTAGAAACCCTCGGTGAACATCATGCCTTGCGTGGTCTGCAAGCCCAGGGCGTGAATATCGACCACCGTCGTGAGCAGGCCGACCAGGGTCTGGCCCTTGGTGATGCCGAACTCGTTGGCGGCCTTGATCGAGTTGATGGTGTCGCCGCCGGCGTTGGCCAGGCCGATCACCTTGGCCTTGGACGCCTGCGCCTGCAGCAGGAAGGATGAGAAGTCCGAGGCATTCAGGGGATGGCGCACGGCGCCGAGCACCTTGCCGCCGTTGGCCTTCACGGCTTCCATGGTGTCCTTTTCCAGCGAATGGCCAAAGGCATAGTCGGCGGTCAAGAAGAACCAGCTGTCCTTGCCCTGCTTCGTCACGGCCTTGCCGGGACCGTTGGCCAGGGCATAGGTGTCATAGACGTAATGCACCACGTTGTTCGGCGCGCAATCCTCGTTGGTCAGGCGGGTCGATGCCGCGCCGGTGTTGAGCATGATCTTGTTCTTTTCCGTGGTGACCTTGGCCACCGCCAGCGCCACGCCGGAATTCAGCACGTCGGTGACCATGTCCACGCCTTGCGTGTCATACCATTCGCGAACCTTGTTGGAGCCCACATCGGCCTTGTTCTGGTGATCGGCGGACACCAGGTCGATCTTGAACTTCGGCTTGAATTGCGCCTTGAAGTCCTCGATCGCCATTTCGGCCGCCACCACCGAACCCTTGCCGCCGAGGTCGGAATACACGCCGGACATGTCGGTCAACACGGCGATCTTGACCACGTCGCCGGAAATCTTGCCTTTGGCCTGCGCCATGGCGGATCCTGCCGCCGGCATGAGCATTGCGGAAATGGCCAGGGTCAGCAGTTTGCGTTTCATCATGGTGTCTCCTCCTTGGTAAAAATTGACGGGGCCGGAAGCTTCAGACCCCGAGGTACTCCTGCAGCAAATGTTGCTTTTCGCTGATTTCGTGCTGCGCGATTTCTTCCATCACCTGCCCGTGCTCGACAATGAACATGCGGTCGGCCAGCGGCGCGGCAAAGCGGAAATTCTGCTCGACCAGGATGATGGTGTAATCGCGTTGCTTGAGCATCCTGATGATCTCGCCCAGTTTTTGCACAATGACCGGAGCCAGTCCTTCGGACACCTCGTCGAGCAGCAGCAGCTTGGCTCCGGTGCGCAGGATGCGCGCCATCGCCAGCATCTGCTGTTCGCCGCCCGAGAGCCGTGTGCCCTGGCTGTTGCGGCGTTCCTTGAGGTTCGGGAAGATTTCGTACAATTCGTCCAGGCTCATGCCGCCGCTGCCCACCTGCGGCGGCAGCAGCAGGTTTTCCTCGCAGCTGAGGCTGGCGTAGATGCCGCGTTCCTCCGGGCAGTAACCGACGCCCAACTGGGCGATGCGGTGCGAAGGCAGGTCGATGACTTCGCGGCCGTTGAGCATGATCGAGCCCGTGCGCCGCCCGGTCAGGCCGAGAATCGCGCGCAGCGTCGTGGTGCGCCCGGCGCCGTTGCGTCCCAGCAGGCTGATGCATTCGCCGCGCCGCACCGTGAAATCCATGCCGTGCAGCACATGCGATTCGCCGTAGAAAGCGTGCAGGTCGGAGACCCGGAGGAATTCGGTGGCACTCACCGGCTGCCGCCAACTGTCGATCGCAGCGAGCCGGCGTCACCCCCTTCCCCGGGAAGGGGGCCGGGGGGAAGACTGACGTTGCCGGGGCTCGATGTCAATTCATTGGCATCGCTACCCATGTAGGCCTCGATCACCAGCGGGTTGGCGGCGACTTCGGCATAAGGCCCTTCGGCCAGCACCGCGCCGCGCGCCAGCACGGTGATGGTGTCGGAGATGCCGGCCACGACCTTCATGTTGTGTTCGACCATCAGGATGGTGCGGTTGGCCGAGACCTGCTTGATCAGTTCCATGACCCGGTGCACGTCCTCGTGCCCCATGCCCTGGGTCGGTTCGTCGAGCAGCATGAGTTCGGGGTCGAGCGCGAGCGTGGTGGCGATTTCCAGGGCGCGCTTCCTGCCGTAGGGCATTTCCACGGTCACCATGTCGGCGCAGGTTTCGAGGCCGACTGCGCTCAGCAGCTCCATGGCGCGGTCGTTGAGCAGATCAAGGCTGCGCTCGGACTTCCAGAAATGGAAACTGGTGCCCAGCTTGCGCTGCAGCGCAATACGCAGGTTTTCCAGCACGGTGAGATGGGGGAATACGGCAGAAATCTGGAAGGAGCGCACGATGCCGCGCCGTGCAATCCTCTCCGGCGCTTCGCGCGTGATGTCGATGCCGTTGAAACGGATCTCGCCGCGCGTCGGTTCGAGAAACTTGGTCAGCAGATTGAAGCAGGTCGTCTTGCCCGCCCCGTTGGGGCCGATCAGCGCGTGAATGTGCCCACGCCTGACTTTGAGGTCCACGCCGTTCACCGCGACGAAGCCACGGAATTCCTTGACGAGTCCACGGGTTTCGAGAATGCAATCTTCGGCCATCAAGCTCTTTTCGAATTATCGGGGGCACCGACTATCAGCGCCCCGCTCTCTGTTGCGACTGATTATGCTGTGCGCCTTGCGTTTGCGCAAGCAGGCTCGAACTGCGATGCGGGAAATAACCCTCGCGCAAACAGTTGCATAGTTAACAGCCTGCCATTAGGCTGGCACCATGGTGTCCGTGGACCATACCGGGAAAATTCCGCCGCAGGCTTCCAGGGCGGAGCAGATGCGACAAGGCGCAAGCAGCACGCTGCCGCTGATGATTGCCTGCATCGTGCTGGCGATCGGCTTGCTGGTCAGCTTCGGCTTGTCGCGTCATGCCCATGACAATTACCAGAACGAACTGCGGACGCGCTTCGGCGCCGGATCGAGCCTGGCGCTGGCCGGCATCCAGAACCGCATCGACGATTTTCAGGCGGTGTTGCTCGGCATGCAGGGATTGTTCATCGCCTCCGAGCACATCGATCGCAGCGAATTCCAGCGTTATTACAACAACCTCCACGCCCAGCTGCGCTTGCCGGGGGTCAGGGCGCTGCACTTTACGCGCCGCGTGGCCACCGCGGAAAAAGCTGCCTTCGTAGCTGCCGTGCGTCGCGACCGCAGCCTCAACGCACAGGGATTCCCGAATTTCGCGATGCATCCCGAAAGCGCCGGCGCCGAGCATTTCGTCATCGAGTATATCGAGCCTTTCTATAGCAATCGGAGCGCCTTCGGCCTCGATGTCGGCAACCAGCCGCCCAACCTCGCCTCATTTCTGAGCGCCCGCGATACGGGCCGCATAAGCCTGACGCCGCCATTCCAGCTGGCGCAGACCCCGCAGGGTGAGAAAGGCATGGTCTTGCGTGCACCGGTATATCGCTACGGCGTGCAATTGACGTCGTCCGACGATCGTCGCAACGCCTTCGTCGGCCTGGTCGGGATCTCGCTCAACGCCGGTGAAATATTCAAGGATATCTTCGCCGAGCCCTATCTGGCCGGACACTGTGTCGTGGTGCACGACCTGGATGCCAGCGCCGACAGCACAGATTCCGCGCCCGTGATGCAATTGATCGCAGAGACGTGCGCCGGCGCAACCCCGCTCGGGACCGCAGAAAGCGGCATGGCGACCACCACGATCATCCCGGTCGGGGGCCGCCTTTGGCAGGTAAGCGTCAGCGCCCGGCAGGATTGGCTCGCCCAGCAGCAGGGAAGCCAGGCGTCGCTGCTGATCCTCGCCGCAGGCATCGTCATCAGCCTGCTGCTGGCCGCGCTCTACCTCGCGCTGGCGCGCTCGCGCAGCAAGGCTGCACAGCTTGCGGCGCGCATGACGCACGATCTGCGCCAGAGCGAACGGCGCTTTCGCGCGATGGCCGAGATGTCCACGGACTGGTTCTGGGAACAGGATGCCGAAGGACGCTTTGTCAGCATCACCGGCGCCGGACTCGCCAGCACCAGCAAAATGCCGCTGCCGCTGGAAACCATCAAGGGCAAGACGCGCTGGGAGCTTTCTCCGTCGGCGCTGTCGCCCGCGCAATGGGATGCGCATCGCCGACAGCTTGCGGCACGCGAAGCCTTCGAGCTGGAATACCGGATCGGCGCCGCGGCCGGCGAGGAGCGCTGGCTCAAGGTATGCGGCGAACCCCACTATGACGACGCCGGCCTGTTCGTCGGCTATCACGGTACCGCGCGCGACATCACGGAACCCAAGCAGGCCGAGATCGAGATGGCGCGCAAGACGCAGGTGCTGCAGGCCACCCTCGACAACATGTCGCAGG
>JACPUD010000107.1 GCA_016192435.1 Rhodocyclales bacterium | reverse complement strand
GCGCTGGCCAACGGCCTGCAGCCGGCCAAGGTGGTGCTGCATCTGCCGGAATCGGACGGGCCGCGCGACATTCCCCTGGCGGCGCGCATCGAAGCCCTGCGCGGGCTCTGCGAGCCGCCGCAGGTGGTGATGCTGGATGACTTCCAGCCCGGCGCCGACGAACTCTACCTGCTCGGCCCGACCACGCCGACGCGCGCCAATCTGGCGGCGGAGATCGAGCGGCGCTTCGCCCTTCGCTACCACACGCTGGTGCATCCGACCGCCTATGTGTCGCCCCTGGCCCGGCTCGGTCAGGGCGTCTTCGTCGGCGCCAACAGCGTGATCGGGCCGGGAGTCCGGATCGACGACCATGTCTTCGTCAATCGCGGCGTCACCATCGGCCACGATACGCATATCGGATCGTTTTCGCGCATCCAGCCTGGCGCCAATCTGGGTGGGCTGTCGCGCATCGGCTGCGGCGTCACGATCGCCATCGGCGCGACCCTGCTGGAGCGCCTGGTGATCGGAGACGGCGCCTTCGTCGGTGCCGGCGCCGTGGCTACCGCGGATGTGCCCGAGGGCGTGCTGGTGCTCGGGATACCGGCGAAATTCAGGAAGACTTTGTAAGCCTGTCGCGGGCCAGATCGGCCGCCTGCCGGCAGGCGGCCAGCAGCGCCGGGCCCGAGGCCGCGAGGTCGAGGCGTTGGTCGAAGCGTTGCCGCAGGGCCTGGCCCATGCTGCGGCGCAGGTCGGGATCTTCGCTCAGCGCCGCGAGGCGCGCCAGGTAGGCATCGAGGTCGGGCAGCGCCAGTTCGCCGAGCTTGTCGCCGCCGTCGGAATTGGCGAAGGCGGTCACCGGCAAGCCTTCCGCCATCGCTTCGGCGACGCTGAAGCCGCCGCCCATGCGCGGCGGATTGACGTAGATATCGCAGCAACGGAAGACGCCGGGCAGGTCGTCGCGCGTCGCCAGGGCGCGCACGCGCCCCGCCTGTGCCTGCCGCAAGGCCGGCGGCAGCTCGCCGTCGCCGCCCACCAGTAGCCAGACTACGCGGGGATGGCGCGCCATCAGTTGTAGCATCCGGCTTGCCCATTCGCCCTCGATTTCGCGCTTGAGCCGAAACCCCGCGGTGATCCAGACCAGCGCTGTTTCGTCCAGCCCGAGCGCGGCGCGGGAGAGCCGCGAATCCGTGCTTGCGCGCTTGATGCGGTATGGGTGATACACCGGTTGCGGCGGCGCGAAGGCACCGCCCCATGCCGGGCGCCTATTGGCTTGGGGATCGGCCGTCAGCCAGACATCCAGGGGGGCGATCGGCGGCACGGTATTGACGCTGATGCCGGCGACCGGGCGCAAGGCATACAAGGCCGCTGCGAGCGGCGAATAGAGACCGACCGCCAGCACGACATCGGGATCGAATGCGGCCAGCGCCGCCATCTGGCTGGCCCAGCGTCCCGGCAAACTGTAGCGGCTGTCGGCGATCGTCATGCCCAGGCCGGCCGGCAGGATGCCGGACCATGCCTGCGCATCGAGCGGGGGCAGCAGCAATTCGCGGCCGTCGCCGCGGAACAGCGCGGCGTCCGGCGGCGTCAGTTCCTGGGCCGAGAATATTCTTGTCTGGCAGCCGGCGCGGGCGAGGACGATGGCCTGCTCGACCCCCATCATGCTCGGTGTGTGAAATCGGTGGCCGACATAGGGCAGCACGACGGCCACGCGCCGGATCGCGTCCGCCGCGAGCGGCACGAAGCCGGGCGGGAGCCGCGCGGTGGCCTGCAGCATCAGGCGCCTGGCCATTGCGGGCAGTAGCCCGGCGCTCAGGTCGGCGACGAAGTCGGCGCGGTCCGCGATGCTTTGCAACGCGTTGAGCCAGCGGTAGGCCATGAAGGCCGCCAGGCGATCCGGGTCGCCCGGTTCCATGGCCAGAACTCGGGCTGCGGCGGCATTTTCAAAGCGGACATCGCCGCTGGCGCGGGCCAGGAAGGTCAGGCGCAGGATCGCGCTGCGCGGGTCGCCGTCGTCATGCCGGGCGAGCAGGTCGAGGACCGAGCGCCGTGCCGCCGGCTCGCGGGTTTCCAGCCAGATCGCCAGCAGCGTGTGCCAGCGCCGCGCGCACTGGGCTTCCCTCAGGGTTCGATCGAGTGCGTCCTGCAGCAGCGTCATGACGAACGCAATTGGATCGGGAATGTGCCCGGGTGAGGGATGTTACCGCGGGCGCCGCAACGCGGCTGCCGACTCAGCCTGCCGAGGTCGCCAGCTTCGCCAGCGCGGCGCGGCCGGACAGAAGGTGGTCGTGCATGCGCTTTTGCGCCAGGGCGGGATTTTTCAGGCGCAGGGCTTCGAGGATTTCGCGGTGCTCGGCCAGCGACTGCTTGAGCCGGCCTTCGAGCCGCAGCGAATCGCGGCGGGTCAGCTTGATCACCTTGCGCGCGTCGTCGATCAGTTGCGCCAGATAGCGGTTGCCGGCGATTTCCTGCAGGGCGGTGTGGAAACGCTGGTTGGCCTCGAAGAAGCGATCGGTGTTGTTGGCCGCGGCATGCTGTTCGAGTTCCTCGTGGATCGCGGCAAGGCGGGCAAAGTCGGCGCTGGTGACACGGCGCGCCGCCTCCTCGGCGACGCGGCCTTCGAGCAGCGCCATGACCGGAAAGACCTCGTCGATATCCTGTTCCGAGAGTTCGGTCACGTAGCAGCCGCGGCGCGGCTTGAGCACCACCAGCCCTTCGGCGGCGAGCACCTTCAGCGCTTCGCGCAAGGGCGTGCGGCTGATGCCGTACTCGAGCACCAGCGCCTGCTCGTCGATCCAGCTGCCGGGTGGAAGCTCATGGGCGAAGATGCGCGTACGCAAACGCTCCGCCACCTGTTCGTAGAGGGCGGGGGCGATGACAATTTGCGAAGATGGTCTTGCATTCATAATTATGGATGCAGTATCATGCGTCCCTATCAGGAAGTCAAGCGCCTTAAAGAGGAAAAAACATGAGCAAGGCACCGCAAGTCAGCATCCCCTCGATCGAGGCCTGGACCAAGGCGGCGGCCAAGTCGGCGCCGGGCGGTGATGTGGCGAAACTGAACTGGGTTACGCCCGAAGGCCTGACCGTCAAGCCGCTGTACACCAAAGCCGACGTCGAGGGCCTGCCTTATGCCGACACCCTGCCCGGTTTCGCGCCTTTCCTGCGCGGGCCGCAGGCCACCATGTACGCAGTGCGGCCGTGGACCATCCGCCAGTACGCGGGCTTTTCCACCGCCGAGGCGTCGAACGCCTTCTACCGTCAGGCCCTGGCCGCCGGCGGCCAGGGCGTATCGGTGGCCTTCGACCTGGCGACCCATCGCGGCTACGACTCGGATCATCCGCGCGTCACCGGCGACGTCGGCAAGGCCGGTGTGGCGATCGATTCGGTCGAGGACATGAAAATCCTGTTCGACGGCATCCCGCTCGACAAGGTCTCGGTCTCGATGACCATGAACGGCGCGGTGCTGCCCATCCTCGCCGGCTACGTGGTCGCCGCCGAGGAGCAGGGGGTTTCCCAGGAACAGTTGAGCGGCACCATCCAGAACGACATCCTCAAGGAGTTCATGGTCCGCAACACCTACATCTTTCCGCCCGATCCTTCGATGCGCATCATCGCCGACATCATCGGCTACACCGCGCAGCACATGCCGAAGTTCAACTCGATCTCGATCTCCGGCTACCACATGCAGGAAGCCGGCGCGACGCAGGCGCTTGAGCTGGCCTTCACGCTGGCCGACGGCCGCGAGTACGTCAAGACCGCGCTGGCCTCGGGCATGGACGTCGACGCCTTCGCCGGGCGGCTCTCCTTCTTCTGGGCGATCGGCATGAACTTCTACCTCGAGATCGCCAAGATGCGCGCCGCGCGCCTGCTGTGGTGGCGCATCATGAAGGAATTCGAGCCGAAGAACCCGAAGTCGCTGATGCTGCGCACCCACTGCCAGACCTCGGGCTGGTCGCTGACCGAGCAGGACCCCTACAACAACGTGGTGCGCACCACCATCGAAGCCATGGCCGCGGTGTTCGGCGGCACGCAATCTCTGCACACCAATTCGCTCGACGAGGCCATCGCGCTGCCGACCGAATTCTCCTCGCGCATCGCGCGCAACACCCAGCTCATCATCCAGGAAGAGACCCACATCACCAGCGTCATCGACCCCTGGGCCGGCAGCTACATGATGGAAAAGCTGACCCAGGACATCGCCGACGAAGCCTGGCGCATCATCGAGGATGTGGACAAGATGGGCGGTATGACCCAGGCCGTGCAAAGCGGCTGGGCCAAGCTGCAGATCGAGACCTGCGCCGCGCAGAAGCAGGCGCGGATCGACTCGGGTCAGGATGTGATCGTCGGCGTGAACAAGTACAAGCTCAAGGAAGAAGCCGCGATCGATACCCTCGACGTCGACAATCACGCCGTGCGCGACGCACAGGTGGCCCGTCTCAAGACCATCCGCGCCAGCCGCGACGGCGCCGCGGTGCAGGCCGCGCTCGACGCGCTGACCGCGGCCGCGCGCGACAAGAGCGGCAACCTGCTCGACCTGGCGATCAAGGCGATCCGCCTGCGCGCCACGGTGGGCGAGGTGTCCGACGCGCTGGAAAAGATCTACGGCCGCCATCGCGCCACCAACCAGACCGTCTCCGGCGTTTATAGTGCGGCTTTCGGCGAGGACGGCACGATGAAGGAAATCCGCGACCTGATCGACAACTTCGCCGCCGCCGAAGGGCGCCGGCCGCGCATCATGATCGCCAAGCTGGGCCAGGACGGCCACGACCGCGGCGCCAAGGTGGTGGCCACGGCCTTCGCCGACCTCGGCTTCGACGTCGACGTCGGGCCGCTGTTCCAGACGCCGGAAGAAGCCGCGCGCCAGGCCATCGAGAACGATGTCCATGCCATCGGCGTGTCGACGCTGGCGGCCGGGCACAAGACCCTGGTGCCGGCACTGGTCAAAGAGCTGCGTGCGCAGGGCGCCTCCGACATCGTGATCTTCGTCGGCGGCGTGATCCCGCCGCAGGACTACGAGCAACTGTACAAGGACGGCGCGGCGGGCATTTTCGGTCCGGGTACGCCGATTCCCCAGTGCGCGCATGAAGTGCTGCGCGCCATCCGCGCCGCGCATCTGCCGGCCAGCGCCTGAAAGTTGGCGCTGACGGGACGGCGATGGTGCCGATGGCCGAACTCGGTTTGACTGCGGAGGACCGCGACCTCGTCGATGGCGTGATCGCCGGC